>CAJTLE010000022.1 GCA_910577085.1 uncultured Allobaculum sp. | reverse complement strand
GATCCGACCGGTGCTGAAAAACCCGGAACCCTTCTGAAAGTACAGTAAAAGTAGAGGTCTGACACTCCGGGTTGTCACAGCGGTAGCGCCGAGAACGGATATGAAACCAGGTGGTCGCCCCCATGATTGGAAGAGTCTGGACGGTTCGGGTCTTGTAACCTGCAAAATGATGACTTTCATGGCCACAGAAGGGGCAGACAGCCCTCTGCGGGCCATCTTCCTGCAGAAGGCAGATATGAATGGATCCATCAGCTTTTCTAAAGTGAGGATGTAAAGGATCTTCTATAAAACCTTCAGGAATGATCAGCCGCTCAAGAGAATCAATGGTTTCTGTTTCATTTGGTTCAGGATATCTAAAAGAGCTCATAGTAACTCGTCCTCCACTTTATGAAAACGTTAACCTGCTTTTTAAAGACCTGCAAGTCAGACTGAAGAATGGTAGAACTTCCGTCTTTCAGCTTACAGGTCTGAGCGTCCAGCGCAGGGATTTCCATATCTCCAGGAATAGATTGTCTGAGTTCCAATGAGTAGTCTGGATGTTTCACAGTACAATTTATTTAACAAAAAAAGAAGATGCCAATATGACATCTTCAATAAATCAAAATGAGGTTCTACCACACACTTTGCGTAAGAACCTTCTTTTTGCCTACTTCTTTTCTGGTGGAAGCTGGTTGCGAACCTGAAATGCGGCCATCAGTTCATTTTGTAAAGCTGGATCTGTAACAAGCTGATGATCGATTTCAAAGGCAAGCTGTCCGGTTTTACTGTTCATCAGTAAGACAACCTGTTTTCCGTTATATTCAAAACTGCCGCCGGGTCGAAATCCCTGCATGGGATCAGCGGCTTTTTTCTGTCTGGCCATTGTGTTTTCCTTTCGTAGGCTGGATTGAACGGGTCTGAAATGATTAGAAAAGATCGTAAAATCCAACCAGAGATCTGTGAAGTTTCAAGAATATTGTAGCCGCAGACAGTAAAAACTGACCAAGGAGCACCATAAAAAACATTCCTTTACCGATTCGATAAATGAAGCGTTATACTATGACATGCATAAAACCTCTTCAGGGCAGGGTGAAATTCCCTACTGGCGGTATACTCCGCGAACCTTCGGGCCGAGCCTGGTGAAACTCCGGCAGCAACAGTTAAAGTCTGGATGAAAGAAGATCTTTTTTTGTGTGCGCTTTTCCCCACAGAAAAATGCCGAGAAGTTGTTTTTTTGCAGTTTTCTTTGTGAGTGGAGGTGTACATATGAAAAAGATTTCAACAAAGAAAATGACCATTCTGGCGCTGTTCAGTGCACTGGCTGTTGTGCTGTGCCTGCTGTTTCGAGTGCCTTTAGTGCCTTCAGTTCCGTTTCTGACGTATGACCCCAAAGACGTCGTCATCGGGATTGCGGGATTTTTGTATGGACCGGTGAGCGCGTTTGTCGTATCGGCCATTTCTTCCTTACTGGAACTGATGTTCCATGGCGGAAACATTCTCGACTGGATGATGGATGTTCTGGCCAGCTGTTCCTATATCTGCACTGCAGCGTATATCTATAAGAAAATGCATTCGAAAAACGGAGCTTTCGTTGGACTTTGCGCAGGTACTGCTGTGGGTGTCGTTGTCATGGTGATCTGGAACTACTTTGTTACTCCGTTCTACTATGGAATGCCCCAGGAAGTCGTCAATGGTCTGCTGCCGGCGATCGCTTTATTCAACTTCCTGAAAGATGCGATCAACAGCGTCATCATTCTGCTGGTCTACAAGCCAGTTTCCAATGCTCTGCATAAATCAGGTCTGGTGGATAAACGTGAATCTTCCGTGCCTTCCAATAAGAAGACAATGGCTGTCGTTGGAACTGTAATTCTTGCGACGATCATCGTGGCCATTCTGGCAACCATGCGCACAATCGGCTAAAGACAGACAGATCTAAAACTGAATTCGAGTCCACCTGGGCTGAAATTTTTGAGAATTCTGGTCTGGCAAGGATTAAAAATACTGTGTTTTTTGCAGAGTCTGATGGATTCTTTTTCTTAATTTCTTATTCCTGATAGAGGTTTACGATTCGTTTCAGAGGCCTGAAAAAGCATGGTTTTTGCGATGGGACCAACATTCCCCGCCGAAAACACCCCGAAAAATCCGGCGGGAAAAGAAACTTGACAAAAAAACGCGTATACTGAACCTGACACCCCTGAATAAGGTTCATATCGATCCGATGAACAAATAACTGAAAGCTAAGAAAGATAACGAGGAAAAGAATTAAGAATGGAATGCAAGATGAACTTTGAAAAGGCAGCCGCCTTAATGGAAAATAAACTCGGTCCATGGAAAATCATGGCGCTGGCAAGCTGTGTAGATAACTACCCAATGGTACGTAACGTCTCCTGCCTGTTCTACAATGACAAAGTTTATTTCAAGACGGATAAAAATTTCCGTAAGACACAGCAGCTCTATACAAATCCACGCGTTGCGATGTGCTGGAATGGAGTGCAGATTGAAGGAGATGCCGAAATCAAAGGTCTGGTTACCCGCGAACCTGGCCACCGTTTCGAAAAACTGTACAAACAGTATCTCTGGAAATCCTACAATGCCTACTCTCATGTAGATACCGAGATTCTGGTTGAGGTTACTCCGAAACTGGTCGAAATCTGGGATGAGGACGACCAGGGTGATGCCTATCAGATTTTCATCGACTTCGAAAAGAAAGAAGCCATTTATAAACCTTACGACTAATCTTCCGGCCTGCAGGATTTCGAATTGAAATCCTGCAGGTTTTTTCTTTGGGCGAGAAAACCAATGATGTGGATGGCACCAAAGTATAGAGGACAAAGATAGATAACGAGGATCGTGTAAATGCTTGGAGGGCGGAAAGAAAAGGCGAGGAGGGGAAAGGTAAAAAAGAGGAACGTGCCAGCAGCCACAGAAACAATGAAAAAGCCGTCCGGGCATCAGCCAGATTCAAAGAATGAAAATGACGAAAAGCCAGGACGGCAGATCAAGGGTTCTGTCAGAGAAAACAGAGTATAAAAAAACGTGCCAGTTTCCTGACACGGAGTATTCATAAAATGGGGCGGCTGACGCGATTCGAACGCGCGCATGACGGAGCCACAATCCGTTGAGTTAACCGCTTCTCCACAACCGCCATTTAAGAATGCTTTGTTATAATACAGCTTTGAAAAGAACTTGTCAACAAATTTCTTTAGAAAATTTATTTTCCAATCTTGAGGTCCCGACCGAACCAGAATGCTTTAAACAGTTCTGGTTTGTGTTGAACCCACAAGGTTTCTTTCCGTTGAGTATTGTCGCTGATTCTAAAGAAAAGATCAAGAACAATGACTCGATCACATCGGTTTTTAGCCACTTTTAGATCACTGTGCGAACAGTTTGCGATAATCGATGACAATTGGATGGATTTACGTCGATCTACCAAGCTATGGAGCCAGAAAATCAGTCGAACAGGTTAGTGGCTGGATCAGAAAACGGATCAGAAAGCGGGCAAGACAGCCATTTTGGCATAGAAAAACGGTTCTTCTGTACTCGTACAGAAGAACCGTAGAGTGGCGTTTAGCGGAATAGGCCGGGCAAAGAGTCAGAAGTGAATCAGAAGCCAGCGTGATGGAGTTCTTGAAGCAGAGCTTTGCGACGATGATTCATTTCTTTCAGTTCTGCCGCAAACTGCAAGGCTTCATCATGCGTGGATGGATGGTCAGCAGCTTTGCGTAAGGCGGCTGCCAGACGATGGTAGTCATGACGTTCATTGGCCTGATCGGCAATGGAATGAGCCGTGTTGAGCCAGAGTCTGGCCATGCGGTCTGGATCCACCGCAATCAGACGATCTTCGTAGTCGATCAGATCGTGAATATGCGGCTCTTTTTCCAACGCTCTTAACAGTTTGTCATCCATATGCAGGCGGTCATAAACCAGAATCAACAGTTCAGGCGAAGCAGTTGTTTCCAGTTTCTTGAGATCTTCAGCCCATTCATCATCCGATTCGAGCTTTTTGAGCAGAACCAGATCATCAGGGTCGGCTGCATCTAAGACAAAGATCAATTCTTTGAGCTGACGGACAGCTAAATCCGGCTGATCTTCGATCTGATAAATCTGGATCAGCAGACGGCAGACTTCTTCTTCCTGAGAGTTGGAAAGTGTATGGGCTCTGGCTTTTTTGAGCTGGACTTCGGCAAGACCAGGACGGTTATGCGCAATGGCCTGATGTGCTTTTTTGAGCAGGGCCTGTGGGGCAGATCCATACGTCTGCATGAAGGTTACAGTCGCCTGTTCCTGTTCAAGCTGTGGGAAGGTATCGACCAGTTCCAAAATGGTATTCACAATCTTATGACGGTCAACTGTGGACAGGACGTAGTCATCAGCCTGATCAAGAACTTTCGTGAGCAGATTGAGCTTAAGCAGAGCCAGATCGCCCCGGTTGAAGTACGACTTTTCGATCAGACGAAGCATTGGAAGATCAATAATTGTCCGACCAGGACTTGCCAGATGGTCTTCTATCCATGAGAATGTATCCTTGACCACTAAAGCCGGTGCACGGGAAAGCAGATGGTCAAGTCTGGAGAAGATCTCGTGAACCAGGAAGTCTGCTTCCAGTTCATCATCCAGACGAACAGATTCGTTGAGATCATTGAGAATGTTTCTCAAAAGATCAGAAGCGCTGGCGTCCTGACGACTCGCAAACAAGGCCAGCAGCTGGTCATCCAGCCAGCTTAAAAAGGCTTTGGCCTTACGTGAGGCTTCCCGTTCCTGGAAACTGCCATCTTTGAGCAGGCAGGCTTTCAGACGGACATGGGCCTCTTCAAGGATCAGACCGATGGCATCTGGATTGGTTTCCAGAGAACCAGCGAGAATGAAATCCTGGAATTCCGGATGGACTTTGCCATAGGCATTTAATAAAGTCGCAAGATCGCCTGTTGAGAGCTTTTGGAGCAGGGCTTCAAAGTCATACGGCTGATCTGACTTGATATTTGCGGGAGCAGCATTTGAGGTGTCTGCTTTTGGAACCTCTTCTTTGGAAGAAGCAGCTGCTGGCGTTTCTTCTTTTGTCAGTTCAGGGTTGTTTTCTGGTTTGACTTTTACGGCTGGGGCTGTGAATTCATGGGTACCCAGTCTTGGTGCCGGGGACTGCTCGGTAAGAGGTGCCTTGTCGTCCTCTGGCTTCTTTTCTTCAGCAGCAGGCTGCCCAGGTTGTTGTGGCTGCTGGAACTTTGCGTTTACAGATTCAGCAGCGGGATGGGTTGTTTTTGCGTAGCTGAAATCAGAAGCACCTGGCTGAGTTGGTGTGACAGAGGCCATTTCTTTTGGTTGTTCTGAAGCTGCAGCCGCTTCTTGTTGTGTTTCTGGCTGGACTGCGAATGGCGACTTTGCATCTGGATGGAATGGATCCCAGAACCAGGATGGGTGTGGCCGGTTTTCGCGTTCTGGTGCTTTAAAGGTGGACTGCTCAGGCTGCTTTTGAGGCTGCGGGTGCAGTGACTCTGGTTTTTTCGTATTCTGCTGGTTTTGGGCCTCTCTGGCGGCATTCATCCATCTTTCAAAAGGATCTATGAATTCATCTTCTGGACGCTCTGCAGGCTTTTCAGGCGCTGGTCTTTGCGGCTTTTCTCTGACATCTTCCGGTAAAACCGACTCTGGTCTTACTCTGGTTGACCAGGGGTCGAAAGGTCTGTCGACTGATTTTTCCTGCGGATGCAAGGCAGAGGATTCAAATTTGGTTTCTGGTCTTTCAAATCCAGCTTCAGGCTGTTCGAAAGTGGATGGCTTTTCTTTTGGTACCTGCTCATGTGGGTGTACCGGGGCACAGGCTGGGTTTTCCAGTCCGAAAAGCTTCTGGAGTTCATCAAGTAAAGGGTTGTCAAAAGCCGGATCCTCCGAAGACGGAGTGGTCACTTTAGACGCTGCTGGTTTTTCGGGATGAAACCGGGAAGATTGTGGCGTTTCTTTGACCGGTCTTGAAGCCTTGCCAAATGGAGCGGCTTCGGGACGGGAATAAGCGTTTGGATGAGGGATCTGCCGGTTTTCTTCCGATCTGGATGCAGAAGGGGTGCCTGAAGCTTTCTGAAAGGAAGCGGCATTGTTTTCAAGGGCGAACAATAAGGCGGCTTCGTGTTCACAAAGCTCACCGCGCCGTCCCCTGAAGCAGGAGCAGGAAATGGAATCAACATATCCATTGTCAATTACAGCCCGGGTCTGGTATCCTTCAGGGCTCTGAACGAAATAGGTGTTTCCGTTTTTCATGATTGGTCCCATTTCGTGATTCTGGAATCGGCGCCAGCCTTGCATCAGCACGTTCCGGTTAAAACTGTCTTTCCAATCCATAAAATCATCCTTTCTATCTGTAATGAGATTTATATGCGCAATGGATTCTGGATGAATTCAGATCGATTTTCATGTGCATATCATCTTCTATTTTAGGTCGAGTTGACCAACGCGCCTCTTGAGATGCGCAGGATGTCCTTCAAAAAAGACTGATCTGATCAGATGAGTGGATTGAAAAAGAAACTCAAAACGAGGGAGAGAAAAAGAAAACTGGAACCAGATCAAGATCTGATTCCAGAACGGTTTCAAAAATTCGTTTTTCCTTTGTTCAAGCTATCGGTGTAATTCCCTGACCCATTGGTCAGACAGTTCATGGCGAGTTTCAAAGAGTAGTATTAATCCACCCACTGTGGCTGCGCCTTTTTGCAGATAGCAAAGAATTCACCATCTTTGAAGGCAACGGTCCATGTCAGTCCAGTACCGACTTCAATGCATTTGGTCCCAGGGACCGGTTTGCGCGCAGCGTGGTTAGCGGTGGAAGAAAGGATTCGGTAGCCAAATCCGGCTTGTTCATTCTCTTCAACTCTGACCCAGGCGTGATTACATGATAAATCCATAACTTACACCTCTCGTTTTCTAGATTCTCTCTCAGACAGTTCAGCTGATTGAATGCGGTTGATTTTAATGTGTATAGCTAAGTTATTAATACGAATTTCATACTGATCAAAACCCCTCCCTGGTGCAGAAATGAGGAGGGCCGCTCTCATCGAAGTGGAAGCGGAGGGGTGGTGCGAAGAGAAGAAATGAAGTTGAAATAAAGAAGGATAAAACAACTACGATTTGAGTCATCAAACAACTGGTCTGCTGATGTGAACTATAATAAACCAAAATCAGATCTAATGAAATAAAGCGGTTACATAAAGATTGTATAAATTTCTAATATTGTCTTTACCTAAAAGGAAATTCATCCAAAATAGTTTTGAAAAAAATCGCAGGAAATTTTATTTGTCCTCTGGATTGCGGAAGATGCCCATAAATCATACAGTTTTCTTCGCTGTCATACCCCCTGAACCAACTTTACGGGGGTTGCATTAAGATTTTCAAAAGGGAAGATTGGCCCGCTGATAATCGGCCTCTTTTTGCGTTTTATAACGAGCGGAGTAAACGAATTAAGATAATGTTAATATCGCGGTAGATGATTTAGGTCATGCAATAAGTACCATTTTTGATACGGAAAAATCGGAACTTGACAGACCGGATCCACCCAAATGACTTTTCCGTTTTTCCAGATCGGCTTTACGCCAGAGGGGTCCTGGCCTATGGGAAGGGATTGCAAAAATCGTGAAAAACAGGGTCAGGTTTGGAGTTGGCCATGATCCCGCTATAATAACTGCGACAGATAAGGAGTTTACTGATGTCACACTTTGAATATAAAACCGAAATTCCACAGGCGGAATTTGATGCGTTTGCGAGCAGTCATGCTCTGAGCAACCTGTTACAGAGCTACAACTGGTCGAAAATCAAATCCAACTGGGGATCTATGCATACAGGCGTCTACCAGGATGGCAAGCTGGTGGGGACGGCTCTTGTTTTGATTAAACAGCTGCCAATGGGGTTCTCCATGTTTTACGTACCGCGCGGACCGATCATGGATTACACCGATTCTGAGCTGGTGAAATTCTATTTCAACGCCCTCAAAAAAGAAGGCCGGAAACACCATGCCTTGTTTATCAAGATGGATCCGGCCATTGAAATCGGAAAATATCCGTCCAGTGATCAGGACCGCCCGCACAACGGCAACGAAAAACTGGTTTCTTCTATTGAAGCGGCCGGTGCGATTCACCAGGGATTCGTTCTTGATCTTTCTCAGGCCATTCAGGCAAGATTTGCCTCCATCCTCGATAAACCCGAAGATATCCTGCAGGCTATGCCAAAGAAGACCCGCAAACTGATCAAAGAAGCCGATAAACGTCATCTTGAAATTATCAGCGGCCGCGATGAACTGCTTGATGACTTTGCGGCGCTGGTTGAAATGACGGAATCCCGCAAACATGTCAGCCTGCGCAACCGCGACTACTTTGCTCATCTGATTGACACTTACCAGGATGATTCCATCATCATGTTAGCCATGTGCGATCCCGGCAAGATTCTGGCCGAATGCCAGCAGAAACTGGCCGATCTTGAAAGCCAGATTGCTGCTCTTCCGGAAAACCAGAAGAAAAAGCGGTTTACCCTCGAAGAACAGAAAGCCTCGGCCGAAAAGGATATCCATAATATTGAAGAAATTATCAATACTGTCGGTTCGGATAAACCGCGCCCAATTGCTGGCGTTCTGACCGTTAAATATGGAAGGTCCTGCGAAATGTTGTATGCGGGTATGGATGAGCGCTTCCGCCGCTTCATGCCGCAATACAAAACCTACGTTGAAAACTTTGCCTGGGCCTTTGATAAAGGCTGTGAAGAGTTCAGTATGGGCGGAGTGGAAGGAAGCCTGGATGATGGCCTGACCCACTTCAAGGACAACTTTGCACCGATGATTCACGAATATATCGGTGAATTTGATCTGCCTGTCTATGGGCTGCTCTATAAACCTGCCAAGGTTCTTTATGAAAAGAAACGTGCTCAGTTAAAAGAAGCTTAGAAAACAGATCCCTGCCACAATCAGGCCAGAAACAGGGCTGAAAGAGAAAAAACAAATAAACCGGATGCAGGGAAATTCAGCCAGAAAAGAATCAGAGACAATCCATCTGATTCTGGCCAGGCCAGAACATGACGAAAGGGACAGAAGATGAGAAAACGAAAAAATCGAACCCGATGGGCCATGCTTGGCCTGAGTGCCTGCCTGCTTTGCGGATGTCAGGCTCAAACCAGTGACACCTCGAAAGCCAGCCTTTCAGAGCAGTCAAGCCAGACAGCCGGATCCATTGTTGCCTGTGCACCCGATACGTCTGAGTGCGAGGATGACCAGACAACTGAAATGCCGTCGGAAAACGAACGTATTGAAGCCTATAACCAGATTGTTTCCAACTTTACCGAAATCAGCTTTGATGAAGCCATCGGTCTTTTTGAAAACGGGAAGAGTGGTCTGGTGTACTTTGGCTTTTCGCGCTGTCCGTGGTGCGAAGAAGTTGTTCCTTTGTTAGAGAAAGCCGCTAAAGAGCAGGGGGCTGAAGTTCTCTATGTTAAAACCCGCGATGCCATGAAAGAGCGCCTGTATACCGATGAGCAGCGTGATCAGATTGCACCTTATATTGGGGAGTACCTTCAGGACAACGATGAGGGTGTCCCGACGTTATATGTACCACTGGTTCTTGCCATTCAGGATGGCAAAGTCGTGATGGGCCATCAGGGAACCGTTGAAGATCACGATGCGCATGAACGGCTGATGACCAAAGACGAGCAAAACCAAGTCCAGAAGACCATGAACGATCTGGTTTCGGCTATGAAGTAAGTCAGGCCCAATCCTTCTGGCTTACAGTCTTTAAAACCGGCAGAAATCAGACACGAGGGACGAAAGTCCCTTTTTCTTTGCCTGCAGACAGGATCTGCAGACTGCAAATTCGAAGGAAAGGATAGGCGACAGAACGGATCAACGGTAAACTGAAGTTGAAAAGGCGGCCAAATAGCTGAGAAGAATATGAAGAAGAACACACAAAGAAGTAGATAAGAAAGAGGAATCCTGTGACTGAACTTGAAAAAATGCATGCGGGTCTGTTGTACGATGCCAACTATGACCCCAAACTGATCGAACTGCGCACCGAGTGTGCGGATCTTTGCATCGAATACTCTACGACTTTAGTCAGTAACCCGGCCCGCTATGAAATTCTCAAAAAACTGCTGGGCGTCGAAGAACTCCCTGAGGGACTGGATATTCGACCGCCATTTACAGCTGACTATGGCAATCTGATTCATCTTGGGCAGCGAGTCTTTATCAATGCCAGCTGCTATCTGATGGATGGCGGCGGCCTCACCATTGGCAACGATGTTTTTATTGGACCGTATTGCGGATTTTACACTGCGAACCATCCTCTTAACTACACCCAGCGCAACCAGGGCCTGGAAATCGCAAAACCGATTGTGGTAGGCAATAACTGCTGGTTTGGGGCGAATGTGTCGGTTATGCCGGGGGTAACGATTGGTTCGGGCTGTGTGATTGCAGCTGGCAGCGTGGTGTCTAAAGATCTGCCTGACAACGCGCTTGCTGGTGGGGTGCCGGCTAAAGTTATCCGCTTCATTGACCAGAATGAACGCCAGAATTGAGACCGGTTTGCAGAGTGATCAAGGCAAGTCCGTAGATTGGTAGATTTATGGACCTTTATCTCTCTCAAAGATATTTTGGCGCCCAGTTGCCCAACGAGCCCAAAGCGTGAAGAATGGAGTGGAATCTGAGATAATCTGATTCTAAAAAGAGATGGCCAATGATCCCGCCCAGACTGCACAGCCTCTGGATGGATCTTTGCCTGAAAAATGAAAAAGGGAGGCAGCCAATATGTTGGAAGATAATATTCTGTTATTTCTGGAAACAGCCAGACGACAGTCGTTAAACAGAGCCGCTGACGCCATGGGAATTGATCAGGATGAAGCAGAAGGGATGATTCGCAGCCTGGAACGCCGGCTCAATCTCAAATTATTCTCCGAATTTCAGGGGAAAAAGCGTCTGACCCGGCTTGGCGAGAAATTCTATCATGGCTGCACTCGTCTGGAGGAAATGGCCAATGAACTGCTTGAAGAGATGGATTACACCCCGGTTCCGCAGATTCAGATCGGCTTTACCGGAACCCGCGATAATCAGGGCGTTATCGATCTGGTCAGCCTGTACAAAAGCCAGAATTCACAGGTGACATTTACCTTTCGCAAAGATGAAATTTCCGCTTTAAAAAATGCTCTGAGAAGCGGAGATATCGATATTGCCTTTGGTCTGCACGCTGGTTTTGAGCAGGATCCGGAACTGAAAATAGTGGATCTGTTTGAGTATCCACTCTGTCTGATTCTGCCTGAGAATCATCCATTAACGAAGAAGAAAAAGATTTCGGTTGAAGATCTTCAGCACGAAAATATCGTCGTACTTGGACGGCGCCAGGCGGTGACTTTCTATGTTGATCCTTTAACTGCCTGCAGGTTAAATCGGACTGGGGCAGCCTGGCAGTCTGAAGTGCGCAGTCTGGATGATCTGATTAAAACAGTCCGCCTGGCCAATGGCGTGGGTCTTGCCCTGAAAGAAAGCCTGGATCGTGAACGGCTTAAAGATGAAAAGTTCACGCTGGCTGATCTGAAGTTTCCATATGCCGCCGTTTTGCGCGAGCATGAAGAAAGGCCGGAAATCACAAGCTTTGTAGAGGCAGCAATTGAATATTTTTCCCCAGACGCCATGAGCCAGCGTATAAAAAAGGCCCAGAAGAAAGCGAAAAAAGAAGAAAAGAGCAGCCAGTAAATAAGGTTGCTCTTTTTTAACGGCCGCAAAAAATCCCTGCTGAAAGCAAAGCTCGACAAAGCTTAGCAGGGAACACAGAGGATTGAGAAATCTGCAGCTTAGAAGGTTACAGTTCACACCTCTGTTTATGGATCTTACGCAAATGTAGTTTTTAACACTGGCAGCCTTGATGAATCAAGGGAATTGCGCCATTCACATTGTCGATCAGGTAACTTTATCTAATTCAAATTGGATATACCTATGACGTTTTGGATTGTTATGAGCGGTTGCAATCGCTAACGTTAATAGTAGTGATTGACATTGAACACACTATTTGCGTAAGAGTCCTGTTTATTATAACGGGCGGCATGAACAGTGACTTTTCTTCAGAGTACTCATTGCGATACTTCTTTATACATTGATTTATCTGCTATCACTCCATAGAGCTGTCGACTTGATCTCATTTCCACTCAAAATTATCCTTTCCAGCGCCCAGCTCAAAATGGTACTTTACAAGTCCGGTATCCACTCCGGTAAAAATGCCGTTATCGCAGGAAATAGAAACCTTATTTCCTTTTCCTCTGATTGAAAATGCCTGTTTTGCGAGTGCTGTAGGAGCTAAAAGTGCTGCATCTACACCATTTTTAAACCAGTCCGGAGCGTCACCTTCATAAGCACTGACATCAGATGCCTTTTTGGACTTATGAGGCACGCCTTGTGTCTGACCAAAACCTACGGCAATGATCCCTACCGGCGTTGCACCCTCTGACTTCTTTTGAACTCCCTTACGATTAAAGGTTCCGCCAACCCACCATGTATTCAAACCTAATGTCTGTGCATACAGCATCAGATCTGCACCGCAGTACCCACAGAATTCATCAGCTCCTTTAGGACCTGCCATAATGAAAAAGTTATTCACTCCCTTAGCGAGGATCAGCTGAATCACTCTCGGTATTGCGGTGTTGTTATTTGTTATAAGCTTAATGGATAGCCCATAATGTTCATTATTCCATCTGACGCGTTCATTGAGCAACGACACGATATCCTTTGGAATCGCTTTGTCCGTGTATTTTCTTACCGTGTGTCTTTCACGCATTGCCTGTTTCATGTCCATACATTAATTCTCCTGCTGATTTATTTCTTTTGCTCTTTGTGCCATCTTTTTTAGGCTTGATGAAACACTCTCTGCTTCTTCTGTTGTCATGTCCTGCGTTATAAAATTTGTCCATCTTTTCTGGAGCTTACGAATTTGCGCTTCAGCATTCTTTGCCTTATCAGTCAGATATACTCTTTTTGCCCGGTAATTGCTCTCGTGGGCTTTTCTTCGAACAAGCCCTTTCTTCTCCATTCCCTGGATTGTTCTTGTCGTTGCCGCTTTATCTACGGTTATCGCAGCGGCCATTTCTTCCTGAGTAAGTCCGTCCTTTTCATACAGCTGTGAAAGATACATCAGTTCCGATGCTGTAATCTCCACCTCAGAGAGTTCGTGTTTAAAGAACAAATTCAGCTGCCGCATCAATACCGTTATACATGTTCCAATTTTATCCATCTGCAGTCCTCTGTTTCGATTGACAAGTCAACGATAGCTGTATTCTGTTGACTTGTCAATCGAATAGATGGAACAGCAGCTGCCAGGAATTTGATTCTCTCAAATAACTTTTAAACGATCTGTAAACGATCTGACAAAAATTCAAATACAGTCATTCCATTCTGGTTCTGGTACCCGCAACCTGCTGCAATAAAAAGCTGAGGAATGCTGTTCAATTCTTCTGCTGGCAGATGATTTGCAAAACAGGAATTAGCCAGATAAGGAATGAATGAACTGGAGCGGGTCAATCGATTTCCCAGAATATTACGAATAAAACCGAATTGAAGTTAGAATTGGGTTCAATGCAGAGAAATTTGCTGCTGAACTGTATTCGGATATGAACGGTAACCATAGAAGCGTGATGAAATAAAAAAACTCACGGATATCCGTGAGTGAATGTTCAAATGGAGCAGATGAGGAGAATCGAACTCCCGTATCAACCATGGCAAGGTCGTGTTCTACCATTGAACTACATCTGCATAAATGGCGGTCCAAACGGGACTCGAACCCGCAACCCCCTCCGTGACAGGGAGGTACGCTAACCAATTGCGCCATTGGACCTTTAAAAATGGAGCAGATGAGGAGAATCGAACTCCCGTATCAACCATGGCAAGGTCGTGTTCTACCATTGAACTACATCTGCATAAGTGGCGGTCCAAACGGGACTCGAACCCGCAACCCCCTCCGTGACAGGGAGGTACGCTAACCAATTGCGCCATTGGACCATTTGGCGGAGAAGGAGAGATTTGAACTCTCGCACCAGTTTCCCGATCTACACCCTTAGCAGGGGCGCCTCTTCAACCACTTGAGTACTTCTCCAAGGATGTGCCGTCTCTTGACTGCCTCGTTATGATAGCACGTCATCTGCGTCAGATGCAAGAACTTTTTTAAATAATTTTTCGAAGAATTTTTGAGAATTCGTTCGAAGAAAGACTCAGAACGTTTTGCATGCCGATCGCTTCGGGCAGGAACAATAGTAACATTCGAGCTATCAGATGTCACGCAAATTCTTAAAAAAATAATCTTAAACTGAATATCTACGATACCTATCGGGTAAATATTGGATGCTTTCTGTGCGTACGGGATTTGGAGGCTCTTTGAAATGCCCTGGACTGCTTTGGCGGGCTTTTTTCATGGCGGTGCAGACGATATCTATATGATTTTTATCGGGTGATCAACAGAACCTTGTCGACAACATTTTCCAAGAGCGCCCGATTAAAGACGGAAATGGCCATTATCCAAATACAAAGGCTGAGATTCTGCGTATGTGAAAGCATGAAGATTAAAGATTATCGTCTGGATGATCGCCCTCGGGAAAAAGCTTTGCGCTTTGGACTTTCATCCTTATCTGATCAGGAGCTGATCTGCCTGCTGATTGGATCCGGGACGCCGAAAAAAGATGCTTTGCAGATCGCGCAGGACTTGCTGGAAGCAAGCGACAATCTCCACAGTCTTCCTGAACTGACCTATCCACAGCTGACAGCCATTGAAGGCATCGGGCCGGTCCGGGCTTTGCTGATTCAGGGAGCGCTTGAATTAGCAGCGCGCTGCCATTGCCAGAAAGCCTGTGCGCAGATGGTCACTATTGCCAACACGGATGATGTTGTCGAATGGTTCCAGGCGGAATATGGAAACCAGAAGCAGGAGCACTTTGCCGCCCTGTATCTGGATACGAAAGGCCAGGTGGTCAGGCATTGCCTGCTTTCGTTAGGAACGCTCAACTGTTCACTCGTTCATCCGCGGGATGCGTTTCGGGAGGCGTTTTTGTGTAATGCGGCCTCGGTGCTTTTTGTGCACAACCATCCATCCAATGACCCAGATCCATCCGATGAGGATCTCGAAGTGACCGCCAGACTGCTCCAGGCTGCAAAGATCTGCCAGATCCAGATGCTCGACCACATCATTGTCGGCCGTGACAGCGCCTTCAGTTTCAGGGCCCATCAACTGCTTGATTGAATCCCATTTGACAGGCCTTTATAATGGATAGACAGAATTAAGGGGAGGGGACCTCATGCGCCGTTTATCCAGAATGCAGAAAATTCTGATCTCACTGATCAGTTTCTTTCTCGTCTTGAGCTGCCTGATGCTTTCGCTGCGGCAGAATACAATTTCCGATCTTGGCTACAGTGCCTGGACATACATCCGCTATGGCTTGTTTGAATCACCGGCGACATCGGTCTCAAACGCGCTGTCGGATTTTTCCAATCTCTGGCATGCCTACCAGGACAATGTCTATCTCAATGAGCAGCTCGCCAACCAGCGTTCTTACCAGACTCTGTATGCCCAGGAGCATAACCGCAATCTTGAACTGCAGGGGCTGCTGGAGCTGAAAAACTCCATGCCCGATGCGACACAGATTTCGGCTCAGGTGCTTGCCCGTCCGGGCCAGACCTGGAACCAGACATTTACGGTTTCAGCTGGATCAGCCAGCGGGGTAGAAGAGGGAATGGCTGTGGCTTCGGCGTATGGTCTGGTCGGCATGGTCAGTGAAGTGCAGACCAATACCTCGACCGTTACGCTGCTGACAAGCAACGAGCTGCCTAACGATTTTGCCATCCAGATTTCCATGGAGGATGGCTCGACCGTCGAAGGGGTCTTCCAGGGCTATGATGCCGCGGTCAATCGTTACGAAATCCGGCTGTTTGATCATGAAGCGGTCGTTCTGCCGGGTCAGAAAGTGGCAACATCGGGCAAAGGCGGAGTGTATGCATCGGGTCTGATGGTCGGGACGGTCACCGGAACGGTCATGAATGATGATGCGGTGGTTTCAACGGTTTATGCCTCACCGGTTGAAGATATCAGCGGATTTTCCTACGTGAACATCTTCTCGAAAGGAACGCCGGCGCCATGAAAAAGACCTTTGGTATTCTTTTTGGCTTTTTCTGCCTGGCGATGCTTGATTCCATCTTTGCATTCGCTTTTCCGATTGATTTTACCTATACAAAGATGTCCGCTTCCTGGCATTTCTATCTGGCCGGCATTCTGGTTTTTGTCAGAGATAAACCCTGGCTTAACCGGATGCTGATCGGTGCCTTTGCGGGCATTATCCGGGATTTGTTCTTTACCGGAACATTTCCATTCTGCTTTTTGCTGTATCCATTGCTTGCCCTGGCTGCCGGTGTTTATCAAAACAAGGCGCGCAGCATGGAATCAGCCTGCGTGATTTACATTTCGCTGATCTTTCTGGTGGATTTTATCCCCTATCTGTATCAGCGCATGATCGGCGTAACCAATGTGTCTTTGTTTACCTGGTTCTACCATATTGAACTGCTGACGATCCTGACCAGCAGTCTGGTCGTCATTGCGACGATTTATGTCGATCTGGTCATGGACCGGTTCTATCTGTTCCAAAGCCGGATTATTAAGCGCAGTCAGAACCGCAGACGGCTCATTGATCGCCGCAAGGTTCCCAATACCAATCACCCCAACCCTTCAGTCTGACAAAATCTGAATTTTGTCGGTTTTGCTTCAGGTGAAGTCTTTTTTAAAATCTAAGGATTGGATTCTATCCGTTTATAGACCAAAACAAGCCGGATTCTGTCCGGCTTTTTATCTGTTTGGGATGAGTTCATAGAACTCTGAAAACCATGCTAGAATTGTCAGAGAGGTGCGTTTATGAAAAAACTGTTGCTTGTAGACGGAAACTCCGTCCTTTTTCGAGCTTACCATTCAACGATTTACTCCAATCCAATGTCCACATCAACCGGAATCCCGACTAATGCGGTTTTCGGTTTTATTACGATGCTTCAAAAAGCCATTTCCTTAACTGAACCAGATGCCATCCTGGTTGCGTGGGATGCCGGCAAAAAGACCTTCCGGCATGACAAAATGCCTGAGTATAAAGGAACCAGAAAGCCGCTGGATGAGGAACTGATCGTTCAGATGCCGATTGTCCGTGAATATCTGGATGCCGTGCAGATCACCCGTTACGAGCAGGAAGGCTATGAAGCTGATGACATCATCGGGTCCATGGCCGGTTCCGATCCAGAAATGGAAACGGTGATTCTGACTGGAGATAAAGACCTTTTACAGTTGGTTGACGATCACACCAAAGTCATCATGATGAAACGCGGCGTGACCAATTATGAACTGATGGACGAAAAAGCCATCTGGGATAAATATGAACTCAAACCCCAGCAGATCATTGATTTAAAAGGTCTGATGGGCGACCCTTCCGATAACATTCCAGGCGTCAACCGGATCGGTGAAAAGACCGCACTGACCCTGCTTCACCAGTTTGGAACCATTGACGGGGTTTACAAACATATCGATGAAATTAAAGGCAAACGCAAAGAATACCTGCAGGAAGGCGAAGAGATGGCCTATCTCTCCAAAGAAATTGCCACCATCTTCCGCCAGATGAAACTGCCCTTTGATCTGCCTGATCTTGCCTATGGCGACGGAAAAGAAACTGAGGCAGATTTCTACCGCAAATATGAGATGAAAAGCTTGTTAGATAAGCTGGACTTCCATCCCGAAGGCAACAAAGATGAAATGACACTCAAAACCGTTGCTGCCTTTGATGGCAAAAAGAATGACGGACTGATCTTGCTGCCCCTTGCCAACAGAGAACCATTCTTCACTCAGGAGTTGTATGGATTCCTGTATCCGGTCGGCCATGAAATTCACTACCTGCCAAAAGAAGCGGCTTTAAAGGATGAAACGTTCCTGGACCTGTTAAAAACAGATACCACCCTGCAGGCCTGGTCGATTAAAGAGACTTTGCATCTGCTCAAAAACAATGGCTTTCCATTGGCCAAGTTTGCGCAGGATCTGCATCTGATGATCTTCCTGCTCAACTCTTCGGCAGGCAATACCGAAGATAAACTCAAAGCCGTTGGTATTGAACTGTCGACTTCACTCCATGATCTGAGTCTGAAAAAACAGGGCGGCTTTACGGAAGAGCGTGCGCTGCCTGTCTACGCCCAATGGTGTGCCGGCCTTGTTGGCTTGAGCGAACAGCTGCTCAAAGACCTCGAGCAGGAAAATCTGATGATGCTCTATACCCAGGTCGAACGGCCATTGACCACAATTCTGTTTGAAATGGAATACCGCGGCATTGACTGTGACAAGTCGGTTCTGGAAAAGATCGGTGAGGACTATACCCGCCGCATGGATGAAATTGCCAAGCGGATTTACGAATATGCAGGCCATGAGTTCAATGTCGGTTCGCCAAAACAGCTTGGTGAAGTACTCTTTGATGAACTCAAACTCAAGAGCGGCCGTAAACGTTCGACGGCAGCCGATGTTCTGGAAAAAATGCGCGGCTCTCATCCAATCGTGGATGAAGTGCTGGAATACCGTAAGTATTCCAAGATCGTCAGCACCTATATTGAAGGCTTATCCAAATACATTGTGGATGGCAAAATCTACACGACGTTCAACCAGACGCTGACCACAACCGGAAGACTTTCCTCTTCCGATCCAAACTTGCAGAATATTTCCATCAAGACCGAAGAAGGGCGCCAGATCCGCAAGGCCTTTATCGCCCCGGAAGGCTGCTGGTATATTTCAGCGGACTACTCCCAGATTGAGCTGCGCATGTTAGCCCATATGGCGGATGAACAGTTCATGATTGAAGCCTTCCGCAATGATATCGATATTCATAAGCGCACAGCTTCCATTATCTTTGGCGTAGAACCCGATGAAGTGACAGATGAGCAGCGCCGGATTGCCAAGACGGTTAACTTTGCGATCATTTATGGTCAGACCGAATTTGGCCTGTCGCAGGAACTGAAAATCAGTCGTGCTCAGGCCCGTGACTTCATTGCGGCTTATATGGCCAGCTATCCCAATATCCATCGCTACATGGATTCGCTGATTTCTTTCTGTGAAGAACACGGCTATGTGGAAACAATGTTCCACCGTCGTCGTGAAATCCCGGAAATTAAAGATAAAAACTTCATGACCCGTGAGTTTGGCAAGCGCGCCGCCATGAATGCCCCAATTCAGGGCTCAGCTGCTGATTTGATTAAAGTGGCCATGATCAAAGTCAATGAAGCCATTGCCCAAAGAGGTCTGAAGAGTGAAATGATCCTGCAGATTCATGACGAACTGATCTTCAAAGTGCCAGATGAGGAAAAGGACGAAATGGAAAAACTGATTCTGGAAGTCATGGATTCGGCCATGAAACTGCGTGTTCCGCTGAAAGCGTCCATTGGTGCGGGCCGCAGCTGGTACGAGGCCAAATAATGCCGGAAGCCCCTGAGGTCCATAACGTCCTTACCTATTTAAAGGATCAGCTGCAGGATGCCGAGATTATTAAAGCCACGATTACTCATCCCAAACTGGCAGCAAATCTTCCGGTCGAAGAATTTTGCAGGGATCTTGAACACGAGCATTTTCGCGGGTTTAAACGATTAGGCAAATATCTGCTGATGGAACTGGATGATCTGGATCTGGTCGCCCACTTACGCATGGAAGGCAAGTTTCTGATTCTGAATTCCATGGCAGAGGTGGAAGCCCTTGACCCAATTAAAGATCGCAAACATATCCATGCCATGTTTGAACTGTCGGATGGCCGGGTGCTCTGTTACAAGGATACGCGCAAGTTTGGCCGGATGTATCTGTATCCCAAAACCGAAAACTGGCAAAGCCTGCCGGTCTTCAAAAACGTCGGGAAAGATGCTCTGGATCCGACTTTGACCGAAACGGAACTATATGAAAAAGCCCGCAAGCGCAAGATTCCGGTGAAGACTTTTCTGCTCGATCAGAAAGCCATGGCCGGCATTGGCAATATTTATGCCGATGAGATTTTGTACCGGGCTGGCATTTCGCCATTAACTTTGGCAAACGCCCTGGATCTGGCCGACTGGAAACGGATTCTGGATGAAACCCGCTCGATTTTAAACCAGGCCATTGAAATGGGTGGGACAACCATCCGCAGCTTTACGTATGGCGATGGTCATGCAGGAAGCTTTCAAAATAAGCTGGCCGTGCATGGAAAAGAAGACGGTGCCAAGTGTCCGCACTGTAATCAGACGCTGATTCAGACTCGGATCAATGGCCGCAGTACGTGGTATTGTCCGGACTGTCAGAAGGAAAAATGAAAAACAGGAAACTTTCCTGTATAAAATATAAAATAGATAGACTTGAACTCAATCCGATTTGGATCGCCAGGAAACCCTGCGATCTGAATCGGATTTTCAGCTCATTCAAACTTGAAATCAGAACAGAAAATATAATGCGAATTCTTCAGGCTGCCCCAGAGAATGAAGAATTCCGATCAAAGCAGAAAAATAGAATCTGATGAAAACAGACAGATGAAAAAAACAGACCGATAGAAAAGGAGTGGTGTAGATGGATTGTTCCCGAAGAATCCAGAGCCCAGAGGCCAGACAGACTGTCATCGGCATTACCGGAACCATGGGATCTGGCAAAAGTATGGCCGCCTCAATTTTGAAAGAAAGAATTCCAACCATTGACTGCGATGCGATCAATGCTGACCTGCAAAAGCCAGGAAAGGCTGGCTGGAAAGCCTTAGAGAAAGCCGGTTTTCTGTATGTCGATGAAAACGGCCAGATGGACCGGCAGAAACTGGCGGATGTTCTGTTTGAAGGTCCTTCGCTGCGCAAAACGATCGAAGGTCTTTTACAGCCGTTAATTATTGAAGCCATGGACCAGTGGATTGAAGAGCAGCAGGGACTTTGCGCTGTGGAAGTGCCCTTGCTTTTTGAATGCAGCCTGCAGGATCACTTTGATCAGGTGTGGACGGTCTGCTGCAAACAAGACACCGCCCTGCAGCGCCTGCAGGAGGGGCGCAATATTCCACCCCAAGAGGCAAAACGAAGACTTGCCTTACAGATGGAGCCCGAACAAAAAGTGAAGCTCTCTGATGTGGTTTTGTTTAATGACACCACACCGGCAGACTTGCAAAAACAGATTGACCAGCATCTCGATGAATTGATGGAGAATGGGCTCAATGGCCATTGAAATCCGACTGCCAAATGACCAGCCTCAAAACTGGATGGCCATTCTCTGTCTTTTATATAAGCCATTAGTGGGCAATGAAGCCGTGCTTTTGTATGAAACGCTCACCAGCCTTGCCATGGTCAATCGCAACGCTCAGACGACCATTGAAGAAGAGCAGCTGATTACACTTTTACAGACCACGCGAACTTCGCTGACCACCAACCGGGTCCGGCTGGAAAAATTTGACCTGGTGCGCAGTTTTGAAAACGAGGAAAAAGAGCTTGTGCGCATCGTTTTGTGCCCAACGAAAACTGCTCAGGATTTTCTTTCCGATGAAGTTTTGCGCAGACTCCTCTATCAGAGTGTAGAGCGCGAGGGCGTCAGACAGCTGCAGTCCATTTTTGAAGTCCACCCGGTCAAGGAACCGGAAGAAGAACTCACCGAAGTGACCCAGGTTCTCGATCTGAGCCACTTTGAACAGAACTGGACGGTCCAGAAAGAAGAAGATTTGGGCAGTGCCAATATGGACTGGAGCAGCAGCCGGGAATACGATTTCGACTGGGATGTTTTCTTTCGAAATATGCACCGCACTCTGCCATCGCGACTGCGCACCAGGCAAAATCTCAACCGGATTGCATATCTGGCCAATGTGTATGGGGTCGATGAAGAAACCATGCGCCGGCTGGTCATCCGCCATCTGCGTGACAAACGGACCTGGATTGACTTTGATGCTCTGATCAATGATCTGGGCACAACGACCAAAGTCGTTGAAGGAAAACCGGATGACTACTCACAATCTCCGGTTTCCTTTCTTAAAGCCCATCAGCCAGGCAATGCCAAAGTGCTTCCCAAAGAACGCTCACTGCTTTTATCACTGGCTAAAACCCATGAGTTCTCCAATGAGCTGATCAATACGATCGTGGAATATTCCATGGAACAATGTCAGGGATCACTGGTTGAAAAGTACGTGCGGACGCTGGCCAACAATATGGCCCGTGCCCATATTGAAACCAGAGATCAGGCTCTGGAATATTTCAGCCGGACGAAAAAGGCCGTCTCGTCCAGTAAAAGTTCCAAAGCAGGACCACCTGAACAGGCCAATCTGCCAGACTGGTATGATATTATCCCGACAGAAAAGGGAACTAAGGAAGAAGTGGAAGCCATTCTCGCTTTACAAAAACAGGTACTGGGCAACGGCAGTTCCGATTCCGATACCCCGGCAAGTCTGGATGAGCTCGATCCTCTGGCTTTGCTGGGCCAGGAAGATCAGTCCGATCAGTCCGATCAGCCGGCTGATTCCTCAGATAAGGACGAGCAAAACGCAGAACCACTCTGGTTTGAGTAACCGAGTCTTACGGCTGCCAGATTTCATGATGAGCGTCCGACAGCCGTATCTAGTCAGACTGCGATATTGAAAGAATTAAGAAAAATCTGAAACGTTACGGTTAAAACGATAACGATCGATAACGATAGAAGAAACCAGAATAAGAAGGGAGGCGGATTCATGGAACCGGTTGATCTGAAATTTAATTTAGACGAAAGTGCCCGTCAGTATCGGGACAATCTGATTGAACGGCTGGAAAAAGATCCAAATGTGCAAAACTTTCTGACAAAACATAAACTCGACAAAAGTGTTCTTGAAAAGAATTCCAGCCTGTTTGGCCGCTGGCAGAAGCAGGGAAGAACCTGTAAAGACTGCAAAGGCCTGAATTACTGCACCAGTAAGATCCGTGGGGTGCGTACGGATCTGGAAGTGGATGGTCAGGGCTTTGTCAGCGAGGTGTATGTGCCTTGTAAATTTAAAAAAGTGCAGGATTCCCAGATGGCCCACAAGGCTAATTTTACGGTCAGTCACATGCAGGGCAAAGACTACCTGCTGAGTTTTGACCTGCTGTCCCGCACGCTCGATAAAGAGTCGCGCGAATACCTGCTTGCTTACAGTCAGGCCGTCTCGTCAGTGAACATGGAGTCAGGCTGTCTGTTTTATGGTCAGCCGGGAACCGGAAAATCGACGCTGCTGATGACGCTGGCCAACGAACACGCCAAACAGGGCCGAAAAGTCGCCTATGTACGAGTCCCGCTGCTCATTTCGGAGCTCAAGGAAAACCTCAATGATGATGAATACCGCCGGCTGACGCTTTCCAGACTGCGGTATGCGGATGTACTCTTTCTGGATGACTTTGGCAGTGAGGCAGCCACGCCCTGGACGCGCGATGAGATCCTCTTTCCAATCCTTGATGAGCGGATGAATAATAAGCGCAAGACGTATTTTGCGAGCAATATTGCTTTCCAGGAACTCGAGACCCGTTATCTCATTGACCGTTCGGTAGCCAGCTCGGTAGCGGCCAAGCGGTTTATGGACCGGGTGCGCACGCTGGCCAGGCCCATTGAGCTGCGTGGAAACTCAAGAAGAAAAGCCCCGCTTTAGACCGGAATTGAAAAGGACAGCGAAACGACTTCATGATCAATGATTTTGTTTCGGGAACACGAGAACCGCAAAAAGCTGAGATGGCTGTGAGCAGATTCACAGTCATCCCAGCTTTTTTTGTATAACAGAGAGATTGAATTCGACGGATCCGACAAAAACCCTTCGCAAGGATTATCGATTGCCCAGTGGAGTTTGTGAAAAATAACGCTTTATGGAGCCAGATAATACTGTTCAAAGTAGGTGATACCCGAGTAAGTATAACCTACCGTCACAACAACAGATGTCGATGTGCTTGTCAGAGGGGCATTAGCAATCCAAGCATTTGTTGCTGCTACATTGATTGCAGCAATTCCCCTAATTGCGATAATCCGATTTGTAGCGAGTTCATGATCAAAAGTCAGTTTCACTTTAACACCACTGCCAGAAAGTGGAGATAACCAGTCACTCGTGATTGTTCCCCAAAGGCGGGGAGTCATTTGCGCAGGAGCTGCAGTCGCTTTTACAGCGCAACTGATCGAACTGGCTGGGTTTAATGCCAGAAGCGATGCGACAGCCAAGAGCGCAATTCTTGATCTTTTCATATTGTTCTCCTTCCAGTAAGGATATCCTTTCTTCGTTTTAGTAAAGATATCCTTTCTTGATTCTATTTTTACTGTTTCTTCATTACTGAAGTGCTACTGAGTTGGGGGTGAGAATATGAATCTTTTGAAGTTTCAATCGAGTGTAATCATTCATGGAAGATATTTCCATTTAATCTGGATGGAGCGTGTTTTTTCGAATACCCCATAGGAAGAAAGCGACCAGAATTCCGAGAATACCGATTGCCCAGAGCAAGACGTTGACGCGTTCATGAATATGCGAAGCTGAAGTGACACAAATGAGCAGAACAGTCATCAGCAAGATTGCCATAAAGGTTGAAAACAGGAACAGATAGAGTTTACGATGAAGGGAACGGACCAAAGCGTCTATTTTTTTCTTATTTAATCCTGCAAGCTTAAGCCGATGCAGGTAGTCTGTTTCTTTTTCACGAAGCTTATTTTCATTCAGAATCAGGATGAACACTCCTGTAGTTAAAGCTGCGATACATAAACAGACAATCACCAGAATGCGCATCTTTAGTTTTTGAAGATTTACCATATGTTCTGAAGCATAATTCCTGAATTCAATCTCATCGGCAGAACCGAGTCTGCTTAACTCCAACTCGACAGAAAGCTGGTTTTCCTGAGATTTCAGATCAGCATTGACAACATTGAGCAGCGGGACAGCCAGATGGATGGAATAGGCGGGAAGTTCCAGGGGGATGACGGATTCTTTTGGCTGTCGAATAATTCCGCTTACCGGTATCTGTTCTGTTTTTCCTTTTCGATTCGTAATTTGCAGGATAGTTCCTGGTTTGATTGTCGTCTCAGTTTTGCCTTGATCAGCCCCATCCTGAACGGCATTCAGGACACCAGGCTGTGTTTCATGTACAGGCGGCAAAGAAAGAATTGCTTCTTTGCCTTGCAGCCAGTTTTCCCAGTTGACAGTTCCCTCAAAAAACTGCTCCTGTAGGCTTTGGACCATTTCTGGTTGAGAGTAGTAGTAGATTCGCGGATAAAAGCGCCATTGACCCCGGGAATTGAGAGATAAGGTGCCAGGGACATCAGGCATACCGAAGTCCGACGGTTGGGCGGAGTAGATCAGGGATTGTTCGAGATCAGGCCAGGCGACTTCATTGTTCATCGTCCAGCCATAATAATAGACATTCTCCAGATTTCCGTTTTTCAGGATCTGGTCTTTCATTTCCTGAGGAATTGGCTCCTGGTATTGAAATAAGGAAGAAATTGCGGGATGAGTTTCTGTCTCTTCAAGAAAGAAACGCTTTTCTGGAACCAGAACGCTTCGAATGGAATAATCAGGAAAGCTATTCAGATGGTTGAGTGCGATGAGTTCATCAGCAAGCATAGCAGCCCCAAAGATCCAGATCACTTGGATGGCAAGAACGATTCCAATCATTGTCAGACGATTAGAGGCCAGATAACAGGCCATCCGTTGTCGGACTATTTTTTCGCTGATGGGCTGATTTTTTAGGCGTCTGGAATGGCGGATGCGGCTGGCAGCAGGCTTTGGCTGGTACTGGCAGACCGAGCCTGTATAAATGGCGAGAATTCCAAGCCCGCAAGGACAAAAAAGAAGACTCAGGACGACCAGCAGCTGACTGATCCAGACGGGAGCCTTGATCAGCCAAAGGCTGAGCAGAAGCACCAGGCAGGGAAGCCAGGCAGCTTTCGCGCAAAGTGTAAGCAAATCCAGACAAAGCCGGGATTTACGGATTCCGAAAACACGCATCAGCCGGATTTCATGGCGATGCTGATAGATCCAGAGCGCCATGGATTCGACAAGAAACAGAAAGAAGATGAAGACCATGCCAGCCATCAATGTGGTAAAAGGCAGGTTTTCAGCGGAAAGCGGATCCTTCGACACCTCTCGATTGTCGTTCAGATAAATGTGCTCGCGTTCGATATCTAGTGTTTTCCAGACCTTGGAATAGCCAGGTTTCGCTTTGAAAAAGACATTTTCAACAGGCGTGCTTTTAAAAGGTCCGCCATTTTCCAAACTTGCACAAAAGAAGCGAAGCGTGCTGCCATCGCCATTCCAGAAGCGGGAATAGTTTTCAAGAACACCGCACAATTGAAAGGACTGCTTCTCCACACTGCCTTCTTCAGTCTGGACCAGAAGTTCGATGGGCTGACCGAGTTCATAGGAAATCCCCAGTGAATCCAGGGCTTCGGCCTCGACAGCGATTTCGCCAGCCTGCATAGGAAGATCTCCATATTTTAAGCGCAGACAGGCAAGTTCAAAAAAGGCGTCATCTGCATAGCCGATTGTTCCATAGCTTTGATATCCGGTAAAACTTGCGCTCTCGTCCGGTTCATTATCGGCTGTTTCTTGCTTGGCGGATGAATCTGGCTGTGGGCAAACAACCTGACCGGCAAGAGATTGCGTTCCGATCGTTTCAATCATTGGATTTTCCAGAATTTTTTCGGCCTGCTCAGAAGAAATCTGAAAAACACCTGTTTCCCAGATTCCATAGCTTTGGTCAGCCAGCTGCTGGGCCTTATTGGAGGTATAGCTTTGGATGCCAATCGCAAAAAGTGCCAGCAGCGTGCCAATCCAGAAACTGAGGCGCAGACGGCCAACCAGTCTGGGATTTCCCGAAAAAAATCCCCGTGAACGTCTGGAACTTTTTGGGTTTGCTTTATCTCTCATACGGGAATACCTTTCCATCTTCGATAACCAAGACGCCATCCGCCTGTTTTGCCAGCCCTAAATCGTGGGTGACCATTAAAATGGTCTGACAGAACCGGTCGGCACAGTCTTTGAGCAGCCAGAACACCTCATCCGCGTTTTGAGTATCCAGGTTGCCAGTCGGTTCGTCCGCAAACACGATGGCGGGCTGAGGATACAGGGCTCTGGCGATCGCCACCCGCTGTTGTTCGCCGCCAGAAAGCTCGGCTGGAAACTGATCTTCCAGTCCTTTCAGGTTTAAGGTTTCCGCCAGCTGTTCATACCAGTCAGGATTTCGCGGCATTCCTTGCAGATCGCTGACAAAGTAGATGTTTTCCTGAGCGGTATAGTCTGGCAGCAGTTCAAAATTCTGAAAAATAAAGCCCGTTTTTTGGGCCCGGTAATCGGAGAGTTCTGCGTCGGTTTTGTCCTGGATTTCTTCACCATCTATTTTTACGATGCCCTGGTCAGCTGGCAGCAGTCCGCCAAGAATTCGCAGCAGAGTGGTTTTTCCGCATCCGCTTTTCCCGACCAGAGCAGTCAGTTTTCCTCTTTCGACAGAAAAACTGCACTCTTCCAGCACCGTTCGCGCTGTCCGACCGCTTCCATAAGTTTTGGACAGGTCTTCAACTTCAATACAAGCTTCCATTCCAAACTCGCCTCCTGTCCATTACAGTATGGTTCTTTTGTTACTGTTGCATTACCGACTGGACTGATCCAGCTCTGAACAAGGCAGCAGGACAGTCGCCTGAAAGATGCCGTTGTCCACTCTGGTTTCAAGATGGCCCTGGTGCGCTTTCAGGACTTTTCCGACAAGGTCATGACCAATGCCAAAGTGGCCCGCCCGATTGGTCTGATAGCGTCTGAAGGTTTCGGGCGCGGCCTGGTTTCCAGAAAGCAGGCTGGAGGCCATCTTGTTATCCAGCGTGTTTTCAAACTGAATTTGAATCTGGCGACTGTTGAACCGGGAGGTGATTTGAAGACTGCCTTCAGGGTTGCAGCAATCGATCGCATTGGCCAACAGCGTTTCAAAAACCTGCCTGAGCCAAAGAGAATTACCGCTGATGGAAACTGGATCGAGATGCAGACTGACTCTGAGCTGCTTTCGTCTGATTTCTGAGCGCTTTTCATGCACGCACATCAGGATTTCCTGATCCAGATGGAACCTTGCATAGACAGAATGATGAAGTTCGCTTTTGAGCAGGGCAGTACATTCATCAAGAACCGTTTCACAGTCCTTTAGGTCAGCAGTAAGTTCAGGCGTTTGCATGAGCTGCTCTTGTCCGGCTAAGTCATCGAACAGAAAATACAGGGCGGATAATTTCGAAGAAACCTGATGAAGGATGTTTTCATACTGTTGACGGGCGGCCTGCTTTTCTTGCATGAGCCGGCCAGCCAGATTCAGATCGTCTTCTTCTTTTTTTCGAAGCGAAGCATCGATGCCAAGAAGCGGAAATTTCTCCTGGCAGGGCTGTATATGGATGGAGGGCAGGACTTTGCCTGAAGTCTCAGAGAGTCTGATTTTTTTAGCGCGTCGTTCTGTCTGTAAAGACGAATTCTCCAGTCTGGCGCAAAGCTGATTCTTTTCAAGATTCAGGCGCCAGAAAAACCTGCAGACCAGAATGAGGCCGCCAAATGCCGCTGCAAAACTGAGAAAAATCACCCCAATAAAAATTGGATCCTGAGCCATCAGAGAAACAAGATACCGAAAGCCCAGAAGACCATACCCAGACGTCATCCACATCTGCCAGTTGGCAAGCAGACTGACGGGCTGACGCAGTATGGTCATCACCTGATCGGCTGGCAGGCTGCCAATGATCCAGAGCGCAGCAAAGATAAGAGTAAGGACTGGGCTGAATGCCAGAAAACTCAACACCCCGATCAGAGCCCATCGGGTGGCGTTGTTTCTGTTCTTGCTGTTCTGACTGTTTTTACTGATCTTTCGGTTCTTTCTACTGTTTCTGTTTCCTTTTTTCACTCTGTTTCCTCTTTGAGGCGCAGGCGATAGCCCAGCCCGCGCACACTTTCAAGTTCAAATACATCGGGGAGCTTTTTGCGCAGTTCGACAAGCCGGACCCGCAAGGAGGCCTCAGTACTTTGCGTGGAAATACAGCTGATCAGCATTTCTTTTGAGATGGTTCTGCCAAAATTTCGAAACAGGACAAGAAAGATCTTGGCCGTGCTGGGCTGAAAAGTGATTTCTGGATTGCCCTGAAAAGATGGATCGTTGCAGGAGAAAGTCAGTTTCTGGTCGTACTGGTTCCAGGTCCAGCCGGCATGTTCGATGTTTTTTTCGCAAAGACCATTTCGTCTTGCAAAAGCGCTGAGAGCTGCAGTCAGGATGCGCGGCTTAAGCGGTTTTGGCATGAACGTGACGCAATCGAGATCGTAGCCGCGCAAAACAAGATCTTCTTGGGTATCGCTGCTAAAAAAGATCACTGGAACAGAGAAGCTTTTCTGGAGCATGGAAACGGTTGGATAGACACATCCATCCGGCAGATGCACATCCAGTAAAAGCAAGTCCGTTGTTCCCTTCGTTAA
Source organism: uncultured Allobaculum sp. (assembly GCA_910577085.1). Classification (GTDB taxonomy): domain Bacteria; phylum Bacillota_I; class Bacilli_A; order Erysipelotrichales; family Erysipelotrichaceae; genus Allobaculum. The sequence goes on along the minus strand of CAJTLE010000022.1, from coordinate 116 downwards.
ATGAGGTTGTTTTATCCCTGATAGGATAAAACGGTTACATCCCTGTCTGCGAACAGTGTTCGGCATTAGCCGGCGGGAGAAGGGTTAAGATACAAGATCCTTATCTAAGCCCCGCT
>CAJTLE010000021.1 GCA_910577085.1 uncultured Allobaculum sp. | reverse complement strand
TTCTGAGAAACAGTTACTGGCCTATGTGTTTTTGTCGAAGATTTGGCTCTTCTCATAGTTAATCTCCTCCAATTTAATATAAGAAGGAGCTATCAGAAGCGTTGCGAACGCAACAACTATCAAACATTAATTAGTAAGACGATGAAATCTACTTTACAGCCTCTAAGGACTTCTGGCATGTTCTCTGGCGCTTCTGATTGTGCAGTCTTTTTGACTGCCTTGATCATGAATATGAAATCCACAAAAGATAAAACGCACTTATTAACTCCTCTTACAGATTAATTGTAATGGATATATCTTATGAACTGAGTCCTTTATTGAGTTCGATTCACCCATTTTCATTGCGGCATGTGGCCGAAGGCCATGGCGTCTTTTTGCGAATCTGCATTCATTTTACTCGGTTTTTAATTGACCACTTCCTTTTTCCAAAGTATCTCAAAGTTTGAAACGTCCCAGACGAATGCAGCTGAAAAAGCCGGTTTTCAAACAAAAGCAGGGGTGCTTTCCTGAATCACATCGACAGTTTCCAAAACCTGCACTACAAAAGTCACTCCAAAAGAAAAATGCACAGCCGGATGGGCCATGCATAATCATCATTGTGGAGTTCAGAGAATTTCGGACGTTACTGGTCGTTGGACGCCCAGGATGGGACTTCAATGCCCCGTCGTACGAGAATGGCTTTCTGGAATTCCGTTGCGTTGATGAACTTGAGAATCAGTCGGCATTCTTCTTCGGTACAACCGATCAGAACTTTGGTGAATACTTCTCTGGACAGAATATCGGCCTGAACAATCAGCGCAGTTGCACTTAATGAATTCAGGGAGCCCTTAAAACAATAGAATGGAGTACCAGGTGCAGAAATCGTGTCTTTCACACAGCCAAAGTCTACCGGGTAGATCAGGCCTGGATAATCGACACTGGGCTCTCCTTTCTTACGAATGATTTCAATCTGACTCGACAGAATCAGCGTGTCGAGTTTCTGCCAGAAAAACACGTTATTCTCGAGTTCTTTTTCTTTTCCTTTCATTTCGCCCTCCCTTTTTACATTCATTTACATTAGAGGTTTTTCATTCCGGGATCAAGAGGACTGATGTGGAATGAGTGGATTTTGATACGGAATCCATTGTTTCCAATCACTGTTCACCTCCCCCACTCTGTCTGTTGCTTTTCAAAGTCAGTTTATTTGGCAGAATGGACTGATTTGGTTAATTGGAAGCGGATTGAGAAGTCAGTTTTGTTAAGTCTTCCTGATCTGCTGCAAGGTATTCCCAAAGGTCAACCGGTCTTGCCTGATTCCAGTCAATGGTGCTGTCTACACCCCATGTGGAAACCGTATGGCGGCTTTCATCATAGCCAATTCCACAGTCGACCGGTTTGCCTTCTTCAATTTTATAAATTGCCGGGGTGTAGAGGAAATATGGAAACAGGGTGAGCAGTTTCTGACCATCTTCGGTTGAAGAAATCAGTGTCATATCCCCTTCATTTTCCCGGTACAGCTGATAATCTGTGGTGTTGAGCCGATAGACGTTGTAATCACCGGGATGCTCTTCCCGGGTCTGTTCGATATACGTATTCATCGCCTGGCAGAAGTTGCAGTTATCGCGTTCTACCAGCAGAGTGAAGGTTTCCTTATCATTCATCTTGGCTTCCAGTTCTGCCATATCCAAATCATGGATTTCTAAAGGCTCCATGGTCTTTTTCTCGCTGCATCCAGCCATTCCAATGACCATAAAAGCCGCCATCATCAAGGTGGCAAGCCTTCTGACAATCTGTCTCATTTCTATCACTATCCTTATCTATTCTTGTTTCTGTTCCTTGTCTGTTTCTGATTTCTATTTTTCCATAGTGCGTCTGGCGGCCAGAATCAGCCGCATCAGATTCCAGGTTTCCTGTTCCAGTTTCTCGGGACCATGGCGCAGCGCATACGCAAAACTCATCGCCCGGTCGGCCGTCGAAAACATGGCATCGACGCCCTGATCATACAGTCTTTCATAGCCAGGTCCTAATGCGCCGCTGATCACGACCATCGGGATCTCATATTCTCTTGCCCACGCGGCAAGCCGGCTGACGACTTTGCCATCGGCAGACTGGCTGTCCGTCTGGCCTTCCCCGGTGAAAATAAAATCACATTCCTGTAGAGCGCGTTTCAGATCGCCATCTTCCAGAATTTCCATTCCGGAAACCATACGCGCCCGAAACACACCAATTAACATACCACCAAGGCCGCCGGCAGCCCCGGCACCAGTAAAATCGTTCATATTGACATGGAAGGTCTGATCAATCTTGGCATTGAGTTTTTCCATGCCCGCTTCCACCATTTCCTGCTGCGAAAGCGTCAGTCCTTTCTGGCGCCCAAAAATCCAGGTCGCACCCTGCGGACCTAACAGGGGGTTGTTGACATCGCAGGCGGCAATCAGTCGGACATGACGCGGGGGATTGAAGTTTCGTTTGTCGATAAACGCAATTTTATTCAGACTGCGGGTGCAGGGTTCGAGCACCTGACGATATTTATCATAAAACACAGCGCCAAAGGCACTTAAAAAGCCCATGCCGCCATCATTGCTGCCCGTACCACCAAGACCAATAATCAACTGTCTGACTTTTTTCTGGCGCAGCACTTCTTTACAAAGCAGACCCAGTCCATAACTGGAGGTGTCCAACGGATGACGCTGGCCATGACTGTATATAGTCAGGCCGACCACACTGGCGGCTTCAACACAGGCGATTTCTTTTTCCTCACAATACGCCCAGCGCACCCGGACTGGCTGGTGATACAGATCTTCTGTTCTGGTTTCGATCACTTGAGCCTGATAGGCAAACGCAAATGCATCCACCATGCCCTCTCCGCCATCAGAAATTGGAAAGGAGAAGCATTCAATCGATGGATCGGCACGCTTTATACCGCTTTCGATGTGGCGGTTTGCCTCCTGGCTGGTCATACATCCTTTAAAGGAATCCGAAGCTATCAGTACTTTCATACTAAATATTGTATAGTACTTTTCAGACCTGTGCTTGAAGGGATGGATTTCAGGCGTGTAAGAAGCCCTGCAACTGCTTCAAATTTTGACATTCCTTCCCTCTCTAAAAGAAATTCGGGCATTAAAAGGTGAAAAGATTATCTTCGGGTATACACACCCGGTATAATTATCCTTAGCCTTTTAGCCCTGGATGCGCTAAAATCATTAAATTGCTTAAACAGCAGGATTTTTACTTACCAAAATCCTGCTTCTTTCGAAGGAGATCTTCATGGAATCTGCACATATTCTGATTGGTCTGAGCGGATCAATCGCCGCCTTCAAAATTGCTACGCTGGTCAGTTCCCTGACCAAGCAGGGCTATGAAGTCCGGGTTATTGAAACGAAACATGCTGCTTCGTTTATCGGGCCGCTGACACTGGCTGCTCTGTCTCACAACGAAGTCTATATGGACGAGTTTGGTGGAACCAACGAAGCCATGATCCCCCATATTGAATTAAGCCGCTGGGCTGATGTGTTCTTAATCGCGCCGGCGGATGCCAATATTCTGGCCAAAGCTGCTCATGGACTTGGGGATGATTTATTATCCTCGACTATTCTTGCTGCAACCTGTCCTATGTTAGCGGCCCCGGCCATGAATGTCCATATGTATGAAAATCCGGCCACCCAGGCCAATCTTCAGACGCTGCATGAACGCGGCTGGACCATTATTGATCCTGCCTATGGCATGCTTGCCTGCCAGGAAGCCGGAAAAGGCCGCATGGCTGAACCCGAAGAACTGGAAAAGAACATCAAAGCCATTCTGGAAAACAAAACAGCTGCCAATGAGGCGCCGGCTGAATCTTCAATCGATCAGAAACCTCTTGCCGGCAAACGGGTTGTTGTCTCGGCCGGTCCAACCCAGGAAGCTCTGGATCCGGTGCGCTTTCTGTCCAATCATTCTTCCGGAAAACAGGGCTATGCCATCGCGAAGGCAGCCCATGATTTAGGCGCTGAAGCCACTCTGGTTTCTGGCCCCGTCAGCCTGGAAGCACCAGAAGGCGTTCGAGTGGTTCCGATCGTGAGTGCCCTGGACCTGGAAAAAGCGATGATTGAAGAGGCAAAGGATGCTGATTTTATCATCATGGCCGCTGCCGTAGCGGATTATCGCTTCAAGGACCATCACGAACAGAAGATGAAAAAAACCGGGGATGTCCTCACCCTTGAACTCGTCAAAAACCCGGATATTCTGGCCGGTCTTGGTCAGAACAAAAAGCCAGGACAGATTCTTTGCGGCTTTGCGATGGAAACCGAAAACCTCGACACCAACGCCCTCGTCAAACTGGAATCCAAAAACTGTGATCTGCTGATCGCCAACAATCTGCGCACAAAAGGAGCCGGCTTTCAGACAGACACCAACGTGGTTTCCCTGTTATTCCCTGACCATACTGAACATTTAGGCCTTCAGTCCAAAGAAGCTTTAGGCCATACGATTTTAAAGACCATGCTTGCTTTACAAAAAGGAGAAGATCCAAATGTTATTGTGCGTTGATGTAGGAAACTCAAACATTACCATCGGTGTTTTCGATGGCAACGAATTGATCTGTAACTACCGCATGAACACGAAAGTCCGCCGGACTTCCGATGAATATGGCTTTATGCTCGAAAATTTCCTGCATTCTGCCAACCTGAACAACTCTGATATTGAAGGCGTGATTGTCAGTTCCGTTGTTCCGAAAGTCATGCATTCTTTCCGCAATGGAATCATTAAATTTTTAGGCATTGAACCTCTCGTGATGGGCCCTGGTGTCAAAACCGGTGTCAGCGTACAGCTGGAAAACCCTCGTTCGGTTGGTGCCGACCGGATCGCGGATGTTGTCGGTGCCGTTGAAGAATATGGCTATCCATTACTGATCGTCGATTTTGGAACCGCAACGACCTTTGACTATGTCGATGAAAACGGCGTCTTCAAAGCCGGTGCCATCGGTGTCGGTATTGAAACAGGTGCCAATGCCCTGTGGGGTCAGACTGCCCAGCTGCCTGAAATCGAAATCAAAAAGCCGCGTTCCGTGATGGGCAAAAACACCCAGAGCGCCATGCAGGCCGGCATTTTCTACCAGTTTTTAGGCGGTTTTGAAAAGACCGTTGATGCGTTCCGTAAGGAAGCCGGCGTTGATTTCAAAGTGATCGCAACCGGCGGCCTTGGCCGGGTGATCTGCCAGCATACCGATAAAATCGACGTGTATGATCCTCAGTTAATTTTTAAAGGCCTGAAAACTGTTTATGAACGGACCATGGAATACGAAGCCAATCGCATGGCCAAACACCTTGAAAAAGCAGAAAACTCTAAAGACTGATCAAATTGATCAAATCTTTGACCAAGATCCATAAAGCATCCAGAGCCAAAGCCCTTCTGTCCTCTTTTATACTGATGGCAGGAGGGCTTTTCTTATGGAAAATACTAATCTTACCGAAGAACAGAAGTACGACAAGATGGTTCAGTTGTATAGCGAATGCCATGATTACTTTCTGCGCCGCTATATGAAACTGTCTCACAATGATATGGACCGCAAAATCCGGGTCTTACAGGCACGCGTTGATGGCAAGACGCCTCCTGAAATCGGTCCGGACTGGGACGCCATTCAGGAAGAAGACTGATTTTCAAAAACTGCTCCATCTTCATGGAGCTTTCTTCTTTTCTGGATGCTTTTTGCATCCATCTTTCTGATTGATCCGGATTCTGTTCGACACATCGAATTCTGACAGGTTCAATACAGAGCAAAAGCGCTTCGCGGCACTTTTGCATTGTTCTGGCTTTTTATTTCAAAGGCTGTGAATTCACTTCAAAACAGCCCCTGTTTTCTATTTGTTTTAAAAAAGATTGCAGATGCATCAAATAATTGAGAGATTGAAATGCAGATACCGCAGGATTTACCACGTTTGCGGCTTCAATCCTGCAGGAGGAAAAAGAAATGACCGGAAATCCAAATCAAGATCAGGAAATCATGAACATGCCAGAGATGGAAGAAGAGAGTCTGGAAATTGAAGACATCCAGAAAATTGCCGAGTCTCAGACGCCCGCTCAGATTGCAATGCGCCGCAGCCACATCGAGAAGATGGAAACTCTGATGGCTCAGCTAGAGAAAGACTACGATGCCTATAAAGCGATGGAAGAAAAAATCAACCAGGCTGCGCAGGACTTAACGACCTTGAAAAACTGGTATTTCAGTCCCGAATGGCTGCTCGATTACGCTTTAGATGAGGCAGGCGCCTATGATGGACTCGATCGCGGCGTTTTAAGTGAGGATGGTCTGTACAATCTGTTTCTGGACTATTCCCAGCTCGGTACGGACCTGGCCAGAGCCAGTGTCAAACTGACCGAACCTGAAGATAAAGTGGTTGAGGCCGACGACTGACGCTGCCATTCAGTCTAAAGAAATCTCAACCATTCCAACAATCTTAATCAACCGCAAAAACAGGCTGTTCCTAGTTCAGGACAGCCTGTTTCCATGTTGCGAGGTTTCTTCGTTTTGTTGATTGGGTGAGAAGCACCTTCGGATCCGATCGGGCTGGAAACTGCTCTCAGCCTGCCAGCACCACACTGGATGGCGGCATCTGGCCGGAAGGATCCCCAAGAAGATGGATCAAGCCGGTGTCGATCTCTGGATCATGGTGAGTGGCGCGGGTCAAAGAGGCGTCCAGACCCATGTCTGAAGGCCTGGGCGATCGTCTGGCTGGATGCCACAGGTGCCAGTAGAGAGTACGGGAAAATCCAGGACGTTGTTTCGGATTGAGCTTGGTATACGGCACTTGTGGTCGGGTTTGTGGTGGGTCATCCAGAAACCCAATACTGGTCTTCTCCTGCAGGAGACGTTCTATTTTGGTATGGATCATGGTTTTCTTCTTTCTTCTTATCATCTTTGACCAGGTGTTCATCCCTGGTTCTATTGATTCAATCCTGTTCGGTTTGGATTCTCATTTCGAATCCGAATAGCACTGAATAGGGCTGGATAGATCTGGAGTTATTCATCCTGGTCCAGATAAGATGGGCGCCGCCGTTGCGGCTTTTTCTTTTTCTCCCAGGCCAGATACAGTGCGCCGGCTGCCAGCACTCCTCCTGAAGCTGCCCCAATGCTCAGCCATAAGCCGGCCTGGGTTGCAGTGGCGGTAGCTGGCTTCGTGGGCGAATAGGTTGGCGTAGATGTCGGGGGTGTGGTCTGGATGACCGGTGTATTGTTGCCAGGTCCTGGAGTCGTGATCTGTTGATCTGGTGTTGGTGCTGGGGTGTCGCCGTTCGTTTCCGGAACGCGGACAGTCAGTGGTGTGTTCTCATACGGAATCGTCACCAGATTGTCGACGGGCTCCTTTTTCTGATCGTCGATATAGACACTGCCATCCAGATCCATCGTCACCTTCACCAGTCTTTCCGAAAGCTGATAGCCAGTTGGGGAGGTAATTTCCTTGACGTACATCGTCTGGCCAAGATTGGGGCGGAAGACAACGGTACCCGTTGTTGTATCCGCACTTTTGGCCGCAATCATCCCGGTCTTTTTCGCGTCGTTATAGGCCGCAAAGACAAACTTGGCATTGCAGATTGGCTGGTTGTCCGGATCGATTTTCTGGATCTGCACATCCGGAATCGGATTGGGTTTAACACGGATCGTAATCCGGTTTTCTTCCTTCTGCCCCTCGGCATTCCAGATCGGCAGGATTCCCAGAAAATCGCCAATCAATTCGTATTGAGCGGGATTGCTGACGACGAAAAGATAAAGACCATATGGCAGTTCCTTGAAGAAGGCACTTCCATCGCTGTCCACTTCGGCACTGGCCTGAGGAGTAGTTTTGTGTTCTTTTAAAAAACGAATTGCTTCTTTCATGGGTTCAGACTGATCGAGCTGACTGCTTTTGAGGCTGCATTCCTGATAGGGTTCCAGAAAGACAAACTCACTTTGCACCAGATCTGCAACCCGGTAGGCTTCAAATTCAACTCCCTGGCTTGGACGCCCGGAAGCGGCAGGCTCCAGCCGGATTTCAATGGTGCCTGTCTGCTCATTAAACTGTTCAGGATCAAGTTCCTGAGCAGCCAGAATGGAAATCGTTCCACTCAGACAGAGAACACCCGCAATCAGGATCAGAATCAGTGATTTCCATTGTTTCATCTAAATTCCTTTCTTCTCGAGGATCGCCAGGAAATAAACAGGACCAAAATGACCAGCGCTGCCATCAGCCAGGGCCATGTTCGAAAGATCTGCTCGCGCAAAGAAGGTTTGCTCGAAACCGGCTCACTGATCTTTTGTTCAACCTGTTCATTCCACTCCACCCGATGTCCCGTCACCAGCAGCCGATGATCATTGATCCCATAGGGCGTACAGGTCAGCAGAGTGACAAGGTCCTGGCCTTCGACAATGGCCAGCTTTTCGACTTCTTCGGGCAGAATGACTTCAATGTTATCCACTTCATAGGCCATCGTCTGACGGGGATTTTCGATCTGGAACAGATCGCCCTTTTCCATCTCATCAAGCCGGGTAAACAGTTCACTCGACATCAGACCGCGATGGGCGGAAAGAACACATCGTCCACTCGATGAACCAATGGGTAAAGAGGAGGAAGGCAGATGCCCTGCCCCTTTGGAAAGGACCTCCTCTTCAACGCCATGGTAAATGGGCAGCGTGACATCAATCCGGGGAATATGAAGGATTCCCATTACTCCGTGATCCAGAACACAAAGCTGCTGATCATAGGGCAGCACTTCGTCATCGAATGTCTGTTCAAAAGCCTGCTCACCCGTATTGGCAAGCTCCAGCGTTCCGGGCTGAGTGGTTGGCAGGTGGCCAGCCAGCAGTTCATTCCAGCGCTCGGCCTGATTCCATAAGTTATCGAGCTGGGACTGATCAATCTGTCTGGTCTGTTCGTGATAGCTTTGAATCTGGTCGGCCGCCACATGATTGGAAAAGTGGGACCAGATCGTTGGCGCCAGGCACAGACTCAGTCCGCCAATCAGAAAGATCATCTGGATGGTCCGTTTGATTCCTGTCATGCTCGAAGTCCTTTAGTTCTTTTTCTTCTTCTGCAGGCCGATCCCGCCAAGGACCAGCACACTTCCGGCGGCCAGTGAGATCCATGCCGTGTTCGATCCGGTTAATGGCAGTTCTTTACCCGTACGGTTGATGACCGGAAATTTCACCGATCCATCACCTAAATCGACATCATCCGGCGAATTCGTTTCATATGTAGCTGCATGGCTCTGGCCGTTATAGCTTTCGGTGTAACTGACCGTTGCCGCAAGATTTTTGAGCACTGCATCCGTATTTCCCTGACCCGCCGCATATGAATACTCTTTACGGTTATCAGGGTAGGTAGCCGTAATGGTCAGTGTCAGCGGAGTGAGTGGAGCATGATATCCATCTGGCGCTTCGGTTTCTGTAAGATAGTAGGTTCCCTGGTCCAGACCGATAATCTTAATGCTTCCTTCGCTGTCCGTAACAAGATCAGTTCCACCTTCAGTCAGATCAGCCTGAACGATATACTCGTTTAAGTTTCCATTTTTCTTGAGCATAATTTCTGACGTACATTTTTCATCACGGAAAAGTCGGAATTTCGCATTGGCAAGCTTTTTGGTCAGTTGAGAGTCTGCGGTTTCCGGTTCAGCATATTTCGTCGCATCGACTTTAAACGTAAAGGCCACAACAGTATCCCATGGCGTCGTTCCCGTATCCCCTTTTCCATTACTGTCAGGATTGTTGGAATACTCCAGACGAACCTGGTTTTCAAAGCCTGGCCGGCCTGGATCCGTGGCCGCTGCCTCTGTCAGCTTGGCCTTGTAGGTAATTTCAACCGTCTGGCCATAGAGATGATCCTGGACACTGTCTGGGGCTGTCTTATAAATTTCACGATCAATAATTCCCTTGATGTCTGTAATCTGGATTTGAAAACTGTCCTCGGCAGCAAGGCTCTCTCCTTCTGCAATCACTGAATAGTCTGCAGCTGTGAGCTTGTATTCTTTTGTCTGTTTGGCATCGTTTGTGCCCGTGACTTTGATGGACACAGTGCCTGACTGGAAAGCAAGGGCAGGATCCATATCATCATGGAAAATCAGCTTATAAGTATCGTAGCCGCTGATATTGGGGATGGTGGTCTGATAGCGATACGGAATTTCCTGACCAATTTCAAAATCCCCAATATCATTCCAGCCGACTGTAGTGTCGTTTTCCTGGATGTCCTTTTCAACCGTCGGATAGACACCTTTGACATCGATGGTTTCGTCTCCATCTACCGTCAGGACCATACAGAGCGATTTTCCGGTATTCTCCGGTGCGGTGGCGGTTACTTCATCAATCAGGTAATATCCCTTTTTCAGACCGGTAATCTGCTCAGTTTCCGTTCCCTGACCTGTGTAGACCGGACCAGGCTCAACGCCTGCAGCGACAAGTTCCCCGCGCAGCAGTTCACTGAATTCTCGCATTGATCCTGACCGAGAGGTCATACTCCCTGCCTGTTCCCCTTCCTGCAGACCGCCGATATGGTCCAGAGCCTGGGCAATGGTGATTGTTTCGGCTTCCTGGGCAATTGTTGATTCATCCTCTGCCGTTGGATGTTTAGATTTGTACACAGCCCTCTGGACCGCTTGCTTTGTGGCCGCATTGTCCGTAAACGTATAGTTAAACGCTCCGCCAGTACCTGTGGTGACATCAAAGATCGAATAGACGTTGAATATTCTTCCCGCCAGAGATCCCGATTTTTCAGGGTTGAGCGTGATCGTATACGTCGTATTCGTCTCTTCCTGCTGTTCCGTCTGTTTCAGAATGACTGGCCGATTCACCGCCTGAATACTCTGGAGAGTGGTCATTGGCACGATCAGGGAAGCGGCCACAAAGGCCAGTGCACAGTTTGGACGGATAAGATTTCTTTTCATAACCATATTTCCTTTTCTTGAGTTTTCTTGTTTCTTGATTTTTTCTGCATGCGCATTCGCATTTGAGTTCTGAACACTGCAAAGCAGCGTTCAGGGATTGCTTTAAGTGGATTGATCCTTTGAATGCTTTTTCCGTGGGCCTGAAAGAAGAGCACCGATCATGAGCAGACTTCCAGAGATCACCACACCAGCCCGATGCCAGGAACCGGTTTTTGGCAGGGTCACTTTTTTCTTATTGACAAATTTGCCATGTAAAACCGGTGAAGGCAGACTTCCCTTTTTCCAGAAGACGTAGGGATTTTTCCCCGTCGATTCAGGTTCCTGCTCAACGCTTATCGTCATAGGCGCTTTAAAGGTATAGGCCACTCCCTGGTCAACCGCACTGATCTGTAAGACTATGGCCCTTCCAGAAGCGTTGACCATTGGCAGATAGCCGGAAGGCGGACGGATTTCACTCAGATAGTAGTTTTCACCTGCTTTAAGTGGTCCAAAATCAAGCCTGCCCTGATCATCCGTGGTCCCTTCATCGATCTTTTTGGAACATTTGAGATCCTCGTATAATCCAAAAACTGCACCTGCCAGCGGCTGGTTCTGGTCATCGACCTTATGAATCTGAAGGGTATACCCGCCTGTCTCGTTGAACACTGTTAGCTCGAAAGTATTTTCGTTGAATTCGACATGGTCATCTGGAACCGTACAGCGAACCGTTGAACCATTGACCTGGATACTGATTGGACGGGTATAGGCCGTATAGCCATCCGGTGCCCGGCTCTCTTTGAGTGTCCAGGTTCCGTTTTCATCGAGAATAAGCTTCTGACCCTGTTCGCTGACGGTAATCGTGGTTCGGTTTCCAGATGGGCTTTGAAGGATAAACTGAGCACCACTTAAAGGCAGATCAGATCCCATTGTCTTTTTGTAAAGAACCAGACTGGCAATCGGCTCATTAGAAACCTGAACCGGATCAAGCGTCATGAAGATTTCACTCGTACTTCCTTTTGGGTCCAGTGCGATGATGTGGAGCGTATCATCCATTCGATAGCCTGTCGGCGCTTCGATTTCCTGAATCGTCAATACACCAATGGGAAGGATCTGGTTGGGAACCGAAATTCGGCCCTGCCCATCCGTGCGGTACGTTTTGGAAACGACCGGTTTGGCTCTGGAGACTTCAGAGGCATTGGCTTTGGATGGATCCAGGTTATAAAACTTCACTTCAAATACAGCATTGGCTAACGGCTGGTGAGTTCGTTTGTCCGTTTTCACTACCAGCAGCTCTGCTTTACAGCCCTGCGCCTTATCCCGGACAACAATCCGGTTTGGAGCAGCCGTAGAAGAGCCGGCCGTGACAATCACTTCGTAATAATTGGGATCAAGCGCATAGCCTTTGGGGGCCTGCTTTTCTTTGACCCAGTACGTTCCCGGTTTGAGTTCGACAACCTGCGAACAGCCATCAGAACCAATGGTCAGCGTGCCAAGGGTTCTGCCCGGGCTGGATTTGGATCCTTCCCCGTATTCATAAACAGCACCCGTCAGCGAATAGTTTGCCGGCGCCGAGTTGGCCAGACCGCCCGTCGAGGTATCGACCGATTTGATCAGCTGGAAAGCTCCCTTGTCGTCTTCCCCTAAAAAGCCAAAGGCCAGCGGCTGCCGGGTGACGACATGACCCTGATAGTTTTTCCCGGTTCCCGCAAAGTGCGCGATGTAGACCTTATAGCGGGCAGGTGGATCCGGTTTGTTTTTGACTTCATTCCAGCGGTCTTTCATCCCTCCATTCCAGATAGCGTTGTCATAGACCGTCTCGGAAATGGAGGTGTTCGCATAGGCATGAGAGACCATCTCATTGGTGAAGATGATCTGCTGGCTGGCCGAATACCCGCCAAAAATATTTCCCGGGCCGCCATAGCCGTAATACAGGGCCTTTCGGACATCGGTATTGGTGCACGGTTCCACGGAGATTGACTTTTCGCCAGCCGCCGGTTCGGAAAGCGGGGCATTGGCACAGAACGCCTGGCAGCCATTGTCTAACGTCCACAAATGGTTGCTCATGGTATAGCCGGCAAATGCCGGAACCTGCGAATAGAGTCTGGCATCGGTAATCGTGACCGAACCATTGACACCGCCCGTATTGGGTGTCATTGCTTTGGCCTGTGCTTTCATGCGGGCTCTTGGCGCCGGTGTTTTCACATCGGTGGGATTGAAAACCTGCAAATAACCAGGAATGGATTCGGTCTGTTCGAAGAATTCGGCCGGCAGAAATCCGGCCTCATCGAGCCAGTTTTCGACTTCGCACTTGCGGGCGAAGGCTTTTCGAAAGTCCTGGAATTCACTTTCATTGCCTTGCTGGTAGTTGGAATACACCGTCAGATAATCCAGATGCCATTCGTGATAAAACAGTTCCACCTCCAGCTGTTCCAGCTTTGCCCAGTGGATGTTCTGAACATCATTGGATTGCGGCGAAGATGAAAGAGAGGTCGAAGCCTGCTGGCTGTCTTCCCCGTTTTCGGTTGTTTCATTTTCGATCGTTTCGTTTTCTGTCGTTTCCGGCTGCAGACTGGCCCGATCAGAAAGGTCAGATGCCAAGTTGTGTTCACTGTCCTCACCCTTGGAGGTGTTTTCTTCCCAAGCTGAAGAGCTGGAAGATTGTTCATCACTCAAATCCTGCCCATTGAGGGCATTAGTATGATTTTGGTTGAATCCAAAGTCGGCGGACAGCTGGTCAGCGACTTTTTCCAGCCAGCCCAGCACGCCATCTGAAGAAGAACGATCGGAATCGGAGGAATTCTCAGAAGATTCCATCCGTGAAGCCGAAGAGTCATTCTCTGACTCGGATTTCTCATTGAATTCCGCTTTCGATTGTTCGGATTGTCCGGATTCTTCCTGCTCTTTGACCGACTGAGAGAATCGGATCTGAATCGAGGTATTGGTGCGGATCGTCCGGGTCAGCTTGAAGCGGTTCTGACCAATCGCTTCGGGGATTTCCTGCTCATCGATCTGAAACTGCTCAATCTGTTCCCCCTCCTCTGCTTTTGCGATCAGCGTGATGGGGATCTGATCAGGCAATGGGATGAGCAGGTTCTGATTTTTACAGCTCCAGTGATGCTTGTCCTGTTCGACATCCACCTGACCAGCACCCCTGACTTCAATCGAAAGAGTTGGCGGATCGCTGTTGGTCATCTGCCAGACACCCCCAAGCAGACTGCCAATCGAAAGGGCAGCGCTCAGGGTAAGTCGGATAAACGCTTGAAGCATAAAATTTCCTTTCTTACTCGCGAGATCTGTTTGGACAATTGTCGGGTTCTTCAAAACCCACCTGCACTCTACCCCGATACAAGATCGACCGTAAACCCTTTCAATACGGATTTTTTATGTGTTAATTTCGATAAAGAATCGTAAATTCCCTCTTACATCTGATTTTTATTCAAATTTTCTTCACGTTTATGGTTGATTCAAGTCCGGTTTACAAGATTGTTCTTCATAAACGCTGAATTCTGCTTGAAGACTGGCGCAAAGACAAAGAAAAACAGCCCTGAAAAGGACTGCAAGGTTTCAACAAATGTCCAAAGAAAAAATCCGGCCCGAATCCTTTCCATGAACAAAGCCGGAAGGATTTGGGCCGGACTTCTGATCCTTTCGTCACAGATAAAAAGCGCAAAGACTTCCTGAAGCTGCTTTTCCTTTTTGCAGGAAAAGCCGTCGCCTCAGATTTCTTTGCGCTTTGGCCCGGTAAAAATGAATCTGTCTGATGGCCATGGAAAGACAGATCATCGATTATGAATTGGTTTTGCCTTTTTTCAGACCTTTCTTGTTGATGAAGGCCTTCAGGCTGGCATACGTGCCTGGCAGCTGCTCGGGCGATAAGGTTTTTCGATACTCATCATGAATCGCACGGATGGTTGCTCCTTCCACCTGATACTTGTGGGCAATCTCGGCTTCATAAGGATCCCAGCGGCTGAACTGGATTCTCTTCTTACGCTGTGGGACTTTCCCGCCGTTGTCGTAGTACTTTTTAATGGTTCGATAATCCAAGCCGTAGATTCTGGCTAACTCCGCAAAATTCGGCCGCATGTGCATATCGTGCAAAACCTTCAAATCGGATTCCAATGCTTTTTTCTTCTTTGCGTCCATAGAGGTACCTCTCTATCTCCATTGTGAGCCAAATCAAGCAAATTGCCCATAATCGTTTTTAACTTTTTTCAGCGTTTTTTCAATTTCTCCCTGTTTCTCCGCCTGAAAACGCCGCAGCCTTCCGATTTCCTTTCGGATTTTGAATCACCAGCATGGCTCAATGTCGAAAAGACAGAAGCCCAAAACGCAAAAAAACTCCAAACCGTCTTAGAGGACAGTTTGGAGTCACGTTCAAAAAAATTGAATTCTATTGGGTGCCGGACTTAGAAGCTGGCCACTTTTTCTTCGATGCGGGCCATCAGATCTTCCAGGGTTGGAACCGGAATGTTGAGCTCTTTTGCTTTCGGGACAATGGTTCCTGAAAACAGTTCGAGTTCTACCGGACGATGAAACATCACATCCTGGGCCATGCTGGGCATCGACTTGGGATCCAGCGTAGAAAGTCTGGCCGCCCAGGTGTCCATTCTCTCGCGGCCTGGATCGGTACCGAGCGCAGCCAGCACACTGCGGGCTTCTTCCATGGCCTGTCTGAAAATCGAATGCAGTTGGGGATCGGTGGCCACATCTCCATAGGTAGCCTCGTAGGCCGCACACACCTGATTGATGCCGCAGTTGAACATCAGCTTACTGTACTGATCAAGCAGGATCGTCTTGGAGCGGGTATAGGGCAGATGGCAGCGGTCAAACAGTTCCTGCACCTGATCGGCTTTTTCTTCCAGTTCGGGCGCAATCACCCCAAAAACCAGTTCCCCGCGGGTGGTAAACTGCAGGGTCTGATTCTGCGGGTCATAGCGGGAATCCATATTCTGAGCGATCGTATGAATCACCGGATTGTTGGGAAAAGTTTTCATGAGCTTTTCTTCACTGCTGATTCCATTGATGGCACTCATCAAAATGGTCTGGTCATTCATGAACGGTCTGGCCTGTTCCATGGCTTCATCCAGAGAGTAAGCCTTGCAGGCAAAAAGAATCAGATCCGCCACAAATGGCCGGGAAGAATCACTGGCCAGCACTGGATATTGTCTGGGTGTTCCATTGACCGTTACCGGTTTTGAAACGTAGCGTCTGGCTCTTGCAGGATCACAAAGAAACGCAAACTGATCCTGTGGCAGCGTTTTAGCGAACAGATCACCCATGGTCAGGCCGACCGCACCCCGGCCGCACACCAGAACATTGGCTAACGGTTGATTTAAAGTACTCATCCTGTTTTCTCCTGAATTTTTTCTCTTCTCTTCTATTTTGGTTTAATGAGATTTCACCTGGATCCGACTTTGTGGACGGGAGTGTATTCCTGTCCTCCGGCAGAAATCAGGCTTTTGCTTCCTGTTTTCTGGCTTTCTTCTTTTCTTTGAGTTCGGCCTGGTAAGCATCCAGTTTATCTTTTTTACAAAACGAGACAAACGGACACTCTTCACAACGCGGTTTGCGGGCGGTGCAGAAATACCGGCCAAAGAAAATCAGATCGTGATGGCCCTGGTTCCAGCGCTCCCGCGAGATTTTACGGCGCAGTTTGGTTTCAACCTTCAGTGGGTCATCCTCCACTTTGGCCAGTCCCAGCCGCTTGGCAATCCGCTCGACATGGGTATCCACCGCAAAGGAAGGCACATCAAATGCAACCGACCGGACGACATTGGCCGTCTTGCGGCCAACGCCTGGCAGGGACTGCAGTTCTTTAAACGTCGATGGCACTTCGCCATGAAACTGGTCTACAAGCGCCTGTGACAAAGCCACGATGTTTTTGGCTTTGGAACGGTACAGACCGATAGTCTGAATGGTCTTTTCTACTTCATGAACATCCGCCTGCCGCAGACTTTCCGCATCCGGCCAGCGCGCAAATAACGCTGGAGTAACTTTATTGACGGATGCATCGGTTGTCTGTGCGGAAAGAACAACGGCCACTAACAGCTGAAAGGGTGTTTCGTGCAGCAGTTCACACTCTGCATCCGGAAACAGAATTTCAATCTGATCGAGAATTTCATCGCCAGTCATCAACGTTTCCCACTTTCAATATCCGCTGCATCCAGACCTCTTGATTTCCACGCCGCCAACAGGGACTCTACGTAGTTGAGCGAGCGCTTGTTATAGGCTGAGGCCTCATCAAGAGCATGCAGAATCATGTCTTCTTCAAATTCACCAGAAAGATTTAAAATCCGCTCCATTTCGGATCCGGAAAGCGGCCTTCCAAACTCGGTGGAAAACTCCCGGAACAAAGACTGCGAAACGGGGTCGTTTAAATCCGCTGTTGGCAGATCCAGAAGTCCTTCCAGATTAAAAAACAGCTGCTTGTTGCGCGAATCGGTGCGCCCGTAGCCCGCTGTCATCAAAAAATCAAAAACATCATCCACCACTTCTTCATCCAGACCAGTTTTTTCACAGATGATGTCTGGTGTAAATGGCAGGTGCGTATCATTTAAAAAGGCCAGAACGGCCACAACCAGTTTCTGATTCGGATCCATATCGAATCGCTCCAGGTTTCCCATGACCCAGCTTAACTGGCTGAACCATGGCTGATTCCAGTCATTGTGATCCACCATATCCTGTTCCCCTTTCATAAACCCAGTCCAGGGTGTCGTAATCCAGCATCAGAATCTCGTTTTCAGATTCCAGCTGATAGACCGGACCGGAATAGCCATAGGCAAGAAAAACGGTATCGGCCTCCATGTTATAGGTGTCCAATGCTTTCTGTCTGGCTGCGTTATAGTTCAGGCTCGAAAGTTCTCTGGTCGTGATGACGGAGCCTGTGACGTCAAACCAGTATAAAGTATCTTCGGTATAGCCCTGCCAGGTGACAAAATCAAATTCGGTCTCTCGAAGGGACTGAATATCAGGCACCTGTTCGGTAATGGCGGCTTTGACTTTTTCAATAGATTCTTCATGAATCCGTGCGGGGCCGCTGATAAAAAGCGCCCACAGGGTCATGATGATCCCAACAAGCAGGCAAAAAAGGCCTGCCGTCAATGGCCAGCCATAGGTGGTTCGGGCCGGTTTTTTCGAAGTATGCGAAGCCCTGCTGTTTGAAGAGCGGGCTTTGGTTTTCGCTTTGTTTCGGGTTGTCTTTTTTTGACCGACTGCTTTTGGCGTTGAGAGTGCCTGGTCGGTTTTTGACTCTGTCTTTTTACTCATGCAAGTATTATACGATTCTGATTCCAAATTCAAAAAAGCCCGTGAAAAAAGTCGCTCATGTCCGAAGCCATGAACGACAATCGTAGTTCTGTAAGATTTCTCTGTCAGTTAAAGAGCAGAAGTCTGGCCAGTCTGAGTGAAAGAAAACTGATTTTCACTCCGGTCATCGCTCACCATTCCATTAAAGTGAGCAGAAAGTTTCCAGCAGACTGGCAGCTTTTTTGGAAGAAGCCATGCTGAAAGTGGAAAATTCAACCGGATTGTCTTCATGCACGACCACATCACTGAGCGTACGCAAAATCACAAACGGCAGTTCAAATGCATCCGCCACCTGAGCGACAGCGCCGCCTTCCATTTCCGAGCAAGCTGCCTGCGGGAAGTTTTTCATCAGTTTGGCATAGTCATCGGGATGCGCCATGAACAGATCCTGAGTCGCTACAGCCCCTACCCGATACGGAATACCATGCTTTTCGGCTGCTTTTTCAGCCCGGTCGATCAGCCCGGCATCGGCCTTGAACACTTTGCCGATTCCTTCTGGTCCATCGATAAAGGAGGTATCGAAATCAGCCTGAATGGCTTCGTTGGAAATCACCAGATCGCCGACTTCCTGCTCATCGCGCAGACCGCCCGCAACACCGATTGAAATCAGGCATTCAGGCTGGTAAAGCTGGCACATCAGTGTGGCCGCAATGGCGGCATGAACTTTTCCCACACCACTCAGTGCAATGACCAGTTTTTCATTGCCAAGCGTTCCTGTGCGAAATTCAACATCTGCAACCTTGTCAGTTGAGAGATTTTCCATGCGCGCGGTAATCGCATCGATTTCCTGCGGCATGGCTGCAATCAATCCAATCATAGTGTTCCCCTTTTGCTTCTTATTTTTTATTTCTTCGACTTGTGTTTCTTAAGTCTTGCGTTTCTTAAGTCTTGTACTTCTGAATTTTGCGGTTCTTCGTTCTGCGTTTTTTGGCTTGTCTTTGTTCCTGCTTCCAGAAATTCAGAACTCGGCCCTTTATTTCTTGCGGCAGGCAAAGAAATATTTTTCGCATTCTGCCAGAGGTGCTTCACCAAAATCGCCGCGCAGATCCAGCACTTCAAAACCGGCTTCATGTAACCAGTCTTTGAGATCTTCCGGATCATAGACGCGCTGCATATGGTGTTCTTGAATCGTACGGCCATCGGGAAGATAGAAGGCAAAGTCCTGATAAATCATTTCCTCATCCGCACTGATTAACCACTGCACCTGGGTGCCATCGTCGAATTCGCCGGCTTCTTCATAGTCCTCGGCAAACTCATCGAGCCGGTCCAGACCATGGCTGTCAAACAAAAACAGTCCGCCCGCTTCAAGATGGCTGGCCACTTCTTTGAAGAAGTCGCGCATTTCCTGATCTTCGACCAGATAGTTGATTGAATCACAGAAACAGCCGATCGCATCAAACTGACCTAAGGCGCTTAAATCCCGCATATCCTGTTTCAGGAAGGTGACCTTTTTGTCCGGATCTTTTTCGGCCGCTCTTTCCAGCATAGCCTGCGAAAGGTCCAGCGCTGTGACCTCGTGGTTTTCGGTTAACATTTCGGTGATTTCCCCGCTGCCGCAGGCAAGTTCGAGAAAGCGGCGGCCGGGATGGAAGGATTCAATCCAGTCAACCCACTGACGACTGGCTTCTTCATCTTTAACCAGCGCATCGTAGTAATGACCCAATGTTTCGTATTGTGCCATAATCCTTCGTCAGTCCTAATCTTCGTACCGGGTAACCGGGCATTCTTCATACAGGCGATCCAGCGAATACAGATCGCGTTCATTGCCGACAAACAGATGAATCACGACATCTTTTAAGTCGACCAGAATCCAGCGGGACTCACTGCTGCCTTCCATGCGGAAAGTGCCTGTCCAGCCGGCTTCAAATAAACGGTCTTTGATATTCTGCGCAATCGCGTAGTTCTGTTTGGTGTTGTCACTCGAAGCGACAATCATCGTATCCATAAACGGAGTCAGTGAAGTGGTGTCATAGACCTGAATGTCATGACCTTTGCGTTCGCTGATCGCTTTACAAACAATTTCAGAGGGTTCCATGTTTCTGTTTCTCCTTTTCAAGGAAGGCTTTATTTTCCGCTTTCACCAGTAAAAAGCCATTGTACAGATCATGCAGGCAGGCATGATACAAAGCCGAAGAATCATACCCGCGCAGCGGATCGACTTTATCGGCGATAAACACCATCATCGCATACGGATCATAACTGGTTCCTTTGACGTGGTTGCAGATGGCATTGGCAATCATGGGATCATGGATGCCAAAGACACGGTCAACGACCTTGCTGCCAACATACCCGTGCCATATGGCATGATGCTCATTAATAGCTTCGGGAAAGCAGGCCCGGATCCATTTTTCCATCTCCGGTTTGGGCATATCTTTGGCCACATCATGAAACAGACCGGCCAGATACGCTTTGTGCTCATCATAGCCATGAGCTTTGGCCAGTTCTCTGCATACTCGGGCCACACTGTTGGAGTGGGCAAAACGGGCCGGGTTCATCTGCGGCTTGATCCACCAGGTCAGATACAGCTCTTCGTCGAGAATGTATTGACGGATGTATTCAGGCATCAGATTGAGGCGTTTGCCATTGCGAATCTGAGAGGAGGACACATCCACCGGTTCCATCGGCAGGGGAATAAATCCTTCCGGGATCCCAGTTTTTTTGAGCACTTCATCACGCTCAGCCACCGCAAAGCGGGCCAGCGTTTTGAGCGTTTCGGACTCTTTCCACCGGTCAAACTGAGCCGCCTGATCGGCGCCTAACAGCCAGTAGAATTCATAGTCCGGATATTGTTCATGCAGAGTTTTAAGCGTGTCGATGGTGTAGCTGACGCCATGACGTTTGAGCTCAACATCGCATATGCGAAACTGCGGATGATGCTGGCAGACCAGCCGGAGCATGGCCAGCCGTTTTGAGCCCTGAGTCAAAACTCGTGTTTTTAATGGCGATTGACTGGCGGGTATAAACCACACCTCGTCAACGCCAAGCTTTTCTAAAGCCGCATCGGCCATGGCGATATGGCCGTTGTGCACAGGATCAAACGATCCGCCAAGCAGTGCGACTTTTTTTGTCATTTGGAAATACCCAGCTTATTGTTCTTGCTCTGACGATAGAGCACGAAAGTACGGCCGATCGTCTGAATGACTTCACTGCCGGTTTCGCTGGCGCATTCAATGGCTGCCTCACGGACAGTCAGCGTGCTGGTTTTCTGTAAGGTTACTTTTACCAGTTCATGGGCTTCCAGTTCGGCATCCAGACCTTCAAAGAAGGTTTCGGATAAGTTGCCTTTTCCGATCTGGATCATGGAAGGAAGATCCACCGCTAAGGATCTTAATTTCTTTTTATTCTGAGCACTGAGCATTAAATCATCGCCTTTCGAAATGTTACCTGAATGCCCTTGTGGGCTTTAACTGTAATTTCCTGGATATCCCCCGAGACACAGAACCATCCAAGGCCCTGAATGACAACATCCATTTTTTCTTTGCCTTTCAGGCGGGGGGCATGCCAGGTTTTCATCGTATCCAGACTTTCATCGAGCGCCGGGGAGAGCATCTCTCCAAGGTGTTCAGTCCATAACCGGTCGGCATCGGCCAGTTTGCCGCGATGAATCGGCAAAGATAACGAGAAGTAGCCGACAATGCTGGCCTTGCCATTGCACACGACATCCATGCGGGCAAGACCACCAGCCGCAAAGGACTGATCTTCATAGATCTGGCAGATATACGGTTTGAGCGGCTTAGTCGGAATGACTTCTTTTAATTCCAGAGATGGCAGCCACGAGAGTACGGATTTGTCATTTTCCAGACCCGGAGTGTCGTACAGCTTACGGCCATGCCAGTCGCGTTCAATGACATCGAGTGTGGTGCCAGGGTTTCGGGAAATCGTCAGCTCTTTGGAGCCGAGCAGTTTGTTGACCAGAGTAGATTTGCCGGAGTTGGCCATACCCATAAAGATGACATCTTTATTTTTGGCATACTTGTCAGCGGCATCTTCGATTTCATGAATGATAGCTTCACTCTTGCCGCCCTCTTTGGTCATATAGCCGGCAATGATGATGTCTTTGACATGAATATCTTCTTCTTTTAAACGACGTTCGAGATACGCCTTGATTTTGGCATCGGTCAGGGTTGGAGGCAGAATATCCCGTTTGGTCAGAACCAGGATAATGTCTTTGCCCGGCAGTTTGTGGTTGAGCCGGCTGACCAGATTGCTTTCGAGGTTGAACAGATCGACTGTCCAGAAGACAGTTCCATCGAGTTCGTTGATTTTATCTAAAGTCTGACTGGTCGCAATGCCCTGCTGCATATTGATCGTCACATCACCATAATGGCGCAGACGATAGCAGCGCTGGCAATATTGCGAATCCAGCGATGGGACATAGCCAAGTGCGTCGGGGTTTTCGTTTTGCAGTTTCACCCCGCAGCCTTTACAGAATTCTGACATGGTTTTCCTCCCGTTTCAGTTTGTTGCTTTTTTCAAGCGATGTATAAACAATTTCTTCCAGTTTGCGCATCAGTTTGGTATCTCTTCTTTCTTCTTTGGAAAGGGGTGAAGAAAGAATCGTATAACAGCCGCTGAGATTTCCCCCCAGCATGTCGGTAAACAGCTGATCGCCAAGAACGGCGACCTGGTGGGCCTTGAGATGTTTTTTATGCATCATCCACCAGAACGAAAAGGGCAGCGGCTTGCAGGCAAAAGTATGCATTTCAACATTAGGGTGGCCATGCATGACTTTCAGAGCGTGCGCCTCGAAGTTATTGGTAAACAGAACCGGCTGGATGCCCGCCTTGCGAACTTCATCGAGAAACTTTGCGGCCTGTGGGGAACAGCCCTGATCACCGATGATCGAGAGCGTATTGTCCACATCGCAAAGCAGCAGATGGATGCCTCTGGCTTTGAGGGAAGCCAGGTCCAGATCGCGAAACGAGTCCACCGCCTGTCTGGGTAAAAACAGATTCATTCCCTTATTCTAACGGGGAATTTGAGGGCTTGTCAAAATTGTCCATCAGGGCCATCGCACACTTCATGCCATCGAGCGCGCTGGTCATGATGCCGCCTGAATACCCTGCTCCTTCCCCGCATGGATAGAAGCCGTCGACATTGGCCAGCAGGCTTTCCTTATCGCGCAAAATACGGACGGAAGAGGAACTGCGGGTTTCCAGACCGGTTAACACCGAGCCGTTTAAAAAGCCCGGCACCTTCTTTTCAAAGGCGATTAAGGTTTCTTTTAAGGAACTGGCAATCGGTGCTGGAAGCAGGGTGTTGAAGTCGGTAAAGACGGTGCCTAATGGATAGGTTGGTTTGACGTCCTCAAAGTGGTCACTGACTCTGCCCTCGACAAAATCACTGGCCAGCTGAACTGGCGCTTTGTAGGAATGAGACAGATCGTAGGCGGCATGTTCGAGCTTTTCCTGATAGGCCAGGCCATCAAAGACATCCTTGCCGGTATCTTCCGGCCCAACCTGAACAAGCAAGGCCGCATTGGCATTTTCCCCGCCCCGGTCTGAATACGACATGCCATTGACCACAACGGTTTCCGGCTCACTGCTGGCCGCAATGACATAACCGCCCGGACACATACAGAAACTGTACACGCCCTTGCCCGTTGAAACGGTATCCGTCAGCTGATAGCGGGCCGGAAGCAAAGCCGGATCCGATGCCCGGTCTTTGAGCATGGCATGGTTGATAAAGTCCTGCTTGTGTTCAATGCGAACCCCAATCGCAAATGGTTTGCCTTCAATGACAAGACCACGACGCGCAAACATGCGGATCGTATCGGAAGCAGAATGGCCAACGGCCGCAATCAGGGCCTGGGCCGGGATCCAGCCTTTGTCCTGAATATGAATGGCTTTGAGTGCATCGTTTTCGATTTCCAGATCGTCGAGTCTGCTGTCAAAACAGAACTCACCGCCCAGGCGTTCGATTTCCGCGCGCAGGCCTTTGATAATTTTGACAAAGCCATCGGTTCCGACATGCGGATGCTGCTCATACAAAATTTCAGGACTGGCACCAAAGCGGACCAGTTCATCAAAAACTTTGCGGCTTTTAAGATCTTTAGAGCGAGTGGTCAGTTTGCCATCGGAAAACGCCCCGGCGCCGCCCATGCCAAACTGGACGTTGCTTTCGGGCTTCAGTTCTCCGCCTTTCCAGAAGGCCTGCACATCTTTTGTGCGCTGGTCGATTTCCGGTCCGCGCTCAATGACCAGCGGTTTGTAGCCATATTGCGCTAACAATAAAGCCGCAAACATGCCGGCTGGACCAAAGCCGGCGACAACCGGGCGGTTGAGAAGCGGCCTGGTTCCTTTTGGGGTAAAGGTAAAGGTTTCATCGGGTGCCTTGCTGACATCTTTTTTGCGCAGGTATTTCTTTTCATTGCGAACTTCGGCATCGATGATAAAGGAAAAAAGGACCTTTTGTCCTCTGGCATCCAACGATTTCCGGTGGACTTTCCAGCTTAAAAGATCCTGTCTGGGCATATTTAATTTTTTTAACAGCGCGCCCTCGATGTCCTTAGGGTCAGCGCATTTGACTTGGTGGATTCTGAGCATAGTTACATTAACCAGTGCAGCCATGGATATTTCGGAGTTAACCGGATGATGGTGCTGGCCAGAACCTGAGAGCAGGCCAGAGTTGCCAGGTAGACAACCAGGTGAACCTGCGGGAACATGAGCAGCAACAGGCGGGCAAAGAGAATATGGCTGACATAAATAAGGGTAGATTCCCGCCGCATCGTCGTGTACATCGGCTGATTGGGAATGCGGATCTGCAAAAGCATGTTCATCAGGAAGTACAGACTTGGAATCAGCGATAAGAACATGCAGCTTTTATCGGTCAATACGCCAAGAGCAGAGTACAGGGTTACTTCCAGTATCAGGCAGATAAAAGAAATCGCAAAGCCGAGCGCACAGGATTTCAGATTTGGGCGGCGTAATTTGGCCGCTGCCGCTCCAATGCAGATAAAGATCGGGGCAAAGAAAATGCCGTCTCTTGCCGTAACCAGCGTCTTGCAGAAAAAGCCATATACGACATATACCCCGGGCAGTGATTCCCACAGGGGGGCATAGACGTTAATCAGATAGCCCACCAGATACAACACCAGGGAAACTTCCAGCGTATAGACCATGCCCTTTTTCCGGTACAGACTCCAGACGATCACCATGCCAAGCATCAGGGCCGGTAAAAACCACAGATGATAATATGAGCCATTCAGGAAGAAATCCCGAATCCAGCCTAAAAGACTGACAAACGAGAACCCGGCTTCCGAATAGTTCCAGATCGTATACGGCAGATAAATAACGGTCCACACCAGATACAGAATTCCGATGCGTTTGAGCCAGGCGATGACCAGCTGTTTGCCTTCTACCGCCTGATTTTTGGTGTGGTGAATTTTGCGGAACAGAAAGAAGCTGCTGCACACAAAGAAAAACGGTACGGCCAGCCGGCAGACTGTCGCGATAAAAAATAAGTTGAAGGACGGTGAAATGTCCTCAAAAGGAAACGTGTGGATGGCCACCACAAGCATGGCGCCAATATACTTAGCGATATCAACCGCTGGGTACTGTCGTAGTTTAGCCAAAATAGACCTCCTCTTCTGGGGATGTATTCATATTACGGGTGAATTCGATCGACACAGACTTCCATCCAGAACTCTTTTTTCTGAGAGCATTTTATCTTCTCTGCCCAGAGCTTTCTATCCTCTCTGATCAGAGCTTTTTACCTTCTCAAAAAAGTTCTGCCTTCTGTGAATTTCTCTTCTATTGTAAAACATCAGATCCAATTTAAAGCCTTACAGAAAATAGATCTGCCCTGACTTCGATCAACCCGTAAAAAAACTGCCGCATTCTGACTGTGCGGCAGTCAAAGGATCATTTTTCTTTATTTCCAAATCTTCCAGATCTGGAAAAGCGGGCTCAGTCCTTAGCCACGCGAGTCAGGCGTTTGGACAGAGCACTGAGGGTTTCGTTGTTAATGGTCTTTGCAGCGCGGCTGATCGCATCGATGGTCATGACGTTTTCGCCATCGACGCCAACGATGGTGGCAATGTCGCCTTCTTCAATATCATCAAAGCCAGTGACATCAGCCATGCACTGGTCCATGCAGATATTGCCAACGAGGGGGACCTTATGACCGCGAATAGAGATCATCAGATTCTGATTGGAAATCAGACGCGGCAGGCCATCCGCATAGCCGATCATCAGTGAAGCAATGCGGCGCGGTCCCTGGCAATGATAGTGACGGCCATACGAAACTGTCGCTCCATCAGGAACCATCTTGACCATGGCTACTTTGGTTTTCAAAGACAGAATCGGGATAAAATCAGGGGCCGAAGCAATTGGAACCTGATCATCACTGGTCACACCCATATATAAAAGACCAGGCCGGCAATAGTCCATGCCAAGATCTTTATAGTTGAGAATGCCATACGAATTCTGAATATGGCGCAGTCCCGGATCAATGCCATCGTCTTTGAGCCGTTCGAGCACTTCCTTGAACAGCCGGACCTGATTGCGGGTGAATTCCCGACTGTCAAAGCCTAAATCATCGCTGACTGGAAAGTGCGAGAAGATTCCCTGCACATCCAGACCATCAAGTTCATACACGGCCCGGATCTGATCATAACGACGGGCGCCCTCCTGATAGACGATGCCCACGCGGTTCATGCCGGTATCCACTTTGACATGGCCTTTGGCTTTCGTATTGTGAGCTTTGGCATAATCAGAAAGTTTCTGCGCATATTCCAGCGAAACGAGCGTCTGAATAAAGTCACCGGCCAGCAGCTCATCAAAAGCAGCTGGTGGGGTGGCCCCTAAAATCAGAATTGGCTGGTTAAAACCGGCATTTCGCAGTTCCTGGGCTTCGGACAGGCAGGCAACCGCAAAGAAGTCGACCCCGGCTTTGGCAAGCTCACGGGCGCATTCAATGGCTCCATGACCATACGCATCTGCTTTGAGAATACCCAGAATCTTGGTGTTGCCGACCAGCTTGCGCACTTCCTCCACGTTATGGCCAATGGCCTGATAGTCAATTTCAGTCCAGGCTCTTAATTTTGCAGTATCAGTCATAATGAATTAAATGTTGATTTCTTTTTCCATCGCCAGATCGACAAGCTGATCAATCAGATCCGCAAATTCGATGCCGGCTTCTTTCATCATGGTTGGATAGCGGCTGGTCGAAGTCAGGCCTGGAATCGTATTGACTTCGTTAAGCACAATGCGGCCATCCGAGCAGACAAACATGTCAACGCGGGCCATATCCCGACAGCACAGTGTGCGGTAAGCCGCTTTGGCCAGTTCTTTGGCTTCGGCTGTTTTCTCCTTGGAAATGCGGGCCGGGCAGTAAATGGCGGAACCAACCAGGTCGTATTTACCTGCAAAGTCGAACACTTTGCCTTCCAGTTCGATTTCATCCGGTTCGCCAACGGTAAGATTTTCATCCCCCATCACCGCGCAGCCGATTTCAAAGCCATCAATGGCTTCTTCAACCAGAACTTTGCCGCGGCCATCGTATTTGAAGGCATCTTTAACAGCGGATTCAAATTCAGAGCGGTCAGCTACATAGTGAACGCCATAGCTGCTGCCGGCGTTGCAAGGTTTAACAAACCATGGCAGTGGAATCTGACGCTCGATTTCTTCAAATGTTGGATTGTCGCCATGTGCATACAGGCAGACATATTTGGCTGCTGGAATGTGGTTGAGCTCAAACAGACGGTGCATGACTTCTTTATCCATGCAGATCGCAGAACCTAACACATCACAGCCAACGATTGGCAGATCCAGAATATTCATCATGCCCTGGATCGAGCCATCTTCACCGTTTTTGCCATGCAGAACCGGGAAGACGCAGTCCATTTCGATCAGTTTCTGTTCTTCTAATTCAAAAATTCCTTTGTGAACCCACGCAACTGGCTTGGCATGTGCCTGCCAACGGTCGTGTTCGATATCTTCAATGTTTCCTTCATAGTGATAGAATCCACCATCCATCGAAATCCCGATCATGGTGATCTCATAGCGGTCTTGGTGAACGGAACGTAAGAATGATCCGGCAGAATGAAGTGAAACGCTGTACTCAGAACTCTGGCCGCCAAAAATGACGCCAAGACGGATTTTATTCATTGCTTTCTCCTTCTAAACAGCCTTTTACAATGGTATCCATAGCCATTGCCCGGCTGCCTTTGACCAGAATAGCTGTATCGTCAAGCGCATAGGGCTTGAGGGCAGCCAACAGGTCTTCTTTGGTTTCAAAATGCTGCTTTGTCCCTTCAAAGGCAGCAGACGTTTCTTTGCTTAAAGGTCCCCAGGTAAACAGAACATCCACACCGGCATCCTGTGCATACTGACCAATGGCGGCATGAATGGCCTTTTCTTCAGGACCAAGATCGAGCATATCACTCAAAACCGCAATATGCACATCCGCGGGGATTTCCATCAGGGTAGAAATGGCACTTCGAGCTGCTTCTGGGTTAGATTTGTAGGTATCGTCCAGAATGCAGCTGTTTTTCCACGCTTTCAGATCGCCGCGCATCGGAGTTAAAGAGGCATTGGCCAGGGCTTCATGCCAGTTTGCTTCTGGCACACCGCCAGCTTTTGCGGCCAGCAGAGCTCCGGTGGCGTTATAAGCCTGCACAGTATTGGCAGATGGAATCTGGAAGGGTCTGGAATCGAGAGCCTTCAGTTCGAAAGACAATCCTCTGCGGGTCACGTGCAGATTTTCTGGATTGTACTCGGTATTTTCGCCATAGGGGATGAGCGTCCAGGATGGATCCAGGCTCAGTTCACTGAGTGCCTGGCGGATTTCTTCTCCATCGTTGTGGTAGATTAAAGACCCGCCTGGTTTGAGTGAAGTGGTGATTTCGCATTTGGCTCTGGCGATATTGGTTTTAGAACCAAGATTTTCCATGTGGGCTGAGCCAATGGAAGTAATCAAAGCCAGATCGAGCGGGGCGATCGAACAAAGATAAGCGATCTCGCCCCGGTTTTCCATGCCCATTTCCAGAATGAGCACTTTCGTATCGTCATCCATTTCAAAAACCGTCAGCGGCAGCCCAATTTCGTTGTTGTGGTTGCCCTGGGTTTTATAGGTTTTGGCAAGGCTGGAAAAAAGAGCGGCCACAAAGTCTTTTGTGGAAGTCTTGCCATTGCTTCCGGTGATGCCAATCATATAGGGGTTCACTTCAGCCAGCCATGCTTTGGCCAGGTGGCCCATCGCCAGGATGGTGTCGTCCACCACAATGGCCGGAATGCCTTCAGGAACCGGCAGGTGGTCTTTTTGCCAGAGCATGACGCTCGCGCCATTTTTCATGACCTGATCGGCAAACTGGTGGCCATCCACCCGGGCCCCAGCAATGGGAACAAACAACATGCCCGGTTCAATTTTTCTTGAATCCGTCGACACGCCGCAAAATTCGGTATTTAAATCGGCATGGACAAGCTGGCCGCCCATTGCTTCGGCAGCGTCCGCCAGTTTCATCGTAATCATACTTAAACCTCTTTCGAATTATATCAATCAAAAAAGCAAGTACAAAACTTCATGAAGACGCAAAAGGGCTGTAAGTTCTTTCATCAGGCGCCACTCTTTGCTTCAAAACGC
>CAJTLE010000020.1 GCA_910577085.1 uncultured Allobaculum sp. | reverse complement strand
AGCGGGGCTTAGATAAGGATCTTGTATCTTAACCCTTCTCCCGCCGGCTAATGCCGAACACTGTTCGCAGACAGGGATGTAACTGTTTTATCCTATCATGGATAAAACGACCTCATTTAACGAAGGGCTCGCTGACTTTTTGAATGGCACGAAATCAAACGGATGAGTGCTCCTTACGTGGAAATCAAATATCTCGCCCGTCTGAAATGTACCCCAAGGCAAGGATAAAAAAGAGATGGGGAATGAAAGCAGAGGGAACAGGGAAGAGATGGAAATAGAGCAGAAGCTGGAATACAGAAGGGAAAAGGAATTTCAGCGATGCAAGAATACTGTACGGATTCTGTCATAAAATAAATCTGTTGAGGTAATGTAACGGGTTACGAAAGCACAGTGCGTCAGGGGAAAGCATTTTTGTTGGTCCTTTTGTAGAAAGAGTCTATAATCGCTGTCGTTAAGAAAAAACTCATCAAGGAGGATGAATCCCATGAAAATGAATAAAGCACTTGGCGCCGCTCTGACTGCCGCAATGATGTTTGCTTTTGCAGGCTGCTCTTCTTCTGATTCCAAAGCCTCTTCCGCTTCTTCTACAGAAGTTGAAGAAGTAGAAGTTGTTGAAGAAGGCGTTGAAACAACTGAATCCAAAGATTCTCAGTCCACTGCTTCTTCTGAATCCACTGCAGATACAACAGTTTCTTCTGAAGCAACTGAATCTGAAGCTGAATAATTTCGGATTGAAACCGTCGAAAAGCCATTCAGCTTTTCAGGCTCGATCTTCCTTTCTGGAGGATCGGGCTTTTTTGATTGGAAGATCATGGCAGAGGAATCAGCGGCGAAGGTAAAAATTCAATCCTGAACAGGCGGAGCCGTATGAGCGTTTCTTTTTTTTGAATGATCGCTCATGTATAATAGGTTGGAATGAAAAGGAACGATAAACCAATGTATAAACGCGTTTTATTGAAGCTGAGCGGTGAAGCTCTGTCTTCAGAAGATTCCAATCTGGATCCAGCGATTTTGAAAGAACTGGCCCAGGAGTTAAAAAAAGTTCAGGAGACCGGTGTTGAACTGGCCATCGTTGTCGGCGGAGGAAACTTCATCCGCGGCAAACAGATTCAGGATATGGGCATGAACCGTGCTCAGGCTGACTATATGGGCATGCTGGGAACTGTTATCAATGCTTTGGCTGTTCAGAATGCTCTGGAAAATGAAGGGGTAGATACCCGCGTCCAGACTGCTGTAAAAATGCAGGAAGTTGCAGAACCCTTCATTTTAAGAAGAGCGCTTCGTCACCTGGAAAAAGGCCGCGTGGTTATTTTCGGTGCCGGAACCGGACATCCATTCTTCTCAACCGATACCACTGCTGCTTTAAGAGCAAGTGAAATTGATGCCGATGTCATCCTGATGGCGAAAAACGGTGTTGATGGTGTCTATGATTCCGATCCAAAGAAGAATCCGGATGCCAAAAAGTTTGACCGCCTGACTTACCTTGATGTTCTGAACAAAGATCTCCAGGTTATGGATGCCACTGCCATTTCCATGTGCAAAGATAATGATATCGATCTTGTTGTGTTCAATATGAACGAAAAGGGAAATATTGAAAAAGCAGTCAAAGGCGAAGTGGCCGGAACAACGATTTCCAAAGACTAAGTTAAAAAACGAAGTTCCAGAAACTGAACCGTACAAAAGATTCTGCACAGTTTCTTTTGTAGAAATGAAATGATAAGCAAGGAGAATAATTATGGCTAGCGAATATCTCGATAACGCTGAACTCGCAATGGAAGAAACCATTGAGAATTTTGAAAACAACTTAAAGACAATCCGTACCGGACGTGCTTCTGCAAGCATGCTCGATCGTGTTAAAGTCGACTACTATGGTGAAATGACACCTGTGAACCAGATGGCAAAAATCTCTGTTGTCGAAGGAACACAGCTGGTTGTTAAACCTTATGACCGTTCCATGGTTAAACAGATCAACCATGCCATTGCAGCTGCAAACCTTGGTGTAACCCCACAGGCTGAAGCAGACTGCATCCGCATCAACGTTCCACCTCTGACAACTGACCGTCGTAAACAGCTGGCTAAAGAAGCCAAGAAATATGCAGATGAAGCAAAAGTAAATCTGAGAAACATCCGTCGCAATACTAACGACAAAATCAAAAAAGACAAAGAGATTCCGGAAGATACTTCCAAGGAATGGCTGGATTCCTGCCAGAAACTCACCGATAAATTTGTAAAGAAAGTGGATACGCTGGCTGCTAAAAAAGAAAACGACCTGATGGAAGGTTAAGCTCAAAAAAGCCCGTATGGGCTTTTTTTTAAGGATGTAAAGCTCAACAGATGACAATCAAAAAGACAACTAAAAATTATTCTGATTGATCGAATGGCCCTCAGGGATGGCGTTGAGCTTTATATCCTTGAAACAGAGATGTCTTTCAAGGAAAAGTAAAAAAAGTTGAATACAAAGACCCATACCCCTCTTAAGCCTGGATGGATTCGGTTTAGGTGGTTTTGGTCTTTGAATCAGACAGGTGGACCTGTCCACCAACAGAAAGGGTAACTTATGGCAAAAATTCCGCAGACAATGGCCATCATCATGGATGGCAATGGGCGGTGGGCGAAAGCCCGGAATTTACCACGGACCATGGGGCATAAAAAAGGCGCCGACCGGGTCCGGGATGTCGCACTGGAAGCCAATCGCAAGGGTGTCCAGAAGCTGATTTTATATGCATTTTCAACCGAGAACTGGAAAAGACCAGAAGATGAAGTCTCCTATCTCTGCAAACTTCCAGGCATGTTTTTTAACAAGTTCATACAGGAGCTGATGGATAACAATATCCGCGTCACCTTTGCGGGAGAACTGGAAAAATTCCCGGCCAGCACGCAGGAAGTCATTATGAAAGCCATCAATCAGACTTCCGTCAATACGGGTATGGAGTTGTGCCTGGCCATCAACTATGGGGGGCAGCGCGAAATTCAGTTAGGGATTCAGAAGTACGCCGCTGAAGTGGCCTCTGGACTTCGTAAGAATGATCTGACCATTGATGAATTCTCCAACTATCTGTTCGTTCCCGAACAGGTCGATCTGATGATCCGCACCAGTGGAGAGCTGAGAATTTCCAACTTCCTGCTCTGGCAGCTGGCCTATGCGGAAATGATTTTCACCCCTATCGCCTGGCCGGATTTTGATGAAGCGGCTTTAGATGAATGTCTGGTGGAATACGAAAGCCGGCATCGCCGCTACGGAGGTCTGGACGATGAAGACTAGAATCCTGACTTCGATTCTGATCATTCTGGTTGTTTTATTCCCGATTCTTTACGGGGGATGGCTGCTGGAAGCGTTGGGTGTTGCGATTGTTGTGTGTGGGGCGTATGAATGGCTTCATGGCCTGCCAAACTATTCCAAATGGGGCGTTCCGGTCCAGATTTTTGTGAGTGCCTTCCTGCTTTTACTGCCTGTCGTGTGGATGCAGTTTCCAAACCTGGTCTTCCCATTTGTGGCCCTTGGCGTAGTCGTTATCTGGACGCTGCCAATCTTCTGTCCTAACTTTGAAGAGCAGGATTGCTTTGCGGTGCTGTCCTTCATGCTGATTATTGGACTGGCGTATATGTGCATGCAGATTCTTATCTTCGGAGAACACCGTTACTTATGGACACTTTGCTTTGCCACCTATGGATCGGATACGGGAGCCTATTTCTCGGGCCGTTTCTTTGGCAAACATAAGATGATTGAACGCGTCAGCCCGAAGAAAACCTGGGAAGGCTTCGTGGGTGGATGGATTTTTGGGTTCCTGCTTTCGTGGGGCATGAGCTTCTTATATGGGGCCACCTTAAATCCAGTTCTGAATCTTGCCATCTGCATTCTGGCGCCGGTTTTTGCCGAACTTGGCGACCTTTGCTTCTCGATGTTTAAACGGACCTATCAGCTCAAGGATTTCTCCAATCTTCTGCCAGGTCATGGCGGTGTTCTTGACCGTGTAGATTCCTTATTGATGAATTTCCTGTTGTTTGGTATTCTGTACTCTATCCTCTAGAAAGGAAAAAACAACGCGATGAATTTTGTGATTGGATTGTTAGCATTTATTCTGATGCTGGGAGTCATCATCATGATTCATGAAACGGGGCATTTCCTTGCCGCCAGAGCCTTTGGTGTCCATTGTCATGAATTCTCATTTGGGATGGGACCTCTTCTCTGGCAGCATCAGGGAAAGCATACGTTGTTTTCCATTCGAGCGTTCCCGATTGGCGGCTACGTTTCCATGGCCGGGGAAACCTCCGATGATGAAGACGAAGAATCGGATTCGTGGCTGAAAAACGTTCCGGATGAAGAAAAACTGAATCATAAACCCGCCTGGCAGCAGATTATTATTATGGGTGCCGGCGTTGTCATGAACTTCTTGCTGGCATGGGCTTTGTTCAGCGGAATTTTCATGGCCCGCGGCTATGTCACCCAGGAAGCTTTACCTGTCGTCTATGAAGTTCTTGACAATACCCCGGCGGCTCAGGCCGGTCTGAAATCGGGAGATACAATTGTCAAAGTCACTGCCGAAGACGGAAGCACGCTGGAACCGAAAACCCAGAATGATGTTCTCGAGTTCATGCAGTACAACCATGGACTGAGCACCTTTGAAATTGAACGGGGTGAAGAAACGTTCACCACCCAGATTCAGCCTGAATACGATGAAGAAAACCAGGTCTACTTGCTTGGCTTTACTTCGCAGACTCGGGTTAAACAGATCAACTTTATTGAAGCCATGCAGGAAGGATGGAACGAAATGGTTGCGGATACGCAGACCATCGTCCGCTCTTTAGGCCAGCTGATTACCGGCAAAGGTCTCGATTCACTCTCCGGCCCGATCGGAATTTATAAAGTGACTGACCAGGTTGTAAGCTACGGCCTCTTACCGTACTTATCCTTGTGTGCTCTGATCTCTTTGAATATTGGATTCTTCAACCTTCTGCCAATCCCGGCCTTAGATGGCGGAAGAATTCTGATTACCTTGCTTGAGAAGATTTTCCGTCGCAAGATCCCGCTGAAAATCGTTCAGGGTGTGATTCTGGCAAGCTTTGTGGCTTTGTTTGGCTTGATGATCTTTTCGACCTACAACGACATCATGCGATTCTTCTAAACTCATGAATCAGTGAACCGCCTTCGGGCGGTTTTTTTGTGTCATCAACCTTGACTTGCAAAAGAAAACGGGCCGCAACGGCCCGCAAAGAGAAGTTCTTAAAAAAGCCTGGATCCAGAATTAATGGAATTCCTTAGAATTCTGAACATCCTGGCGATGGTAGAGCGGTTCGAATAAGGAAACCACATCTTTTGCCGCTTCCGTATCGGCATACATCATGCCGGCTTCTTCTTCCGGCAGCGTCCGCAAAAAACCATCGAGCATCATAGTGTGGGTATCATGGTGCTGATCTTTGGGTTGGACATCCAGAATGACAAACCAGCGGTTTTTCGCCTCTGGGCGCAGCTGTCTGACGATCCAGAGCGCTTCAATTTCCGGATGGCGCAGGGCTGCTTCCATAAGCAGGCGCTTGCCTTTCGGGCTGATTTCGTTGATGCCCTGTTCAAAATTGGCGACGGTTCCAGGTTCAAAGGAATCTTCAACCGTCTTGATCGATCCGATGTCAAAAGACTGGAGGAACTGCTCGCGATTAAAAGCGATCGCATTGCCTTCCGGGTTGACCAGCAGGTTATCAATTTTCGGTTGGCTTTTTACCAGTAAGTAAAGGGGTGGGAAAGTGACCTGAATCGCGGCCATTTTCTTTGAATCCGGGAATTTGCTCATTTCATTGCGATTGGTAAAAACAGGCAGAATGGTTCCGGCTTCACTTTCAGTGTTAAACAACAGCATAGGCAACTGTTCCACATGCCCCTGGAGAATCTGCTCTTCTACTTCCTGGCGCTTTTTTGCGTTTTCAGGGCGCATTAAAGAGGGATGGATCAATAAGTAGAAAGTTCCTTCTTTGATCAGCGTAATCAATCGCTGGGCATTTTCAGGGGTTGAGTTCTTTTTAAAATTGGCGATTGCTCGCTCTAAAGTAATTGGATGGGAATTCATACAGACTTCCTTTCTAGAGTTAAAACGTTTTCACTGGCTCTGATGTCTATTTTGCCATTGTCGAGAAGGTCTGTCACTCTTCCAAAAAGTAAAGCGACGAAAAAACAAAACGCTCCCAAAATCATAGAAGCTCAGTAAAGAAAGAGCCGGTGGGCCAGTCTGAAGAAAAATGACGGTCAGAAAGAAAAGGATCAGGCGAAAATATGAGCCAGAAAGACAAACATTCGACCAGAAAGGCATAAGAAAAGCCGCCTGATCGATGAGAGATCGACAGGCGGCAGGCCAGACTGGGACAAACTGACCGAAAAGACAGGTCTGATGGCGGCCGGCCCGGGTTTAGGGAGTAAGGGATGAAATAAACTGGCAGAATAAATATGGATCAGGAATCAGGCTGGAGGACAAGAGGACTGACCAGGCAGCCTTACGATTTTTTTGCTTACAGGTAAAGAGTGATGGCGGCTAAAAAGATCAGCGCGGCCACCGCAATCCAAAGATGCCAGATAAAGTGGCTGTAAGGTTTTTTGCGGGTATAGAAGATCGTGCCGATGGAATAACAAAGGCCGCCGGCAAGCATCAGGCCAACGAACATTGGGCCGCCCTGTTTCCAGCACTGCGGCAGAACGAAAATCGCCATCCATCCCATCGCCAGATACAGAACCAGGGATAAAACGGGATGAGAATATTTGGAAATACTCTTCAGCAAAATGCCCAGAACGACCAGTGTCCATTCAATAATCAGAATCGTCCAGCCTGCCCAGCCATTTAAAACGCTCAGACAGATTGGGGTATACGTTCCGGCGATGGCCAGCAGAATTGAGATATGGTCGAGTTTACGAAAGACCAGCTTCCATGGCGTATCATAAGGCATGATGTGATACAGACACGATCCGCCAAACATGAAGATCATGCAGATCACATACACCCCGACGCCGATCGTTCCCGTCCAGCCGCTTTTTTCATAGGCGTAAACGGATAAGAAGGGCAGCAAGAACAGGAAAATCAGCATCATGACGCCATGACTGACGGCATTGCCAACTTCCTCGCCAAAGGAAAGATGAATGGTATCTTTCATCAGTTTTGGGGCCTTCAGCTTAGGTGGTTTCAGTTTTGGATTCAGGGCTTTTTCCATATTGGTTGATTTCGCGCAAAATCAGTCTTCTGAAAGGTTGATTGATCATGCGCCTCTCCTTTCATTGAAAATGATTCGATTGAACCGAATCAATTCGGTTTGATTGTTTGAATCAGATTGTTTCAGTGTATCTTCAGATGGCTTTCGTGCGCAAAGGAATGCCTGAAGGAAGCCAGGCCAAAGGGGAGTCCTCCTCTTTTTTCTGTCTCCATACTTTCTTCAGATTTGTTTCCTCCTTATCCCGTATAGATTTGCTTCATACAGACTGGCTTTATACTGATGGGCCTCATACCTGAAACTACTTTTCATTATAACGATATCTAGTTTTAAAAACTACATATCGCCCATGATCATGAAAGAGTGGATCGTAAATCGCTTTGAAACAGACTTTGTCAGTTTGAAAACGCATGGAAACCATGAGACAATACTGGATCGAGTAGTCAGTCTGAATCAAAATGAAACTGACGAAGAAAATGAATACGAAAGGAGGGATTGGATGTTTTTAAAACGCATTGAACTGTCCGGGTTTAAAAGTTTTGCGAATAAAACTGTCATTTCCTTTGATGAACCCTTAACTGGCATTGTCGGTCCGAATGGCTGCGGCAAAAGCAACATTACCGATGCGGTGCGCTGGGTGTTAGGAGAACAGTCAGCCAAATCCCTGCGTTCGGGGGCCTCAATTTCTGACATTATCTTTGCGGGCAGCCAGAGCCGCAAGCCGGTCAATACGGCAAGAGCCACCCTGGTCTTTGATAACTCGCAGAAGATTTTTGATTCGCCGTATGATGAAATCGAAATTACCCGTCAGATCAGCCGGGGCAGTTCCGAAATTTCCAACTTCATCAACCGGACTCCATGCCGTTTAAAAGACATTCAGGACCTGGTGATGGATACCGGACTGGGACGGGACTCCCTGTCGATTATTTCGCAGGGCAACATTTCGTCGTTTGCGGATGCCAAGCCAGAAGAACGCCGGCTTCTCTTTGAAGAAGCAGCTGGTGTTGCCAAATATAAAAAACGTAAGAAAGTCTCCTTATCCAAACTGGAGGCTGTCAAAAATAATCTGGAGCGCGTGCAGGACTTACTGGACGCCCAGAAAGACCAGCTTGAAGGCCTGGAAAAACAGGCCAAAAAAGCGGAAGAGTATCTGGCCGCCAAAGAAGAGCTTTCTGAAATCGAGATCTCAGTTCTGGTCATCCGCATTCAGAGTGCCAAAGAAGAAGAAAACACCATCCGCTCCAGCCTGGAAACGATGCAGATCAATCAGCTCGATTTCAGCAGCCAGCTTGAAAAGGCAGAAGCGCAGTCGGAAACCCTGTCCAAACGTTCCCTGGAGCTGGATGGACAGATCGCTCATTTACAGCGGGAACTTTCAGAGTGCATGGCCGAAGCCATGAAACTCCAGAAACAGAAAGCCGTGCTGGATGAACGTCGTAAGATTTCACTCAACAGTGAAGATGAACAGGCCAGGCGGCAGTCGCTGATGGAACTGTTCTCGGAAGCTTCTTTTGAATATGAAGACCGCCGCGATCGCTTAAGCAAAGCCTCGCTTGAACTGCAGACCAAAGAAGATGAGCTGAACCGTCTTTTAAGCCGCATCATTCCAGCAAGAGAACAAAGAGATCGCGACCTGCAGGATCTGCACCGTCTGGAAAACCAGCTGGCCGGTGTCGAATCGCGGATTGCTCATCCGCCATTTAAAAACCATGGTGTAGAAGCCGTGATGAACAATAAAAACCGCCTGGGCGGCATTCATGGTCTGGTCAGAGATCTGCTCGAATGTGAAGACGAGTATCTGCCAGCCATTACCACTGCCTTATCGGGCGCATCGGATCAGATTGTAGTCAGCGATGAAACCAGTGCCCGTCAGGCAATCAACTGGCTCAAACGCTCCCAGGCAGGCCGGGCTACCTTTCTGCCATTAACCGTATGCAAACCGCGCTTTCTGGCGGACTGGCAGAAACAGACCGCTTCGAAAGTCTCCGGCATTCTGGGAACGGCCGACAGCTTTGTACAGTGTGAACCTGAATATGAAAAGGTCAAAACCAGATTGCTTGGCAGCATTCTGATTGCCCGGGATCTGGAATCGGCCAATGATGCGGCCAGACGTCTGAAACAGAGTGTCAAGATCGTGACCATTGGCGGGGATGTTGTCCATGCCGGTGGTGCGATGACTGGTGGATATAACAAGCAGCCTGTCAACCCGATTCCGGCTCTGAAAAAAGAAAAGATTCGGCTGGAAGAACAGATTGACACCCTGCAGACCACCCTTGAAGAACAGGAAAGCAGACTGGATGAACTCGACACGCAGGCAGAAGCGTTGCGGGCGGATCTGATGCAAAGCCGGATTGAAAAAGAAAAACTGGCCAACATTGTCCAGGTGAAAAAAGAAAAATATGACAGCCTGCAGCTGCAGATTGGCCAGCTTGATCTTTCCAAAGCTGAAGGGAAACAGGACTCGGAGCATGAAAACAGCCTGATTGCCAGACTATCGGCCCTGCATGAACAACAGGATGCGGCCAATGCGAAACTGCGCCGCCTGCAGCAGGAAAAAGAAGAAACCATGAACGCCAGCAGTGAACTCACAACAAAAATCAGAACGCTTCGCCGTGAGATTTCGGAGCTGAGTTCTTCAATCCAGAAAAAAGAACTGGAGCTGGCCCGCGTGGAAACCCGTCTGGAACAGGACCTCAACCGACTGGGAGCAGATTATTCGCTGACTTTTGAAGCGGCCAGTCTGCGCATGAAGCCGGTCAATATTGATGAAGCAGAAGTTCAGGTCCGGGCACTGCGCAAGAAAATGGTGTCACTTGGCAACGTCAACCTGTCTGCTCCTGAACAGCTCAAGGAAGTCCGGGAAAAATATGACTTTTTAAATGGTCAGAAAACCGAACTGGAAGACGCCTCCAGGCAGATTCTGGAAGCCGTTGATGAGATGGATCAGACGATGGTTGTCCAGTTTGAAGAGATGTTCAACAAAATCAATGGCTGTCTCGATGAGGTCTTTAAAGCCATGTTTGGCGGCGGCCGGGCAAGACTTGTATTGTGCGATCCGGATGATCTGCTCAATACAGGAGTGGATGTGGATGTACAGCCGCCAGGCAAAGCAGTCAAGAATTTACAGACCTTCTCGGGCGGAGAAAAAGCTTTGATTGCGATCTCAGTGCTGTTTGCTATATTAAAAGCAAGAACGGTGCCTCTTTGTATCTTTGACGAAGCGGAAGCCGCCCTTGACCAGGCCAACGTTGAGCGTTTTGCACGCTATCTGTCTCACTTTAAGGAGACCAGCCAGTTCATTACCGTAACGCACCGGCCGGGAACCATGGAACAGTGCGATACGCTCTATGGCATTACCATGCAGCAGGACGGGGTCAGTCAGGTGTTGAAGGTACTGTTAAAAGACGCCAGAGAAATGAGTCAATAAAACCAGAGTCCAGACAAGAGCCCAAAGCCAAAACTGGAAAAACCCTTTGGTTTCAATCATTAGGCAGGAGAAGAGAATGGCTTTTTTTGAGAAACTGAAATCCAAATTTGTCCGCTCAAAAGATAAGGACAAATATCTGAGCGGCTTATCCAAGAGCCGCAAAAGCTTCGGAGACCGAATCCGGGCTTTATCGAACAGCTTCCACGGCATCAACGATGAGCTGCTCGAAGAAATCATGATCATTTTGCTGGAAAGCGATATGGGGATTCATACAGCCCAGAAAATCGTGGACGAATTTGAAAGCCGCAGCAAAGAGATCAAGAACTTCGATTCCATGGAAGATTATCTGATCAATATTCTTTATGAGTTTTACAACCCGGATGCCGATGCCGGCTGGGATCTGCAGGAAGGTCAGCCGACGGTCATCATGATGGTTGGGGTTAATGGTTCGGGAAAAACAACCACAACCGCTAAATTAATCAATTACTTCCAGGAACGTGGTCTTTCACCCGTTGTAGCCGCTGCGGACACCTTCCGTGCCGGCGCTGTCGAACAGATTGAAATCTGGGCTGACCGTCTCAACGCACCATGCGTTGCCGGTAAGGAAAAACAGGATCCAGCCTCTGTCATTGTGGATGCCTGCCGCTATGCCAAGGAACACAACAATGACGTGCTGATCTGCGATACGGCTGGCCGTCTGCAAAATAAAACCAACCTGATGCGCGAACTTGAAAAGATGAGCCGTGTTGCGGGTCGTGAAATCGAAGGGGCACCGCACGAAACCTGGCTGGTTCTGGATGCCTCTACCGGACAGAACGGAATTTCGCAGGCCAAAGAATTCATGGAAGTCACACCAGTGACTGGCATTGTTCTGACCAAAATGGATGGAACAGCCAAAGGTGGTGTCGTCATGGCCATCCGTGACCAGTTAGGTCTGCCGGTTCGTTTCCTGGGTCTGGGTGAAAAACCTGAAGATCTGCGTCCATTTGATCTGTCCAGCTACCTGATCGGCATCACTAAAGGTCTGGAAGACGAAGAATGATCTCGCACGTCTTTGCCAACGAACTGCTCGATCTGTATGAAGGCCTGCTCAGTCAGCGCCAGCAAGAAGTTTTAGAGCTTTACTTCCAGGAAGATCTTTCCCTCAAGGAAATCCAGGAAAATCTCAATATTTCCAAAGCTGCCGTGTATGATGCCCTGAAAAAGGGAGTTGCAGCGATGGAAAATTTTGAAGAGATTCTCCATCTGCATGCCAAAAGCAAGATCCTGTCTGACTTTCTGGAAGCCCATCCCGAATTTGAAGAAATCCTCGGCAGTCTGCGTGAATAGCAGGCTGCTTTTTTCGGTTCAGATCTGTTGGAAGGCCTATGACATCAGTCCTGGCCTATGAAAACGATTAAGATTTGATTATCATTTTTTTAGGCGTAGATTCTCGCATTTTATTTTGAACATTGTATCCTGTGGACAGTAGATCATGGCCTTGCATGCTTTTGAACAGGTACTCGAATCAAGCCTGCGTTTTAAAAGAAAAGGTCATGGTTTTTGAGAGCAGGTGATGTTTTTGCAGTTTGAAGATAGCGGCCGCCTGGCTGCGATTATCATGCGCACCGGAAAGCTACTGCTATCGAGCGGCGGCGATGTGGTCAGCGTCAAAAAGGCCATGAAAAAGGTCTGTGAGACCCACTCGGACGCGAAAAAACCAGAAGCGATCGTCGGGTCCAACAATCTGATGTTTTCGTTCAAAGTCGACCATCATATTGTTACCCGGATTTGTGAAGTGAAGAAAATCGGAAATGACATTACGCGAATTGAAATGATTCATAATTTTACCGAAAACTGTTCGTCCATGTCGTTGGAGCAGATGGAAAAAGAACTGGACAAAATTGAAAAATGCAAGCCGCTTCCAAGATGGATCCGGGTTCTGGCTTCCGGCATCTGTTCAGCGGGATTTGGATTATTTTTCAGTGACTGGTCAGACGCTATTTACATTTTTCTGATTGGTCTGGGTGCTGGATGGATTCTGACTTCGAAAGCCAACCGGATTTTGAATATTATTTGTGCCAGCTTTTTTGTCACGATTATCCCAATTCTGCTGGAGCATGTGAACATTCCAATCGGTATCGAAAAAACTGTGGTATCCAATATGCCGCTGATGGTTCCTGGAATGGTCATGTTTAACGCAATCCGGGATACCCTCAACGGAAACTACCAGGCCGGCTGGGCACGAATTGCCGAAGCGCTGATGATCGGTGCTTCCATTGCGGCCGGTACAGGAATAGCATTGGCGGTGCTTCTGATATGATGATATTAATTAATGCGATTGGTGCAGGCATTGTCTGCAGTATGT
This sequence comes from uncultured Allobaculum sp., assembly GCA_910577085.1. Taxonomy (GTDB): domain Bacteria; phylum Bacillota_I; class Bacilli_A; order Erysipelotrichales; family Erysipelotrichaceae; genus Allobaculum. The sequence continues at coordinate 17,167 of CAJTLE010000020.1, read as the reverse complement.
GTTCCGTCCGCTTTAATGGGCGGGGAAGTAATATTCTGGTTGCCGGTTTTATCGGCTTCATGGCTGCCCTGGTGATGGGGTTCTTTTCTGGCATGTATGTCAGAGCCTTCGTAAGCGGTCTGACATACAGTATTCTTTCTGAAATTTTCTCCCGTGTTTTTGACAAACCGGTATCCGTCTATCTGCCGGCAGTTCTGGTTCCTTTTGTACCCGGAAAACTGACCTATTACATGATGGGTGAATTTGTTCATGGCGATCGTGTGGCCGCAATGGACCGTGTTGCGGAAATCCTTTGTGTCTGCGGAATGATTGCCCTGGCAATTTTACTGACAGAAACGGCCATCCGGGTCTGGACAGAAGGACGGGAAAAATTCAAACAGAAACAGGCAGCTCAGAGTAAGTAAGCGAGTACAAGCAATTCTGTATTGTGATTTTGATCGAAATTCATTTCTCGTGATGGTTTTGCAGTCCGGGCTTTTTCGGCCCGGACTTTTCTGTCTTTAAGCATCTTCAGCATGGCTGCAGCAGCCATGCTGGAGATGCTTTTTTGTCTGTCTGCCATTCTGCCCTTAGTTCTGCCCTTACTGGTACAGGACAGGTTGTGAAAGATTTAGCAGATCAGTCTGGAAAAGACAAGCGCAAAAGAGAAGGCCGGGAGTGAAAAGATTGGAAGGATGAAAACTGCGAGGTAAAAGGTCCAATTTCTGGCTTAGATTCCAAAGATTTTGAAAGTTGCGTTTTTCATTGTGAGAATTGCTCCAAAACACACTTGTGAAAGAATTCTTTTCATTGAAGTTGAAAGCGCCTTTCTAAATCTCTTTCAATAGCAGTCATCGAAAACAGTTTTAGCCTGCAAAAAGGATGAGGATTGGCCTGATATTCAAAATGGGATAAACTTGATGTATCTGTTAATCAAGAAAAGAGGAGAAAAAATATGGCAATTGTTATGTCCGTTAATGCTGGAAGCTCATCTCTGAAATTCCAGGTTTATGAAATGCCAGAAGAAAAAGTACTGGCAAAAGGCCTCGTAGAAAGAATTGGTCTGAACGATGGCGTGTTCTCGATCACTGTTGATGGTGAAAAGTTCACTGAAACCACTGATATCCCTAACCACGAAGTTGCAGTTCAGATGCTCGTTGATGCTCTGATCAAACATCACGTTGTAAACGAACTGACTGATATCAAGGCAATCGGCCACCGAATCGTACACGGCGGTGAATTCTACGCTGACTCTGTAGTGGCTACACCAGATGCAGTTGAAAAAGTTGAAGAGTGCATCCCACTGGCTCCACTTCACAACCCAGCTGGTCTGACTGGCTACAAGACATTCGCAAAAATGCTGCCTGATGCAGTTCATACATTCGTATTCGATACTGCTTTCCATCAGACAATGCCAGCAGAAAACTACATCTATCCAATTCCTTACGAATACTATGAAAACGACCACATCCGCCGCTACGGATTCCACGGTACTTCTCATAAATATCTGACTGAACGCCTGGCTGAAATCGAAGGCAAGAAGCCAGAAGAAATGAACATCATCACTTGCCACTTAGGCAATGGTGCTTCCATCACTGCAGTAAAAGAAGGAAAATCCTTCAAGACTTCCATGGGTCTGACTCCTCTGGCTGGTGTTGAAATGGGTACTCGTTCCGGTGATATCGACCCAGCAATCCCTGGTGTCCTGATGGAAAAATATGGCTACACTGCTAAAGAAGTAGACAATATCCTGAACAAAAAATCTGGTCTGCTTGGTGTTTCCGGTCTCTCCTCTGACAGCCGCGATATCGAAAATGCAATCGAAGAAGGCAACGAACGCGCAGCTCTCGCTAAGAAAATCTTCGATGACCGCGTAGTGGAAACAGTTGCTGGCTACTATGGCTTAATGGGCGGTGCGGATGCGATTGTCTTCGCCGGCGGTATCGGTGAAAACGCGATCAGCACACGCGCTGACATCATCAACGGACTGGCAGCTCTCGGTGTAAAACTGGATGACGAAGCCAACAACTGCCGTGGTAAAGAAGTGAAGATCTCGGCTCCTGATTCTAAACTGGATGTGTTTGTCATCCCAACAGATGAAGAAGTCATGATCGCACGTGACGCTTTCGCTAACCTGAAGTAATGTTCGATCCAGAAAAAGAAAAAAAGTTCTTTGAGGCCATTGAACATGCGGACTCTATCGTCATCTTCCGGCATGTTTCCCCCGATCCCGATGCATTCGGCAGTCAGCTTGGCTTACGGGAATGGATCAAAGAAGAATATCCAGAAAAAACTGTTCTCGCTCTTGGCCAGGGTCCTTTGATGGACCAGGCGGATGATGATACGATTGCCAATTCGCTGGCGATTGTGACGGATACAGCCAATAGTCCAAGAGTGGATGACTTGCGCTATGCCAAGGCAAAACAGATTGCCCGCATCGACCACCATGTCAAAGTGGAAGATTTCGGTGATCTTGATTTTGTTGATGACAAAGCAGCGGCAGCCTGTGAAATTGAAGCGCTGATGCTTAAAGACGCTCACAAGACGATTGGTTCTGCTGCTGCCCAGCATATGATGCGCGGCCTGATGGCGGATACCCAGCGCTTTACCATTCCAACAGTCCGCCCACAGACGTTTGAAGCAGCAGCCTGGCTGATGGAGCAGGGTGCAGATCCCAATCTGGCGGCAAAATCGCTTTACAGCATTGAATGGCAGCTTTTCCAGTATGGTGCCCGTGTAAGAGCCAAAGCCCAAAGACGCGGCAATCTGTTGTTTGCCGTGATGAGCCAGAACGACTATCTTGGACTTGGATTGTCCTATGAGGAAGCCAAAAACGAGGTGAATGTGCTTGGCAATATCGACGACATTCAGGTCTGGGCGCTCTTTACTGAAGATAATGACCACACCTATGCAGCCTCGCTTCGTTCGGCTTCAGTGTCAGTGCGTGAACTGGCAGCAGAATATGGCGGCGGTGGACACGTATGTGCATGCGGCATCAAGAAGATTCCCCCTGAAAAACTTCCGATGCTGATTGCTGCTCTGCAGCATGTTGCGGCGCAGGCCTGATCCTGGCTATCGAGGCCCAAACTGTATTATGTAAACGAAGACCAAGAGGTTCTGATTGTGTAAGCTTTGCTTGCGATCAGAGCCTCTTTTTCTTTTCTGGCAGCCTGTCCTGGAAGAGGACGCTCTCCAGCCAGTTTTATGCCCCTTCTGTCTGGCGGAAAAGCACCTTGTGCTGATGGAGTCCAGGTGCGGGCGTAATTGTTTTCGCCCATTTCGAAAATCCGTCACAACTCGATATAATAGCCGTATGATTCATCTTCATACCCGATCGTGCTACTCATTGTTAGAAAGCACTCTGCAGATCGATGACATAATTCGCAAAGCCAAAGAGAATGGCCAGACGGCCGTGGCCCTGACAGATCATCGTTCCATGTACGGAACGATGGCTTTTCTTCATGCCGCCAAAGAGGCTGGCCTCAAACCGATCATCGGTCTGGAATTTGAAATCCGTAAAAATGAACAGATCTATTCCTTGCTGGCTCTGGCCAGAAACACGACTGGCCTGCAAAGTCTGTACCGACTTTCGACGACCCTGATGTCCACCAACGAGCCGCTTGCTTTTGAAGAACTGGCTTCCTATCAGGAAGGGCTGATTTTGATGAATGCAGGTGGTGATGACTATCTGGAAAGCATGGCGCAGGAAAATGACCTGGAAGCACTCAGTGAATTTTTTGCTGACTTGCAGGCTGTAAACAAACAAAGCTACATGGCGCTCTCCTTACAGGACTCCCCACGCTATGCCAGATCCAATCAGGTCATGCAAAGCCTTGCTCCTTCTTTAGGCATTGAATGTGTGGCTCTCTCGAGGATTGAATACGAAAAACCGGAAGATGAGCGGACACTGCGGCTGCTGCAGGCCATTTCAAAATCATGCACCATTGATGATCCTGCACTGAAAGTCCGTAAAGGGCGCTGGTATCGTTCACCTCAGGAAATGGCCGGGCTGTATGATCCCCGTCTGCTGGAAATGACAGATCTGATTGCCGATCAGATTGAGGAGTATGACATTCCAAAGGCCAGCCTGCCTGTCTTTCACAATAAAAATGACATCAGCAGTGAGGTGTATCTCAAAAATCTTTGCATCGCAGGGTTGAAAAAACGATTGAACGGCAAGGTAGAAGCCCGCTATGCCCATCGTCTCAATGAAGAGCTGGATGTCATTTTATCGATGGGCTTTGCGGATTATTTCCTCATTGTGTGGGACTTCATCCGCGAAGCCCGCAAGCGTAATATTCTCGTCGGTCCCGGACGAGGCAGTGCGGCAGGGTCGCTGGTGGCGTGGTGCCTGGGCATCTCCCATATCGATCCGCTGGCCAATCATCTGCTGTTTGAACGATTCCTCAATCCGGGACGTGTCAGCATGCCGGATATTGATACCGACTTTCCGGACAACCGGCGCGATGAAATCATTGAATATGTCCAGGAAGTCTATGGCCGCTATCATGCCGCTCATATCGTCACCTTTGCGCGCATGAAGACCAAATCGGCTCTGCGGGACTGCGGGCGGGCGTTAAATGTGCCGATGCGGGAAGTGGACCGGCTTTGTAAACTGCTGCCAGGCACCCCGAATCTGACTTTAAAATCAGCCTATGAGACCAACCGGCCGTTTGCTTCTTTGATCAATAACAATTCAAGACTGCAGGCAGTCTACCAAGCGGCGATCCGCATTGAGGGCTTCCCCCGTCATGCATCGATTCATGCGGGTGGAATTGTGCTGGCCCGCGACAGCATTGTTAACCAGGCTCCGCTGCAGGAAGTCGGCGAGCCGTTGCCAGCTGTGCAGTTTACGATGGAGTATCTTGAAGAAATCGGCCTGATTAAATTCGACTTCCTCTCCCTTCGCAATCTGACGACACTGGCCAATATGGTCGATGGAATTGAAAAACAGACAGGTCAGAAAGTTGATCTGTTAAAACTGCCGCTCGATGATCCGATGGTCTACCAGGTTTTACAAAATGGAGATACCCAGGGCATCTTCCAGTTAGAAAGTGCCGGCATCCGGGATCTGATCCTGCGCTATCGTCCGGTGCGCTTTGAAGACATTGCGGCCATTCTGGCTTTATACCGGCCAGGTCCAATGAAAAATATTGATATGTTTCTGGAGGCTCGTTTCCATCCGGAAAAAAGACGGAGTATTCATCCCTTGATTGATCCGCTGCTTGCGGAAACTGGCGGGATTTTCGTCTATCAGGAGCAGATTATGGAAGCAGCCCGCATCATTGGCGGCTTTACACTTTCCGAGGCGGATATTCTGCGTAAGGCCATGTCCAAGAAAAAGCCGGAAGTCATGAAAGAATGGGAAGAGAAATTTGTTCAGGGCGCGTTGGCCAACCAGATTGAAGAGTCCAAAGCCAGAGAGATCTTTGCGACGATGAGCCAGTTTGCGGAATATGGCTTTAACAAGTCCCATTCCTATGTCTATGGGCTGATCGTTTACCAGATGACCTGGATTAAGGCCCGTCATCCACTGGTGTTCTATCAGTGTTCATTAAATGCGAGTATCGGCTCGGGTTCAAAAACCAATATCTTCCTGCAGGAATGCCGCAGCCGCCAGATTCCCGTCCTGCCGATTTCCATCAACAAGTCAGGCAGCCGCTTTGAAATTGAAAATCAGGTGCTTCGTATGCCGTTGTCTCTGGTTCATTCGATCAATCGACAGAGCATTGAAAAGATCGAAACGGAAAGACAGACTCACGGCTATTTCGATGATCCCTGTCTGGCTATTCTGCGATTGCTTCATGCTGGTCTTTCTTCGCCGCAGATTCTCGCGCTGATCCGGGCAGGGGCCCTTGATGAACTGCAGGCCGGACGGGAAAGTCTGGAAGCGGGCATGGAAGAAGTCTGCCGGCTGGCCGATCTGGTCTGTCTGGACGAAACGACCAAAACCTGGCGTTTTTCAGGCATTACGCCCCCGGAACTGCCCGATCGTCCGATTGATCGGATGGCGCGCCTGCAAAATGAAAAAGATATTCTTGGCTTTTATGTCACCCGTCATCCCTCTGAAATCGTCCGGCAGAAAGACCGGCGGATCATGAGCGCCCAAAAGGCTTTAAGCTATGAAGGAAGACTGCAGCTGGCGGGCATTCTTCATTCTATCAAGGAACATAAAACCAAAAAGGGACAGATGATGGCCTTTGCGATCCTGAGTGACGATACCGGGGATATCAATCTATCGATCATGCCCTGGCTGCTCGATCAGATCCGGCCAATCCTCAAAGAAAACCAGCTTGTCTGGCTGCGGGGCAATAAAAACCGCCCGCAGTCCGTTCTGGTTGACGAGCTGGCCCCAATCAACAGACTGTAAACGTCAAAATGAAGATTTCATTCAGGACCAGAATCTGGATCAGAATAAAGAATTGAAAAGGGCAGAAGAATCTGCAAAACCAAGAATCAGGAAAAGAACCATTAAAAAGAACTATTGAAAAATGAGAATAGATAGATGAGAAGAGAAGCGGCAGAAAGCCAGTCTTACAGGGGTGGTTATTCTGCCAGGAAAGAAGGGGAATGGATGATTAAAGCGATATTTCTGGATGTCGACAATACCTTATTTTCGCATACTCAAAAAAAGGTGCCGGATGATGCAATGGAAGCTATTCATCAATTTCAAAAAAAGGGCGGCCTGGTCTTTATGGCAACTGGCCGGCATGTCAGTGAGTTAAAAGAGCTGGAACTGGATAAGCTGAATCTGGATGGCTATGTCATGATGAATGGCACGATTATACTCGATCGAAACATGGAACTTGTTGCGGGCATTGAGTTTCAGGGAGAAGCTTTACAGTCACTGCTGGATCTGTTTGAACGCAAAGAGCGTCCGGTTGCTCTGCTGGAAAAAAACTGCTTCTACATGAACTATATCGACGATGTGGTCCGGCAGGTTCAGGTCGATTACTCGCTGGCTCCTCCGGCTGTCCATGGCTGGACGGGCAATCCGCTTTATGGCGGCGTGACCTACGTTTCGAGAGAAGAAGAGGCAGAATTTAAGAAAAACGAAATCGGACCAGGGGTTCTGGTTGAACGCTGGGGTGATTTTGGCGTTGATCTGGTGCCGCATTCCGGCGGCAAGGCGTATGGTCTGAAGCAGGTTGGCAAAGTTTACAATCTGAAGCCGGAAGAAATGATGGCTTTTGGAGATGCCGACAATGATCTGTCCATGCTCAAATACGCTGGCATCGGAGTGGCAATGGGCAACGGACTGGATGTCGTCAAAGAAGCAGCGGACTATGTTACCGACTCGGTTGACGAGGGCGGGGTAGCCAACGCGATGAAACACTTCGGTCTGATCTGAAATTCTGGCTTAGATTTGGGCTTTCATGCCTGTGGGTAATTGTGAAACGGTGAACAATGTCACAATTTATGGGAATTGATCGAATTTCGAGCTTAAAGTTGACGTTCGCAGTCCAGATCATTAATATATGACTGTTGCAGTCTTCACGACTTGCAACCGCACAGAAAAGGCACAAGTGATGCACATGCATCCGCCTTCATGGCGAGTATCAAGACTCGGAAAGGAGACACATATGTACGCAATTATCGAAACCGGCGGAAAACAGATCAAAGTCGAAGACGGATCCGTAATCTGGGTAGAAAAATTAGACGCTCAGGAAGGTGAAAACGTAACTTTTGACAAAGTTCTGTATGTAGACGGAAAAGTTGGAAAACCTTTTGTTGAAGGGGCTTCTGTTACTGGAGTAGTAGAAAAACAGGGTAAAGGTAAGAAAATCACTATCGTGAAATACCGTCCTAAAAAATCTTCCACTCGTAGAAAACAGGGTCACAGACAGCCTTATACACGTGTTAAAATCGAATCCATCAACGCTTAATGATTCAGATTCGTTTTGAAACTACAGAGACTGGTCTCATCCGGACAATGACGATGACAGGCCATGCCAATGCCGGTCCTTATGGACAGGATTTAGTATGCGCTGGTGTATCGGCCGTTGCCCTCTCATCGCTTAATGCGATTGATCTTTTGTACCCTGATGCCTGTACAATGATGGCTGAAAACAATAAGATCTTCTTAAAGGTTGATCACGACAGTCATGATCTTCAGATTACGCTGAAAACCATGTCCACTCAGCTATCCGCACTGGCTTCTGAGTATCCGAAATCAATTCGGATCCGGTACAGTAATTAAAAAACAGAAGAGAAAGAGGTGTACTCATGCGTTTTACAATGAACCTTCAGTTCTTCGCTTCCAAAAAAGGTGTAGGTTCGACCAAGAACGGTCGTGACTCCCACTCCAAACGTTTAGGTGCTAAACTGGCAGACGGACAGAAATGCCTTGCTGGTTCTATCATCTACCGTCAGCGTGGAACAAAAATTCATCCAGGTAAAAATGTAGGCAGAGGTGGAGACGATACTCTGTTTGCTACTGTTGATGGCGTAGTTAAATACGAAAGACTCGGCAGAGACAGAAAACAGGTTTCCGTATATCCTGCTGAATAATGAATGTAAATGAAGTCTGGCTCAGCGCCAGGCTTTTTTTTGTACCCAGCGGGCCTTACAGTTGTTTGGGTCTTCCACAATTCTCACCTGCTTTTTGACTCTGTCAGGCCTTAAAAATAGGAAAACAGCTCAGGCTGGATTATGATGATAAGGCGAATTTTGCCTTCAGTCAGGCATCTGTACAAAAATCAGGTTTTCGTAAAGCTACAATAAGAAAAGAGCGGAGGTAATCATATGTTTGTGGATCAGGTCAAAGTCCATGTCAAAGCCGGTAAGGGCGGCGATGGACTCGTTTCATTCAAGCATGAAAAATATATCGCCAATGGCGGACCATTTGGCGGAGATGGCGGAAATGGCGGAAGTGTCGTATTTATGGCGGATCCAGGAATGGTCACCTTATTAGACCTTCGCTATAACCGCATCATCCGGGCACAGCCGGGTGAAAAAGGAAAAAATAAACGAATGCATGGCGCCAATTCCGGCGACCAGATTGTCAAAGTTCCATTAGGAACGATTGTAAAACGTGCCGATACCGGCCAGATTCTGGCCGATTTAACTGAACCGTATCAAAAACAGGTTGTTGCCCGCGGCGGCAGGGGCGGTCGTGGAAATGCCCGCTTTAAATCGAGTCGCAACGTTGCTCCTCGTTATGCAGAGCCAGGTAAAGAGGGCGAAGAATTCGATGTCATGGTTGAACTTCGAACTCTGGCTGATGTTGGTCTGGTTGGCTATCCATCGGTTGGAAAATCAACCTTCCTGGATGCGGTGAGTCGTGCCAAGCCAGAAATCGGCGATTATCCATTTACGACAATTGCTCCAAACGTTGGTGTTGTTCAGACTGGCGATGGCCGTTCCTTTGTGATGGCGGACCTGCCAGGTCTGATTGATGGAGCCAGTGAAGGACGCGGCTTAGGTCACCAGTTTTTGAAACATATCGAGCGCTGCCGTGTTATCGTTCATATTATTGATATGGGCGCTGAAGAAGGCCGTGATCCGGTTCAGGACTATGCCAACATCAATAAAGAACTTGAAAACTATCATCTGCGTCTGTTAGAGCGTCCACAGATTGTTGTCGCAAACAAAATGGATGAAGAACACGCGCAGGAAAATCTGAAGCGGTTTAAAGAAGCTTATCCAGATCTGGAAGTCTTTGAGACTTCAACGATTATTCATGAAGGACTTGATCCGGTATTGCGTAAAGCTGCTGACTTATTGGCAACCACGCCAGTCTTCCCAGTCCTGGATGAAAACGAAGAAGATCAGGGTGTTACCTATACGTTCGAAGAGAAAGAAAAACCCTACACCATCGAAAACGATGGCGAAGGCCACTTCAAAGTATATGGACCGCTTATCCGCAAGAACTTCAATATCGACAAACTCAATACGGATGAAGACTTCTACAACTTCGCCAACCAGATGCGATTCCTTGGAATTGATAAACATCTGCGTGAAGCCGGCGCTGTCGATGGCGATATTGTTGAACTCGAAGGATTTGAATTTGAATTCCTTGAAAACTGAGGGTGACCTCGGTTTTTTTTATGGACAGGCTTACCTTTGCACAAACCGATACATTCAGGATTAAAAATGTTCAAGATCCCTCGGACCAGTGGACAGCAGGGATTTCGATTCTTACTATAGTTTTTCAGATTCTTGATATACTACAAACTGTTGGAAAAGAGGGATTCTATGCCAAAGATCAGTATTATCGTCCCCTGTTATAACGAGCAGGAGATGATTCCACTTTTATACCAGGCACTCGATAATGCGGCCAGCCAGCTTCCAGACCATGAATTTGAATTCATTCTTGTCGATGATGGGTCTAAGGATGCAACACTTTCGGAAATTCGGACCATTGCCGCCCAGGATCCGCGGATGCGTTATATTTCCTTTTCCCGGAACTTTGGAAAAGAAGGGGCTATTTATGCCGGCCTGAAAAATGCCCGCGGCGACTATGCGGTCATTATGGATGCCGACCTGCAGGATCCGCCTGCTTTGCTTCCAGAGATGGTTAAAGCGATTGAAGAAGAAGGATATGATTCCTGTGCAACAAGACGTGTAACCAGAGCCGGAGAGCCGCCGATTCGCAGTTTCTTTGCGCGGATGTTTTATCGTCTGATGAACAAGGCCTCTGAAGTCGACATGGTCGATGGGGCCAGAGACTATCGTCTGATGACCAGACCATTTATCAATGCCATTCTTGAAATGCCGGAATACAACCGGTTTTCCAAAGGGATCTTTGGCTGGGTAGGCTATAAAACCAAATGGCTGGAATATGAAAACGTAGAGCGGGCGGCCGGAGAGACCAAGTGGTCATTCTGGAAACTGTTTAAATATGCGATCAGCGGAATCGTTTCCTTTACTACCGCACCACTGCAGTTTGCTTCGGCCTTTGGAATTCTGTTCTCCTTATTTGCGTTTGTCATGATTATTGTCATCATCGTGCGTACCTGCGTTTATGGCGATCCGGTTGCCGGCTGGCCAAGCACGATCTGCGTCATCATGATGATCGGCGGCATTCAGCTGCTTTCCATTGGCGTTCTTGGCCAGTATCTGGCCAGAACCTATCTGGAAGTCAAAGACCGCCCGGTTTATCTGTGCCGGGAAAGCAACTTTGAACTGTTAGATGACCGCCAGACGCCAATCATTCACCAGGACTACAAGCCAGAACAGAACCAGGAACAGAAATCATAAAAATGGAGGCACCTGCAAAGATCTCCGAAAACGATCTGGGATCATGCGTGTAGAAAACCAATGAAACTATTAACGTGGAATTTAAATGGATATCGGGCCGTCCAGAAAAAAGGGCTCGAACAGATTCTTTCTCTGATCGATGCGCAGATTGCCTGCTTTCAGGAGACCAAAGCGCAGCCTGATCAGATTGAAATGGATGAATATCTCTATCCATACACCTATATCAATTCAGCCGTGAAGAAGGGATATTCCGGAACAATGATTGCCAGCCTTGAACCCGCCGAAAAGGTTGTTTATGGACTGGGAATTGAAGAACTGGATCAGGAAGGACGTGTAATCACCGCGTACTTCAAAGATTTCGCCCTTGTGACTGTTTATACCCCAAACAGCCAGAACGCTTTAAAACGGCTGGATTTCCGCCAGCAATGGGATGAAGCCTTTGCGGCCTACTGTAAGTCCATTGACCGTCCGGTGCTGATCTGCGGGGATATGAATATCGCCCGCACACCACTTGATATCTGGGATGAAAAGGATGGCATCGGGGCAGCCGGCTATTCATTAGAAGAGCGAAACAACTTCGAAAACTATCTGATGGATGACTTTGTCGATCTGTTCCGGGAGCTCTATCCGGAAAAACGCCAGTACTCCTGGTGGAACTACAAAACCAGAGGCAGAGACCGCAATGAAGGCTGGCGCATTGACTATTGGCTCGCCAGCAAGGAACTGTTGCCGAAGGTTCGTTCCGTGCAGATTCTCGATGATGTCTTTGGCAGCGATCACTGTCCGGTTCTGCTCGATATCGATCTGGATTTCTAAAGCTGGATTGGATGTTGAGAATTGCTGCTGGATCAGATACTGGCAGCTGAATCGAATATTGAATATTGGATTTGAACAATTGAATGAAACTCTTCAGCCTCTTTCCAGTCTGGAAAGAGGCCTTTTTTGACGGGCATAAAAAAACGCCACCCATAGAGGATGACGTTTAAGAAACAGGAAAGAAGGGAAACCCTGTTTCGAATCGGTTTGATTTTATTTCTGGTGATCGATGAGGCTGCGGCCTTCCATGTAATAGCGCTTTTCCTGGGCATGACCCATGGAGAACGTTTTACGCGGCAGCGAACCATCGTTTTTGATCGTCTCAAACAGCGAATCTTTGGAGATGGCTGGTAAGAAGAAACCGACATTGCCTGGCTGCATAGCCAGCGCAGTTAAGTCTTCTTCGCCATGGATATAGTCAATCTCACCTTCGTTTTCATCGAGGTAGGCATCAAGATGATGCTGGAGCACCGCGAGGGGAAGGGGAGAAATGCTGGAATCCAGATAGATGGTTCCTTTTTGATCATGGCTGAGCCATTCAATCGCATAGCCGTCTTCGGCACTGACCTGATTAAAGGAAGCAATCAGATGATCAACATCGACATGTTTGAGAATGCGGTGGATCGGTTCAAATTTCTGTGCTTCATGGTGCAGGTTTTCCAGTTCCGCCAGAGCATAGCGGGCTGGATGATCGCCCAGATCAGCCAAATCAAGATTCGATTTGATATCTTCCCAGACCGCTTTGGCTGCAGCCAGAGAATGGTTGCCATCGCCGATCGCATAGACAAGCGGACTGGCCGGGTTGATTGCATGCTGGGCCGATTCATATTCATCGATCCAGCTTTCAATCAATGCTTTGGATTCTCCTTCAACAAGCCACCCGCGAATCCGGCCGCCATTTTCCATCAGATCAAAATCGTAGAGCAGTTCAAGCTGATCTTTGATTGCGCCAATGCGCTGGAACAGAAGATCCTGATTGTCATTTTGTAAAAGCAGGATATGCGGGAATTCAAGAATAGCCTGGGAACGGATTTTTGCACGAGGCGGAATCCGCTCTAAAATCGTGGCTTCTGTAGCCCGGATCGGATGATCAGAAGGGCTGTGGTAGTCATAGGCTTCCAGATCCAGGGTTCCAACAAGGCCCTGACGGATCAGACCGTTGGCCAGAGTGCGTTCGGTATAAATAAACGCATCGGGGTAGAGTTTGAGAATATCGTTCTGGAGGTAGTCTTCCATGTTGGAGCGGATTCTGGCCTGATGAGCGGCTCCTTTTTCGGTGTTGAGCCAGGCTTCAGGCAAAATCAGATGGAGCGTACTTGGCTGGTCTTTGACGCGTTCATACACGCCATCCCAGTATTCAGGCGCGCTGGAATACTGATCACAGGCGACAACCGCCCAGTTTTCTTTATTTTCATCTGCGGGAAGCAGAATGTTGGCGCTGGTAAAAATGCTCACGCTTTATCCTTTTCAAACAGGTTTACGCGCATTACCTGTCGTAAAGCACGGATGGCTTCCAACGATTCTTCGGCTGGAGCTGTATCCAGGTCCAGAATGGTGTAAGCGACATCGCCTCTGGATTTATTGAGCAGGTTTTCGATGTTGGCATCGTCTTTGGACAGAATGTCTGTAATGCGGGAAAGCACTTTTGGCGTGTTGGTATGAATAACGCCTACACGATAAGGCATGCGCATTTCCAGGGAAATGTTTGGCATATTGACAGAGTTGACAATGTTGCCTTCTTCCAGGTAGGCACGTAATTCTTTGGCTGCCTGAACAGCGCAGTTTTCTTCGGATTCTTCCGAGCTTGCGCCTAAGTGCGGCAGACCGATCACGCCTGGATGGCCGGCCAGTTTGCCATCTGGGAAGTCAGTGACATATAAAGCCACTTTGCCAGAATCCAGAGCTTCGAGAATGTCATCGTCATTCACCAGACCGCCGCGGGCAAAGTTCAGAATCTTGACGCCATCTTTCATGGTAGCGATGGTTTCTTTGTTGACGAGACCTTTTGTGGAATCGAGTAAAGGCAGATGCAGGGAAATGAAGTCTGCGTTGGCAAACAGGTCTTTCAGATCGGTTTTGTGTTCGATCCAGCGGGAAAGTTTCCAGGCCGAATCAACGGACAGATAAGGGTCATAACCCAGAACATTCATGTCCAGATGTAAAGCGGTATTGGCCACTTTACTTCCAATGGCACCCAGACCAACGACGCCTAAAGTCTTACCGGCGATTTCGTTACCGGCATATTTCTTTTTCTGCTTTTCTACATCTTTGGCCAGGGTTGGGCTGCCTTCCTGAGAGTTAACCCATTCCATACCATGGAACAGATCGCGGCTGGCCAGCAGCAGACCGGCAAAGACAAGCTCTTTTACGGCATTGGCATTGGCACCTGGAGTATTGAAGACGACGATTCCATTATCAGTTGCTCCATCCAGATCGATATTGTTGACGCCAGCACCGGCACGGGCGATGGCTTTTAAATTTTCAGGGTAGGCATAGTCATGAAGATCAGCCGAACGAACCATAATGGCATCTGGATTTTCAGCTTTTTCTTCGCATACGTATGTATCATCGAATACCGCCGTTCCTTTGGGGGAAATGGCGTTCATTAACGAAATTTTTCTCATCAGGCATTTTCCTCTTCAAATTTTTTCATGAAGGCAACCAGTTTTTCGACACCTTCAATCGGCATGGCGTTGTAGATCGATGCGCGCATACCGCCAACTGTGCGGTGGCCTTTCAGGTTTTCAAAGCCGGCTTCTTTGGCTTCGGCAATGAATTTCTTATCCAGATCTGGATTGCCCGTTACGAATGGGATATTGACATAGGAACGGTCTTCCTTGGCAACCGGGTTGGAGAACATTTTGGACTGGTCGAGGTAGTCGTATAACAGAGCGGCTTTCTTGTGGTTGATTTTTTCCATTTCTTCCAGGCCGCCGATTTCATCTTCGAGCCATTTGCACACCAGGCCGACCATGTAGATGCCATAAGTAGGTGGAGTGTTATACATGGAATCGTTGTCAACATAGGTCTGGTAGTCGAGCATGGCACTTGGAATGCCATCGCGTTTGTCGTTCAGCAGATCTTTTTTGATGAACACAACCGTGACACCAGCCGGGCCGAGGTTTTTCTGGGCGCCCGCAAAGATCATGTCGTATTTGGTGACATCCAGTGGTTCTGTAAAGATGCAGCTTGATAAGTCCGCAATCAGTTTTTTGCCTTCATGAGGCGGCAGTTCTTTGTATTTGGTTCCGTAGATGGTGTTGTTTTCGCAGATGTAGACGTAGTCTGTATCCGGATCGAGATCTTCCTGAGTGATTTTTGGGATGTAGGTGAATGTCTTGTCAGAGGAATCGCCAGCAATGTGTACACGACCAAGCTTCTGCGCTTCTTTGATGGCTTTTTTCGTCCACTGACCAGTGTTGATGATATCGGCACCGTTCTTGTTGAAGTTCATTGGCACCATGGAAAACTGTAAGTTTCCACCGCCCTGGATGAAGAGGATTTCGTAATCATCCGGGATGTTAGCCAGGCGGCGCATGGTATCCTTAGTATCTTTCAGAATGTTTTCGAAGCTTGAAGATCGGTGTGACATTTCCATAACGCTCATTCCTGAGCCGTTGGCATCAAGCATTTCGTCGGCTGCTTTTTTCAGAACAGCTTCGGGCATACAGGCTGGGCCTGCGGAAAAGTTGTAGATCTTACTCATTTCGTTGTCTCCTGTCATTTTCTAATTAAACTGTTTGCGAATCATGTACGTTTGCTTTCACAACTTATACAAATCCGGAAGCAGTATCAAAGTTATAACACTATTTTCTGAAAATACTGAAAATCACTAGCAAGAATTTCGAAAAAATGTGGAATCTGTCAAAGAAGAGGCCGAAAACGGGCGAAAAATGAAAATAACTTTCTGAAAATGTTGAAAGATCATCCTGCCTCTATTTGCATCAAAGGCAGGCGCTCATACGTTTTTCACGGAAAAAAGCGAAGTGCAGTGGGATTTGTTATAATGAAATGCGAGACACATTTCATGCACTTTAAAACGAAAAGATGCAGAAAATGAGATGATTTGAAACGGGATTTTCTGTTTCTGTCAAGGAAGGATGGTTACATTGATCGCTTATCTCGAAGGAACAATTCTCTTACAGCGCAAGGATCGTGTCATTGTCAAAGCCGGTCATGTCGGCTATGAAGTGTACGTTCTCAATCCCGCAAGTTACACCCCTGGCCAGGAGGTGCAGTTTTTCTGTTACCAGCAGTTTCGCGAAGATGGCCAGACCCTCTATGGATTTGAAAGTGAAGAACAATATCAGTTGTTTACCCTGCTGATTACAGTGAAAGGACTGGGCTGCAAGAGCGTGCTCAATGCTCTGCAGTATATCGATGTCCAGACGATGATCAAGGCGATCGAAAATGCTGATGCCACAACACTCAAAAAGCTGCCGGGCATTGGAAGCAAGACCGCTGGTCAGATCATTCTCGATCTCAAAGGAAAAGTCGTCTTCACACCACCAAAAGAAGACAAAAACAAAGCGCCTAAAAACCCCGTCTGGAGTGAAGTGGTCGATGCGCTGCAGTCGCTTGGTTATAAGGATGCTGAAATCAACACGCTGCAGATTGAACCGGACGTCCTGGCCAAGGCCAAAGTCGATGAACTGCTGCGGATCTGCCTCAAACAGCTTGCCAAAGGCAAACGCTTCTAGGCAGCAGGTAATCGACGATAAAGTTTTCGAGTTTTGCCTGGAAAAGATAATTTCCCTGCAGACTTCAAAAATACATCGCCCCGCCATCACACAACCCTCAAAAACACACCACCTCTGATCGAATCTTTGATCTTATTGGATCTTTAATAAGAAATCAGAATGCGAGTGTCAGAGTGTGGTTGATTCGTACAGTCCAGCTTTTATTTCTCAATGACCCAAACTTTGTGAACGGATTTTAACAGTTAGTTATATTAGGTTTTTAAGGGAAAAACAGTCCATAATGAAATAGATGTGTCATTATAAATCCATGATAATGAAGACGTCGCAAGCCTGCAAATACCTTGGGGTTGCCAGGCACACCTTGTACAAAATGATTGAAGATGGAATGCCTGCCCATCGCTCTATTGGCGGACACTACATGTTTGACCAGGAAGAAATGGATCAATACATTGGCAAAGCTCCTGCTCTTC
>CAJTLE010000019.1 GCA_910577085.1 uncultured Allobaculum sp. | reverse complement strand
AACGCTGCTGAAACATCTTGAAGCCATTAGAAGGCATGACAAAAGATGTGGCCTGACAATCCGAGTTTCGACAGATTCTGCGCTTCTGCCGGATATGGACGAAGGCAGTCTGGCCGGCAATGGGAAGAATCTGGCATTTTCGCATTGAATATCCGTGATCACAGCAGTCGGTGCTGCCGCAATGGGGGCAGACTGCTGCTTCAGAGTTTTCCGTCTGGAGCAGATGAAAATGGATCCAGCCATTTTCGTCCGTATAGTGCGGATGGTCAGGATCAGCGATCATATCTACAGGGATAAAGAGATCATCCAGAGAGCGAAAAGCTCTGCAGCCTTCAGGAAGAACAGTTCGGGCGGTCATGGATTACTCCTGTACCAGCTTTTCAAGCTGGTCAATCTGAGACTGGAGAGCAGGAATGACAGTTTTCAGGACAGATGAAAGCCTCTTCTGAAGCTGGTCAAGCATTGTGTTCAGAAGAGAAATCTCCAGATTTTTCTGTTCCAGTTCCTTTTTGGCCTGCTCGTAAAGAGTCTGATAGTCGGAATCTGAATTTTCGCAGGGTGGTTTCTGCTGAGACGCAGCTCTTTTTTTCGATCGGGTAGGGATAATCTCACCTGTTTCAGGATCAATTTTGCCGATCAGCCGCCTTTTCTGGACATATTTCTTCTTCTCTTTGTCCCAGTAATTTTCATAGACATCGTAAACATATGTGGTTCCAGTGTTTTTATTGAAAGATTTTGAGATAGACATACATGGCCTCCTATATGTCTAATTTTATCATATTAAAAGCCATATATAAATCTATAGAACTAGTTTTCGCTATATTTTAGACATGTAAAAAGAGTGCAAAAAAAGAGATGTCACTCAAGACATCTCTTAGGGCCTGAACACAGGGTTCCAACAAAGTTTGCGTCAGAACCCCGGCACTTGAAGACGAGATTTTTACCTGACATGCCGTCAAGTGGTCAACTTACTCAAATTATAAGGATACCGACGGAACATAGAAGAGATTATTACGAGAATAACTGTCTAACTATGTTGACGGTTTTCGACAACAAATAAGAGGAATCAGTTTACCTTATCTCAATTGTAGGAAAAATGCTATATCTCCAAGCGACATCATTATAGCAAAACACTTCTTCAATGTCTCTCTTGACAACGAAATTCTTTAAGACTGAAAAAGGAATATTCCCGGATTGAAATTCCAATCTTATACTTGATTTTTTCGTTGCGTTCGCTATAGCCTGAAAGATAGGCAGTAAAAGCGGGACTCAATTAAGTCCAGAGAACAGGCATGAAAACCCGCGTCTTATCGATTCTTGAATCGATCTTTATCTGCCCAGGACCAGAAGAACAGACCCGAAATCAGGCTGCCAGTCTGAGCTGTAGAATTCTTTCATGATGTCTGATCAGACAGGCTATGGCAGTCTGTCTGGCCTTTGAACTCTGTTTCCAGAGCCGGGGTGATGATCTTAACAAAGCCATATAGGACAGTCAACACTTACAGAACATATTTATTTTTAAATGAATTCATGCTGTAAGCAAATCCAGGCAGCAAGCCAATCTAGTTTTAAAACGAATCGAATTTTACAGGAGGTGCCGATATGGTGGATCATCAGCTGACCGATCAGGAAACAATTCAAAACCAGGATGGAGATGCTGTCTCCAGACAGGATTCAAAGATGAATATCGATCCAGCGGGGAACTGGGAAGAGGAAGACCAGAAAAAAGAACTGGTTGCCAGTCTGAGTCACACCGGGATTGAACTGGATCAGAAGAAAATTCTGGAAGGAATCGATCTGAAGATCTATCCCGACAGCCGGATTGCTGTAATGGGAGAATCGGGAATTGGCAAAAGCACCATCCTGAAAATCCTTGCCGGTATTCTCGAACCAACGGAAGGAGAAGTCCTGCGTCCAGAGAAGATCTCCATGGTCTTTGATCAGGAAGGACTCTATCCACTCCTTTCGGCCATGACCAATATCCAACTGGGCATTGACTGGTCAGCCTGCCCGCGTAAGGAAAGAAAAGGCAAAGCACGTAAGTGGGGAAAGATGTTCAACTGCGAATCGTTCTGGGATCAGCCCGTCTCCACGCTTTCGGCCGGACAGCGCAAGCGGATTGCGTTAGCCAGAGCCATGATGAAAGAGCCGCAGCTGTTATTGCTGGATGAAATCTTCCATGCTCTGGATGGCAAACTGCGCACTCAGATCATGGAAACCGTGAAGGTGATCTGTCAGGAAAAACAGATTGCACTGGTCTTTGCCACGCACGATCCCGCCGAGGCTGAATTCTTTGATGCGCAGATCTTTCAGCTTGAACCTCTGACTTCAGATTCAGACAAAGCTGATCTGTAGACCGGTCTGCCAATTTATCTGTAAGTTTGCAGCCAGTTCTTCTGCAGCCAGCTTTATGGTCTGGTCTGAGTGGCAGGAAGATAGAAGAGAACGACAGGAAAGTGGAAGGTGTCCAGGAAAAGGGCGATGGACAGGAAAATAGCCGGCGCCCAGTGAAACAGCGGGCATGCAGGGAAATAGCAGCCAACAAAACAGCAATTAGATTCCGGACGAAATTTTTGAAAAATTCAGATCGAGTCAAAATCAAGGACCAGTTTTGGGAAAACCCTTCCACCAGAAAAATGCGGAATTTGCACAACAATCCGCCTGAAAGGGCAATTTACGGGAAATGAAAGCTGCGCTTTCATAAAAATTTCATTAATTTCATGAGAATTTGCAGTTGACATGAGGTTGTGAATTTTGTAAGCTTTTTGAGCATGCAAATGGGTGACAACGCCCACTTTTTTAAAGGGGTGTTTATGAACCACCCGGATTCGTTTGCATGAAACATTAGATTAAAAGGATAAATAAGGAGAAGCAATGCCTACAATTAACCAGTTAATTCGTAAAGGCCGCCAGTCCAGCCAGAACATGTCTAAATCTCCTGCGCTGAACCGCGGCTACAACTCTTTAAAGTCCAGAGCTACGAAACAGACTAGCCCACAGAAACGTGGTGTCTGCACTCGTGTTGGTACAATGACCCCTAAAAAACCAAACTCTGCACTTCGTAAATATGCCCGTGTTCGTCTGAGCAACGGCATGGAAGTAACTGCATACATTCCAGGAATCGGACACAACCTTCAGGAACACTCTGTTGTATTAATCCGCGGCGGACGTGTTAAAGACCTGCCAGGTGTTCGTTACCATATCATCCGTGGAACACTTGACTGCGCTGGTGTTAACGAACGCCGTCAGAGCCGTTCTTTATACGGAACTAAGAAACCTAAGAAATAGTCGTCAATCGTGAAAGGAGAATAAACCAATGCCAAGAAAAGGACATATTGCAAAACGGGATGTTTTACCAGATCCTATTTACAATTCCAAACTCGTAACTCGTTTAATCAACAAAATCATGATTGATGGTAAACGAGGAACAGCCCAGAAAATTCTGTACAATGCATTTGACATTGTAGAAGTTAAAACAGGCAAACAGCCTATGGAAGTTTTCGAGCAGGCTCTCGAAAACATCATGCCTCAGCTCGAGCTGAAGGTTAGACGTGTTGGTGGTGCAAACTACCAGGTACCAGTTGAAGTCAGCGAAGAAAGAAGACTGACTTTAGGTCTGCGCTGGTTAGTAAACTACGCCAGACTGCGTAACGAAAAAACAATGGAACAGCGTCTTGCTGCTGAAATCATCGATGCTGCTAACGGCAACGGTGCTTCTGTAAAACAGCGTGACAACGTTCACCGCATGGCTGAAGCCAACAAAGCATTCGCTCATTACCGCTGGTAATTTTAAGGCAAGTGCTTCAGCACTGCTGAATCTGATTTTCCGTTTTATATAGTTTTATATATTAAGATAGATTTTGAACAGGAAGGATGTCGAATCATGCCAAGAGAATATTCACTTAACGATACCCGCAACATTGGTATCATGGCTCATATCGACGCCGGAAAAACAACAACCACTGAACGAATTCTGTACTACACAGGTGTAAACCATAAGATCGGTGAAACTCACGATGGTGCATCCACAATGGACTGGATGGATCAGGAAGCTGAACGTGGTATTACCATTACATCTGCCGCTACAACCGTTCACTGGAAAGGCAACAGAATCAACATTATCGATACTCCGGGCCACGTTGACTTCACCGTAGAAGTTGAACGTTCCCTGCGTGTACTCGATGGTGCTGTAACCGTTCTGGATGCCAAAGCCGGTGTTGAGCCTCAGACAGAAACCGTATGGCGTCAGGCCTCTGAATACGGTGTACCACGTATTGTATTTGTAAACAAAATGGACTCCACCGGTGCAGACTTCATCATGAGCTGCAATACGATCGTAGATCGTCTCGGTGCTAAATCCTGCCCAATCCAGCTGCCAATTGGTGCTGAAACAAACTTCGAAGGTGTTGTTGACATCATCGAACGTAAAGCTCTTTACAACAAAGGCGATAAAGGTATTATCGTCGAAGAAGGACCTGTACCAGAAGACATGGTCGATCAGATGGAAGAATATCGTGAAAAACTGCTGGAATACCTGGCAGACTACGATGAAGATCTGATGATGCAGGTACTTGAAGGTGAAGAACCATCCATTGAAGACATCAAACGCGTTCTGCGTGTTGCCGTTTGCACCGGTGAATTCTTCCCAGTATTATGCGGTTCCGCATACAAAGACAAAGGTGTTCAGCCAATGCTGGATGCAGTTGTCGCTTACCTGCCAAGCCCACTGGATGTTCCAGCAATCAAAGGAACTCTGATGGATGGCGAACCTGCTGAACGCCACGCTTCCGATGACGAACCATTCTCGGCTCTGGCATTCAAGGTTATGACTGATAAATACGTCGGAAAACTTACGTTCTTCCGTGTATATTCCGGTACTGCTGATTCCGGAAGCTACGTTCTGAACTCTTCTAAAGATCAGAAAGAACGTTTCGGCCGTATCATGCAGATGCACGCTAACCAGCGTCACGAAATTCCGAAGGTTTACTCCGGTGACATCGCTGCCGCTGTTGGTCTGAAAAACACCACTACTGGTGATACTCTGTGCGATCCGGATCACCCAATTATTCTGGAAAAAATGCAGTTCCCAGAACCAGTTATCGAACTGTCCCTGGAACCAAGAACTAAAGCTGACCAGGATAAGATGGGTCTTGCTCTGGCTAAACTGGCTGAAGAAGACCCAACCTTCAAAACATACACCAACAAAGAAACCGGTCAGACAATCATCGCTGGTGTCGGCGAACTTCAGCTGGACGTCCTGGTAGAACGTCTGCGTCGTGAGTTCAACGTAGATGCCAAGATTGGTAAACCACAGGTAGCTTACCGTGAAACTCTGCGCAAAGCTGCTGAGTGTGAAGGTAAATACATCCGTCAGTCCGGTGGTAAAGGTCAGTATGGTCACGTATGGATCAAATTTGAGCCAAACGAAGAAGGTAAAGGTTACGAATTCGTTGACGCTGTTGTCGGCGGAAGCGTACCAAAAGAATACATCAAACCAACTAACGAAGGTCTGCAGGATGCGCTGGAAAAAGGTGTACTTGCCGGCTACCCAATGATCGACGTTAAAGCCACTCTGTTCGACGGAAGCTACCATGATGTCGACTCCTCTGAACAGGCTTATAAGATTGCTGCTTCCATGGCTCTTCGTGAAGCTGCCAAGAAGTGCAACCCTGTTCTGTTAGAGCCAATCATGCTCGTTGAAATTACAGCACCATCGGAATACCTTGGTTCTGTAATGGGTGACGCATCCAGCCGTCGTGGTCAGATCACTGACCAGGAAGAACGTGGTAACGCTACAATTGTACGTGCCATGATCCCACTGGCTGAAATGTTTGGTTATGTAACTGACCTGCGTTCCTTCACTCAGGGTCGTGGAAACTACTCCATGCACTTTGACCACTACGCAGAAGTACCAAAATCTGTTGCTGAAAAGATTATTGCCGAAGCTGGTAAGTAGTCTGTAACAGAACTGCGGAGTCTGAAAACGCTAAGTCTTATCTGATTTTCGTTTAAAACAGTTCATTCGCTGTTAAAAAAGAATGCGGGCTGGCCGTCTGCCTGATCCAAATGGCGGTAATGATTGATTTCGGTTCCCGAATATCATAGAATATCAACAGTCTGAAAATTACTCTAGGAGGATATAATGGCTAAGGAAAAATTTGACAGAAGTAAAACCCATGTCAACATTGGTACAATCGGCCACGTTGACCACGGAAAAACTACTCTGACTGCAGCTATCACCAGCGTTCTTTCTAACAAAGGTATGGCTCAGAAAACTGACTACGATCAGATCGATGGTGCTCCAGAAGAAAAAGCTCGTGGTATCACCATTAACACTGCTCACGTTGAATACCAGACAGACAAACGTCACTACGCTCACGTAGACTGCCCGGGTCACGCTGACTACATCAAAAACATGATCACTGGTGCCGCTCAGATGGATGGCGCAATCCTTGTTGTTGCTGCTACTGACGGTCCAATGCCTCAGACACGTGAACACATCCTGCTTGCTCGTCAGGTAGGTGTACCAAAAATGGTAGTGTTCCTGAACAAATGCGACATGGTTGATGACGAAGAACTGATCGACCTTGTTGAAATGGAAATCCGTGAACTGCTCGATGAATACGACTTCGACGGTGACAACACACCAATCATCCGCGGTTCCGCTCTGAAAGCTCTCGAAGGCGATCCAAAATGGACTCCAGCTATCGATGAACTGATGGAAGCTGTTGATAACTGGATCGACGACCCAGTTCGTGACGTTGATAAACCATTCTTAATGGCTGTCGAAGACGTTATGACTATCTCCGGTCGTGGTACAGTTGCTACTGGACGTGTTGAACGTGGTACAGCTCACCTGTCCGACAACGTTGAAATCGTTGGTATCAAAC
Source organism: uncultured Allobaculum sp. (assembly GCA_910577085.1). Taxonomy (GTDB): domain Bacteria; phylum Bacillota_I; class Bacilli_A; order Erysipelotrichales; family Erysipelotrichaceae; genus Allobaculum. Next base: position 24,543 of record CAJTLE010000019.1, on the reverse strand, counting down.
CAACTCGTACAACTGTTCTGACTGGTCTTGAAATGTTCCACAAACAGCTCGACGAAGCTCGTGCTGGTGACAACATCGGTGCTCTGCTCCGTGGTGTTTCCCGTGACCAGGTACAGCGTGGACAGGTTCTGGCAAAACCAGGATCCGTACACCCACACACAAAATTCAAAGCTCACGTTTATGTACTGAGCAAAGATGAAGGTGGACGTCACACTCCATTCGTTTCCAACTACCGTCCTCAGTTCTACTTCCGTACAACTGACGTTACCGGTGTAATCACTCTGCCAGATGGCGTTGAAATGGTTATGCCTGGTGATAACGTTGAAATGAACGTTGAACTGATCGCTCCTATCGCTATCGAAAATGGTACTACATTCTCTATCCGTGAAGGTGGACACACTGTAGGTGCCGGAAACGTTACTGAAATCGTTGAATAATCATCAATAGACTTCAAAGCTGCGAAACTTCGTTTCGCGGCTTTTTTTTACGCTTAAAACTGCTTCGCCCTACAGACGGCGAAGCAGTTTTTCTTTTTCCGTTTCTTTCTCGGTGCCAGAGCCTGGTTTGGACACGAAAAAAAGCCCGGAACAAAGTCCGGGCAGAAAATTCGATTGGCTGTTATAAGGCTTACTCGTTACAGACTGGCTGTTTGATCGTCAGTCAGCGCCATAGTGAAGGTTTGGATCGATATGGTTGGTTTCATGATCAAAACCTTTTTCGAAATGCTGGTAGTCATTGCGGCCTTCCCAGATACCGCCCCAGGTAAAGCCATGCTGTTGAAACAGCTGTACGGCCAGGTCATTTTCATCCATCATATACGGCCGTTTGTTTTCACGATCGACATAATCGACGGCTGCTGGCGGCAGAACCGTGATGGTATCTTCTTCCACGATGACTTGCGGGTTATAGAAGGCATTGAGATCTACCGCAAGACCTAATGAATGCTCATGTTCCTGATACTGGCCGTCTTCACCGGTGGTAAAGGCCTGCGCTCTGGTAATATCGGCTTCCATAATCGCATTATCATCCTGGCCATATTCCACTGGAATATAGATGTGATCGATCGGATAGGCGTTCTGGTACAGTTCATAGAAGATCTCTTCGATGTCCTGGGCGATCTTTTCATTCACAATCAGCTCGCCCACGCGGCTTTGACCCGAAAAATCGAAGAAGAGGACCCGGACAAGACGAAGCTGATCCGGCGTGATAAAGGACTGCTCATTAGAATAGACGCTGTCACCGTAGGCAAGCAGCTGATCTTCGCTCAGTTCAATGCTGTGAAAAGCACTGCGAATCTGCTCTGGATCCAGTCCAGAAACATCAACAACAGTTTCCGCAGGACTCTGGGAAATGAGATCCAGTCTGGCCTGGGCTTCCTTGGCCGCCTGATCGGTAATCATCTGCGAAGCAGAATTCTCTTTTTGAGAAGAGTCGGAAACGGTCAGGGAAAAAGCAGAGGAAGAGGATTCTTCCGTAGTGGATCCATTGCACCCGGAAAGCAGCAGGGAAGCAGCAAGGGCAGCTCCTAAAAAGGTATTACAGGATACACAGGATCTTGTCGCCCGTTTCCAGGGGGTGGACTGAGGTTTTCTCGAAGAAGAAATCGGCATAATAACTCCTTATCAAATCAAAATACATTCAATCAGTTTTTACAGTTCAGTATTACCGTTCAATCGTATCGTTCAATAACTGATCAAAAGCTGAGGATCGGTATTGAATGATGGCGCCATCAGGATCCATTTTGAAGGCACGCGGTCGACAACCCGGGTTCGTGGTTCATTGAGGCAATTATGTCAGTTTAAAAGACCGGATTCGCCATGAAGTAGTTTGCCTGCATAGGGATCTATTTTTGACGCGGCACTCTTCATTTTAATCATCCTGCCTATGAACGTCTATATCCAAGAAGATCGAATGTCGATCTAAAAATCGGTCTGGAGAGCGGCAATAAGCGTATCTGAATAAAAGCAATATTGAAGAAAAGTTAAAATGTTCGTGATATCTGAACAAATCAAAAATGAGTGATGTTTATATTGAGATATGAAAGCGCAAAACAATAGCGAATCTCACAAGTAAATATAAATCTTAAGAAAACATATGGTTATTAAAAGAAGATGAAATAAGTGCGAAAGATCGAGATCACATCAAAATAAAGAATTTTTGATAAATTCTGACATTCTTGGAAACCATTCTCTTGAAAGTTTCTGTATGAAATGTAAATAATTACTTTTCAGAGATGATAAATTTCATAAACAGGATTCCCATCTTTTTGGATATAATCACAAAGTTTCAAAAGGAGGTCACATTTCACTGTTTTTATGGGATAATGACCGAGTGAAAGGAGTGTTTTTCTATGTCTTCCAACAAAGGTACTACAGCTGCTTCTGATGCGAAGAAGATCAGCTGGATTACCCTTGCGTTTATGGCGTTCTCCACTGTTTGGGGCTTTGGTAACGTAGTAAACGGATTTGGTTATTTTAATGGTACACAGGTCATCTTCTCATGGATCATGATGTTTGCCCTGTACTTTGTACCGTATGCATTAATGGTTGGTGAACTCGGTTCTGCGTTTAAAAATGCAGGCGGTGGGGTTACCAGCTGGGTTCTCGAAACTACGAACCCAAAACTGGCTTACTACGCTGGTTATACTTACTGGGTTGTTCATATCCCATACATTGCTTCGAAAGGAAGCGGCGGTCTGAAAGCCCTGGCCTGGATGTTCTTGCGCAATGAATGGTATGACTCTCTGCCTTCCTGGCAGGTTCAGCTGGCAACAGGTATTGTCTTTGTCTTCTTCTTATGGGTTGCTTCCAAAGGTCTGCAGCCTTTAAAAGCTCTGACATCCCTTGCCGGAAGCTCGATGTTCGTTATGTCCCTGCTTTACATCGTGATGATGTTTGCAGCGCCAATGATTAACCCATCGGCAACTTATGTTCCACTTGACTGGAGCTGGGAACATTTAATTCCACAATTCAATGTTCAGTACTTCACCAGCCTTTCGATCCTTGTCTTTGCGGTCGGCGGCTGTGAAAAGATTTCCCCTTATGTAAATAAGGTAAACAATCCTGGAAAAGACTTCCCGAAAGGTATGATTGCGCTGGCAATCATGGTTATGGTCTGCGCAATTCTGGGTACCATCGCAATGGGTATGATGATTCCTGCTGCTGAAATCACAGGTGATGCTCAGAAATTATTCATTGCCAACGGTGCTTATGAGTGCTTCCAGAAACTTGGCGAATACTACCATGTCGGCAACTTCTTCGTTGTTGTGTATGGTGCCTGCAACGCTATCGGTCAGTTCTCAACGCTGGTTCTGTCGATCGATGCTCCATTACGTATGCTGCTCGATGATGAATCCGCAAGACAGTTCGTTCCAAAAAATCTGCTCAAACAGAACAAGCACGGTGCTTACATCAACGGTATCATTCTGATCGGTATCCTGTCCGGATCCATCATCGCGATTCAGCTGTTAGGTTCTTCTGCTGCAGATATCATCGCATGGCTGACCAAGCTGAACTCCGTATGTATGCCAATGCGTTACTTATGGGTATTCTTTGCTTATATCATGCTGCGCAAAGTCGGAAACAAATTCCACAGCGACTACACATTCGTTAAGAATAAAAACCTGGCGATCTTCATTGGTGGATGGTGCTTCTTCGTTACTGCTGCCTGCTGCCTCCTTGGCGTTTACCAGGAAGGCGACGTGCTGCGTACAGTCCTGAACATCCTGATGCCATTTGTCTTACTGGCTTTAGGTCTGATCATGCCAGCAATCCGTAAAAAACAGGATGAGGCTGAAAAGGCTGTTCTCCACTAATTCGGGCTGGATAGATTCTGATTGAATCCATTCTGCAATTGAAAACTAAAACCAAAATGAAAAGTCCTTCATGACTCCCCATGGTCATGAAGGACTTTTTTCGTTGGCAGGCGTTTGATCAGGCAAAGTGTTCTGGCTGCTTCTTTTCTTTGAGAAAGTATCCAGCTGTTTTTCAAGGATTGCCATGACTTCATCAATGGATTCTTTGCGGCCGCCTTCCAGCCAGGTCTTCAGCAGGCTGAAAATGATCCCGGCGTGCAGGTTGAGGGCATAGCGGGCTTCGGTATCGTCCCTCCAGGCAGAAGCGCACAAGGGAACTTTTTCATCTTCACGCATTTTCCCGGAGGCCTGTAAAAGACACTGATAGAGAATAAAGGGCTGTCTGACTTGAAGCATCAGTTCAAAAAATTCGGACTGCTCCATCCAGAACGCGACAAAGTGACGGGTCAAAGCCAGTTCGTCATGCTGGTCTTCGTCACGGATGGCTTCAAAAGAGCGGGTTAAATACGTGTCACACGTCCAGTAGATGACGTCACTCAGATTATCGAACAGGCGATAGAAGGTGCTTCGGGAAACCCCTGAAGCTTTCTGAATGTCAGTGATGGTAATTTCTTCGAAAGACTTGGTTTTCAGGCAAGCCTGCAGGCCGGCATAAATATGTCTGGCAGAGCGGATGGTCCGTTTGTCGTTAGGAATATGGTACATAATCTTGGCGGGCTCTCCTTTCTGTATATAAGAGATCTTGTCGATCTTCTGTCTGTTTGGGCAAGTCAGTCTGGATAGGACTGGAGCGGGTTGTGAAAACAGGACGTTTTTTGCTTGTGGTCGGCAGCCATAGGATCTGAAAGCAGAATTTTGAACACTGCCTTGGAAAGTTCGCGTTTCAAATCGTGATGGACTCTTTCCAATGCTTTTTTCAGAAAAGAACCTATAGAGCTCTGATCCTGAAAAATCAGAAAAGCGAAGACTGCCCTGTGTACAGAGCGTTATCGCAATTGTAGCCTAAGAAGGTAGTCCGTGAAATCGTTTTCGTATAATTCATCTCGATTAAAGCAGGTTCAGGGCCAAGAAAAACATAAAGAGGATTGTGATTATTACTTAATTGGCTGATTTGTATGTGCTATTGTGATGGAGGAGGTTTATCTATGTCCTACAAACAATTCGCTCAGGAACTGACCCAGTTCATTGCTGAGTGCCCTAGCATGTTCCATTCCGTTGCTTCCATCGAAAAGCTGATGGTGGCAAAGGGATACACCCATTTAAAAGAAAAAGATGCCTGGAATCTGGAACCAGGCCACGGATACTACGTGATCCGCAACAATAGTTCCATCCTTGGCTTCTATATTCCAGAGAATCTGACTGACTACCATTTCCAGATGAGTGCTGCTCATTCTGATTCCCCAACCTACAAAATTAAAGCTGTGCCTGAACTGACTGGTCCTGCACAGTATCTCAAACTCAATGTCGAAGCTTACGGCGGCATGATCGACTCCACATGGCTGGATCGCCCATTATCCATTGCTGGCCGTGTCCTGGTTGAAACTGAACAGGGCATTGAAAGCAAACTGCTCTACATCGATCGTGACATTCTCACGATTCCAAACGTACCAATCCACTTCAACCGTCAGGTCAATGATGGCTATGCCTTCAACCGTCAGGTTGACCTTTGCCCATTGATGTCCGCTGGCGAAATGGCTAAAGGATCCTTTGATGCCATGGTGGCTAAAGAACTTGGTATTGACGTTGAGTCGATCCGCGGAAAAGACCTGTTCTTAGTCAACCGTATGCCAGGTGTTGTCTGGGGTTATGCCGATGAATTCGTTTCTTCTCCAAAACTGGATGACCTGGAATGCGCCTATACCACTCTGCAGGGCTTCTTAAATGCAGAACACGGCGGCAAGATTGATGTTTACTGCTGCTTCGATAACGAAGAAGTTGGTTCCAACACCAAACAGGGGGCCATGTCCACTCTGCTGCAGGATACTCTGCACCGCATCAACGACTCTCTTGGCAAATCGGATGAAGACTACTACCGCGCAGTTGCTGGAAGCTTCCTGGTATCTGCTGACAACGGTCATGCTGTTCATCCAAACCATCCAGAAAAAACAGATGCTGAAAATGCGGTTGAACTGAATAAAGGTCCAATCATCAAAGAAGCAGCCAACCAGAAATACACAACAGATGCTTTCTCCAGAGCTGTCTTCAGTCAGATCTGCAAGATGGCCGGAATTCCTGTTCAGTGCTTTGCCAACCGTTCTGATATTGCTGGTGGTTCGACACTGGGCAACCTGTCCAATACACAGGTTTCTGTTCATGCCGTTGATATTGGTCTGGCTCAGCTGGCTATGCACTCTTCCTTTGAAACAGGCGGAGCCAAAGACCCATACTATCTGTATGAAGCCATGAAGAAATACTTCAGCACCAACATCGTGATCGATGGGGCGGATTCGGTATCCTTCGAATGAGTTTTTTGACTCCAAACTGGAATACCAAAGCGCTCACCCGAAAGGCTGCTCCATTAAGTGAAGATGCGGAATACGCCCGGGCGTTTTCAAGCATTGAAAAGATGCATGAATCCGTCGGGATGAAGCATCTGCTCATCAACTGGGTGACAGATCTGCGTCTGGAAGACAAGAAGATTCCAGACAAACTGCTCTCCCGTAAGAACAGCACCTCGTTTGTTGACAGCGTTGCCGCCACCCTGCGGGATGATCTGACTGTCTTTCGCATCAGCGGCATGATCAATATGATCTGTGCTTCGCTGGTGTGCATGTTCATCAAATCGGTTTTGAGCAATAACTATCTGATCAACTTCTCGGTGGATGCTTTAATCGGCACAGCAGCCTTAGTCATTTTGCTGCTGGATCTGACCTCTCAGCTCAAGACAGTCGGATTCTACGGTTCCATCAAAGAATTCGTACTGCTCGATGTGCTGGCGGTTGTTCTCTGGCTGCTGCTGACTTATTTGCTGCCAGCCTTTGATACGTCATTGATCGTGTTCTTTGCCACATACTATTTCGAAAAGAAAAAGTTTGTCAAAATGCAGGACACTTTCCTGAGTGACAACAAGATTTCCATTGAAGGCCACGATCTGCGCAGCTGATCCGGTTTTCTGATCAACAATTGAATTGAACTTTTAATCTCCTGGATGATGATCCTTTCCTGAAACAGGGAAGAGTCACATTCAGGTTTTTTTCATGTCCGCTTAGACACTCTTTCGGCCTCTTCTAACAGGGACTATAGATGCTCTTATAGGCACTCGTTTAGATGTTCTTTTAGATGCTCTTTTAGATATCCATTTAGCTGCTTTACAGATGGCTTCCAGGGGTGGAATGAACCGTTCAGAAAATCATCAGAAAACCAGTCAATTTAGATCATGATGTCAACCAGAATGAGAATTTCTGACGATACAACAGCAGGATTCGTAAAATAAGAACGAGAATGATGGGTTTGAATCGAATGAAGGACCCTGATAGAAGGATCTGGATTGAATCAAAGGTCTAGACAGAATCAAGAGACTGGAAAGAATTATGAATCAAGAACCAGGAGAGCAGCCCGAAGAAGGAGACAAAGATGAAACTTCCTCTATATACCGAGACACTGCCTGAAGGCTACAAGGAAGTCTTTCAGGTTGATGCATCCAATAAGAAACTGGCGATCACAATGAATGTAGTGGCGGCCGTGCCCCTGATTGCCGCTGTGATTGGCGTGGTCATCTATAACATGAAGACGAAGATCTATGATCACTGGCGTTTTCTGGGAATGCTGGGTGTGTTCTATATCCTGCTGCTGGTTTACATGGTCGGGCATGAACTGACTCATGGTGTTGTCTATTCGGCGAGAACCCACAAGAAGCTTTCGTTTGGATTCAATGCAACGGTTGCCTGGTGCGGAGTGAAAGATGTCTATGTCAGCCGCAAAGTTGCCATTGAAGCTTTGGCGGCACCGTTGGTTGTCTTTATGATTGTCTTTGGCCTTGGAATCCTGCTTTCCCCGGGCTGGTTTTTCCGAGAAGTCTTCATTTTGCTGCTGGCAAGCCACTGGGGCGGCTGTGTGGGAGATATTTATGATCTCTATCTCTTGTATAAGAAATTTCCAGAACCTGAACTGCTGATGTTTGATACAGGGCCGACGCAGACGTTCTATCTGCCATCCAATGAGGCAAATCCAGATCATACGATGGTGACTGCAGATGGAATCCAAAAAGAACAGAAAGATCAAGAGCGGCCGGATTCAGAGGACGATGGAAAACAGGAAACTGGATCCAGGCAGGAGCCGGGCCAAGACACGAATGAAGAAGATAAGAACCGGTGAAATACAGAGAAGAACTTTTGAAGAGCCTTTTAAGAACCTGTTAATCGCTGAAAAAAGATTCGAATTCTCACGAGATCATCAGAAGAGCCAGAAAATCGGGAGAAGCATAAAATGATGAGTAGAAGGTTAACAGGAAAGGGAGCTGTCTTGAAAGATGGCTCCTTTTTATCGTTTCAGGACGGCCTTCTGTAAGAAAATGCCCAATTTGGTCCTATGTCTGCCATAAGATCCGGCGGATTTTGTGATTTGTGAACAAGTGACTTTCAAAACATGCAAAATCGGCCTCTGTTGAGTAGAATTGAGCCAGGCAGATAAAGAAATCTTAATCGGATGATTTGACTGGAAAGCTGCGAAATCTCTTCCATCATCTTATCAATAGGAGAATCTGCCCGTAAACATGCGTATTACTGTTGGCATCCATCCAGATCAGAATGGTCAATCTGGACCTTCAGGGATCAGGAAAGCCAATCTGGACACCAATTTTCGTTTTGAAGACGTTCACGACGTCTTTTGCGACGTCCTTTCGGTTTGAAACGAGTGGTTCTGGTCTTCTTGATGGAGATCTTCTGAAAGCCCGCTTACATTGCGCTGAAAGCATTTCCAAGACTAAAAACGGGATAATCCTTTAGGTTTCGGATTTTTGACTGATAAAAAAATGAAGAAATCTTACAGTTTCCCCTTGCGGTAGCGGGGAGGGGATGCTAGAATACCAAAGCACTGCAAGGAAGTGCGAGGTTGCTGACCCACTGAAAGACGTTGTCATGGAATGGGTCAGGGAATTCGCATGGAGCATGTTTATCTTGAATAAACGAAAGGAGCAACCATGGCAAAAAACACTATGAGAATCCGCTTAAAAGCGTATGAGCATCGTATCCTGGACGACAGCGCTAAGAAAATTGTAGAAGCTGCACAGGCACATGGTGCAAAAAAGGTTGTAGGACCTGTACCACTGCCTACAGAAAAACAGGTCGTTACGATCCTTCGCGCTGTACATAAGTACAAAGATTCCCGGGAACAGTTCGAAATCCGCACGCACAAGCGTCTGATCGATATTGTTGCACCGAACAAAGAAACCATCGATGCACTGCAGAGACTGGAACTGCCCAGCGGCGTTGACATCGAAATCAAACTTTAATGGAGGAAGTCATCGTGAAAGGTTTGTTAGGAAGAAAGTTAGGGATGACTCAGGTCTTCACAGAAGATGGCTTGCTGATTCCTGTAACTGTAATCGAAGCCGAACCAAACGTAGTTCTGCAGGTTAAAACTGTTGATACAGATGGATACAATGCAGTACAGCTCGGTTTCGAAGATGTAAAAGAAAAAAATTCGACAAAACCTGAAATCGGACATGCAAACAAAGCAGGTACCGGTCCAAAACGTTTTGTCAGAGAAGTACGCGACTGCGACCTCGACGTCAAAGCAGGCGACACAGTCAGCGTTAATATTTTTACCCCAGGAGAACAGGTCGATGTAATCGGCACATCCAAAGGTAAAGGATACATGGGTACCATCTACCGCAACAATGCGCACCAGGGCCCAAAATCCCATGGTGGATCCAAGAACATCCGTCACATCGGATCTCTGGCTACCAACGGTATTACTTCCCGTCAGGGACGCATCATGAAAGGCACAGCAATGCCTGGTCATGAAGGTCATAAGAGAACAACCGCTCCAAACCTGACTGTTATCAAAGTTGATACAGAAAACAATTACGTTCTGATCAAAGGTAACGTTCCAGGTCCTAAAAAAGGCATGGTAATGATCCGCACTGCTAAAACAAGCAAAGGCGATAAAGCTCCAGTTGTTCTGATCGACCGTACTGAAAAGGAGGTCACTGAATAATGGCACTCATCGACGTATTGAACCAGAAAGGTGAAGTCATCAGACAGTACGATCTGAATGACGAAATCTTCGCCATTGAACCTCATACAGAAGCTCTGTATGAAGCTGTAAAAATGCAGCAGGCCAGCAAACGTCAGGGAACTCACTCCACTAAAGGACGTTCCGAAGTTTCCGGTGGTGGACGCAAGCCTTACCGTCAGAAAGGTACAGGCCGTGCCCGTCAGGGTTCCATCCGCGCACCTCAGTTCCGCGGCGGTGGAATCGTATTCGGACCAAAACCAAGAGATTACTCTTACCGAATCAATAAAAAAGTTCGCAGACTGGCTCTGAAATCCGCTCTGTCCAGCAAAGTTCTCGACAAAGAATTCGGAATGATCGACCAGCTCGTACTGGATGCGCCAAAAACTAAAGACTTCGCAGCAATCGTTGAAGCAGTTAAGGCGCCAACAAAAACTCTGTTCGTCGTTGGTATGGACGAAGAAGGATTAGACAACGTTTACCTGTCTGCCCGCAACATTCCAGACGTAATGATGATGAACTCCAAAGCAATCAACGTATACGATCTGCTCAATGCCAACGCAGTTTACATGACTGAACAGGCAGTGAAAGAAGTAGAGGAGGCCCTCGCTTAACATGAAAGACTACAGAGATGTTATCATCCGTCCAGTTGTAACTGAACAGTCTGTTGCAGCGATGGATGACCTTCGTAAATATACCTTCGAGGTTCCAAAACAGACTAACAAAGTTGAAGTTCGTCAGGCTGTTGAAAACCTCTTCGGCGTTAAAGTCGAAAAAGTAAACATCGTCAATACAAAAGATAAACCAAAACGTTATGGCCGTCACACATCCACAATCCACGGATTCAAAAAAGCCATCGTTACTTTAAAACCTGGTTATCAGATTGACATCTACGGGGAAGAAGAATAGTTCTGCCCATCAGGGAGAAGACGCTATTTCCTGAATAAATATCGCGAATGAGAGGAGAAAAAGTTTATGCCAATTAAAAAGTATAAACCGACTACACCTGGCCGTCGTGGAATGTCTGGTCTTACCTTTGAAGAAATCACAAAGAAAAAACCAGAAAGAAGCCTGACTGCTCCATTAAAGAGCAAAGGTGGACGTAACAACACCGGCCGCATCACTACTCGTCATCAGGGTGGTGGACACAAGAGAACATATCGAATCATCGATTTTAAACGTAATAAAGACAACATCCCAGCTACAGTAACTGCAATCGAATACGATCCAAACCGTACTTGCAACATTGCACTGCTGACTTACGCTGATGGTGAAAAACGCTACATCCTCGCTCCAAAAGGCCTGGAAGTAGGAATGAAAGTCGTTTCTGGACCAGAAACTGATATCAAAGTAGGAAACGCTGCTGAGCTGAGAAACATGCCTGAAGGTACAATCGTTCACAACGTTGAGCTCAAACCTGGTAAGGGTGGACAGATGGCACGTGCTGCCGGTGCTTCCGCTCAGATCCTTGGTATCGAAGAAAAATACGTAACCCTGCGTCTGACTTCCGGCGAAGTTCGTAAAGTACTCGGCACTTGCCGCGCTACTGTAGGAACCGTTGGTAACGAAGACCACAGCCTGGTTAACCTTGGTAAAGCAGGACGCACTCGCTGGAAAGGTGTACGCCCAACAGTTCGTGGTTCTGTTATGAACCCGAATGATCATCCACATGGTGGTGGTGAAGGCCGTACCCCAATCGGACGTAAAGCGCCTATGACTCCATGGGGCAAAAAAGCTCTTGGTGTTAAGACACGTAATAAGAAGAAAGCTTCTAACAAACTGATCGTCCGCAGAAGAAACGGCAAATAGAACAAGGAGAACGTTGAAATGAGTCGTAGTTTGAAAAAAGGGCCATTCATTGATGAGCACCTGATGAAAAAAGTACAGGCTTTGAACGCTTCCAACAAAAAAGAAGTCATCAAGACCTGGAGCCGCCGTTCAACAATCTTCCCTGAATTTGTTGAACACACATTTGCCGTTTACAACGGTAAAGAACACGTACCTGTATACGTAACTGAAGACATGGTTGGTCACAAACTCGGTGAGTTCGTTCCAACTCGTAAATATACCGGTCATGCATCGGATGATAAGAAAGGCAGAAAATAGGAGGTCAGCATGGAAGCAAAAGCAACAGCAAAAACACTTCGCATTCAGCCTCGTAAAGCCAGACTTGTTCTGAATCTGATTCGTGGCAAGAACGTAGAAGAAGCAGCTGCCATCTGCAAATTCACACCTAACAAAGGTGGCGAAATGGTTGGCGCTGTATTAAAATCCGCAGTCGCTAACGCAGTGAACAACCACGATATGGATGAAGACAAACTGTACGTTAAAGAATGCTATGCAAACGAAGGCGTAACCATCAAACGTTTCATGCCTCGTGCAAAGGGAAGCGCAAGCCCAATTAACAAGCGCACCAGCCACATCACAGTTGTAGTGGCTGAGAAGGAATAAGGAGGATCCCCATGGGTCAGAAAGTAAACCCGATTGGAATGCGTACCGGTATCATCCGTGACTGGCAGTCCAGATGGTATGCAGACGATAAAGAATTCTCGAAATTTCTGATGGAAGACGTGAAGATCCGTAATGCCGTAGAAAAGTATTATGACAACCTCTCCAAAGCAGCAGCAGATAAGAGAAAAGCCGATCCTCAGATTTCCCGAATTGAAATTGAAAGAACGCAGAACCGCTTGACCGTGATCATCCGGACTGCTCACCCAGGCGTTGTAATCGGCCAGGATGGTAAATCCATCTCCGGTCTGAAAAAAGAACTGCAGAAACTCACGAACGTGAAAAACGTGCAGATCAACGTCGTTGAAATTGCCAACCCTAACCTTGATGCAAAACTGGTTGCACGCTGGATCGCTAACGAACTCGAAAACCGTAAGTCTTTCCGTGCAACTCAGAAAAAAGCAATCCAGAACTCCATGAGAGCTGGTGCGAAAGGTATCAAAACTTCCGTATCCGGCCGTCTTGGCGGCGCTGATATTGCTCGTACAGAAGGTTACTCTGAAGGTGTTGTACCTCTTCATACACTCCGTTCAGATATCGACTATGCCCTTGAAGAAGCCATGACTACTTATGGAAAACTGGGTGTAAAAGTATGGATCTGCCGCGGTGAAGTTCTGCCAGGTGAAATGGTTAAAGAACCTGAAGCACCAAAACAGAGACGTCAGCGTCCTGCAAGAGGCAGAAACGGACGTGGCGGCAATGATCGTCGTCAGGGTGGCCGCAACAACCGCGGACCACGCAGAGAAGGCGGACGTGCAAACGGCGGCGAACGTCGTGCACAGGCAGCTAAGCCAGCCGCTGCTCCAGAAGGAGGAAACGAGTAATTATGTTAATGCCAAAGCGCACTAAATATCGTCGTCCTCACCGTTTAAGCTACGAAGGCCGTTCTAAAGCCGGCCGCAAAGTAGAATTCGGTGAATACGGCCTGGTAGCTGAAAGCGGAAACTATGTTTCTAACCGTCAGATCGAAGCAGCCCGTGTAGCGATGACTCGTTACATGAAGCGTGGTGGTAAGGTTTGGATTCGAATCTTCCCGCATCTGGCAAGAACGAAAAAACCGCTCGAAGTCCGCATGGGTTCTGGTAAAGGTGCACCAGAAGGATGGGTAGCTGTAGTTAAACCTGGACGTGTCATGTTCGAGGTTGCCGGCGTACCTGAAGAAGTCGCAAAAGAAGCCCTGCGTCTTGCAGGACACAAGCTTCCTGTTAAGACTCGTTTTGTACGGAAAGGAGAAACTGAATAGTCATGAAAGCAAGTGAACTTCGTACTAAATCTGAAGCTGAACTGCTCCAGGAAATGAACCTGCTGAAAGATGAGCTGTTCAATCTCCGCTTTAAGCAGGCTACAGGCCAGCTGGAAAACACAGCTCGTCTGAAAACCGTAAAGAAAGATATCGCTAGAATCAAAACTATTCTTGGCGAAATGAATAAGTAGTCAGGGAGGACGCAAACATGGAAGAAAGAAACAACAGAAAAGTTTACCGTGGCAGAGTCGTTTCTGACAAAATGGACAAGACTGTTACGGTTGCTGTAGAAACGATGAAAAAACATCCTCTCTACGGTAAACGCGTTAAATATACTAAGAAATTTAAAGCCCACGATGAGAAAAACGCAGCCAGATACGGTGACCTGGTAGAGATCATGGAAACAAGACCTCTGTCCAAAACTAAACGTTTCCGTCTGGTACAGATCGTTGAAAAAGCCCGTGGATAAGCTGGGAGGACAAAGCAAATGATTCAAAATGAAAGCCGTTTGCGCGTTGCCGACAACACGGGAGCCAAAGAAGTACTGGTTATCCGTCCACTTGGCGGCAGTAAGCGTAAATTTGCCAACATCGGTGATGTCGTTGTTTGCACTGTAAAACAGGCAGCTCCTGGCGGAACCGTTAAAAAAGGTGACGTAGTAAAAGGCGTTATCGTTCGTACTAAATATGGTGTACGTCGTGAAAACGGAACTTACATCAAATTCGACGACAACGCAGTTGTTCTGATTAAAGATGACAACACCCCTCGGGGAACTCGTATTTTTGGCCCGGTAGCACGTGAACTTCGTGATGCAGATTTCATGAAGATCGTGTCCCTGGCTCCGGAAGTACTGTAAGGAGGATCTTTCGTGAAGATTAAAAAAGGTGACAAAGTCCAGGTAATGACCGGGGCTTACAAAGGTACCGTTGGCGAAGTCCTGACTGTATTCCCGAAGGAAGACAAGGTCATCGTTGAAGGTGTCAATATTGTCAAAAAACACCAGAAACCAACTCAGGCTAACCCTGATGGCGGAATCATCGAAAAAGAAGCAAAAATCCACGTTTCTAACGTTGCTCTTTACGATGAAAAAGCTAAAGAAGCTGGCCGTGTAGGTTACAAGGTAGTAACTGACAAAGACGGTAAAGAAACAAAAGTTCGTTACTTCAAGAAGAGCGGTAACGAAATTAAGGAAAAGAAGTAGGAGGATAGACAATGAACCGGTTAAAAGAAAAATACCAGACCGAGATCGTTCCAAGTCTGATGAAGCAGTTCAACTATTCTTCCATCATGCAGGTTCCGAAGATTGAAAAAGTAGTTGTCAACATCGGTGTTGGTGACGCGATTCAGAACTCCAAGTTCATGGACGAAGCAGTTGAAGAACTTGCTGCCATTACTGGACAGGCTCCAGTAATCACTAAAGCCAGAAAATCCATTGCGAACTTTAAAGTTCGTGAAGGAATGCCAATCGGATGCAAAGTTACTCTGCGCGGCGAAAAGATGTACGAATTCCTGGATAAGTTATTCAACATCTCCTTACCACGTGTACGTGACTTCCGTGGTGTTTCTGATACAGCGTTTGATGGACGCGGAAACTATACTCTCGGTGTAAAAGAACAGATCATCTTCCCAGAAATTGACTTCGATAAAGTCAACAGAACTCGTGGTATGGATATCGTTATTGTTACAACCGCAGAATCCAACGATGAGGCAAAAGCTCTGTTAACAGACCTCGGTATGCCTTTCGTTAAGAAGTAGGAGGAACTCATGGCAAAGAAAGCGATGAAGTTAAAACAGCAGCGTCCTCAGAAGTTCAAAGTTCGCGAGTACACTCGCTGTCAGAGATGCGGACGTCCGCACTCTGTACTGAAAAAATACGGCATCTGCCGTATCTGCTTCAGAGAACTGGCATACAATGGCCAGATCCCTGGTGTCAAAAAAGCAAGCTGGTAAGCAAGGAGGTAAAACAACATGACTATGACCGATCCGATCGCAGATATGCTTACACGTATCCGCAACGCTCTTGCTCAGAAGCATGAAACTGTCTCCATGCCTTCCAGCAAAGAGAAAGAACGTATCGCAAAAATTCTGGTTGAAGAAGGCTACGTTAACGGTTTCTCCACAGAAACCGATGGTGTGAAGAAAACCCTGACTATCGACCTGAAATATGGTAAAAACGGCGAAAAGGTTATCTCTGGTCTGCGCCGTATTTCCAAACCAGGCTTCCGTGTTTACGCAAAAGCAGAAAATCTGCCACGCGTTCTCAACGGTCTGGGAACTGCAATCATTTCCACCTCTAATGGTGTAATGACTGACAGAGACGCTAAAAAAGCCAACGTAGGCGGCGAAGTTATTGCCTACATCTGGTAAGAATCAGAAAGAAAAGCCAGAATTTTCTGGCTTTCTCTTTGACTGATCTTGCCCCATCCAGCTTTTTCATTCAAAATGCTGGATCTAGCAGGAGGAAAATTTGAATGTCACGTATCGGGAATAAACTGATTACCATTCCTGCTGGAGTTACTGTAGAAGTTGCTCCAGGGAATGAGGTGACTGTAAAGGGGCCAAAAGGGACTCTTTCCAGAAAATTTTCTGACATTCTCACAATCGAGAACGAAGGAAACACAGTCACTGTTAAACGCCCCAATGATTTAAAGGCAACCAAACAGCTGCACGGAACTACCCGCGCTCTGTTACACAACATGGTTGTTGGGGTATCTGAAGGATTCCAGAAAGACCTCGAACTGGTCGGAATTGGTTTCCGTACTGCCGTGAAGGGTAAAACACTCACTATGAACGTTGGTTACTCTCACCCAGTAGAAATTGAAATCGTAGATGGCCTGGAAGTCACTTGCCCAAGTGCTACTACCATCAACGTAAAAGGTATCGACAAACAGCTCGTTGGTGAATTCGCTGCCAACGTCCGCGCAGTCCGCAAACCAGAACCTTACAAAGGAAAAGGTATTCGTTATAAAGATGAACACATCCGTCGTAAGGAAGGTAAGACTGCTGGTAAGAAATAGTAGTGGGAAAGGAGCAAGACTATGATTAAAAAACAGTCAAGAAATCAGGCTAGACAGAAACGCCATTTACGTCTGCGCCAGAAAGTAAGCGGAACTCCTGAATGCCCACGTCTGAATGTATTCAGAAGCAACGCCAACATCTCTGCTCAGATCATCGATGATGTGAACGGAAAAACTCTCGCTTCCGCTTCCTCCGTCAACATGGACATCAAAAACGGTGGCAATGTTGAAGCTGCGAAACTGGTAGGCGCTGAGCTCGCAAAACGCGCGCTCGAAAAAGATATCAAAAAAGTTGTGTTTGACCGCGGTGGTTATCTTTACACTGGCCGTGTTCAGGCATTAGCTGATGCCGCTCGTGAAGGCGGCCTGGAATTCTAGGAGGTCGCCATGGCAAACGATAGAAGACAGAGAAGAGAACCGAAAGAGTTCGACGAACAGGTAGTCTCCATCAACCGTATCTCCAAAACAGTAAAAGGTGGTCGTAAGATGCGTTTTGCTGCTCTGGTTGTTGTCGGAGACCGCAAAGGCCGCGTCGGTGTAGGAACCGGAAAAGCTAAGGAAGTACCAGAAGCTATCCGTAAAGCATCCGAAGCAGCTAAAAAGAACATGTTCACTGTACCAATCGTAGGTACTACTATTCCACATGATGTAGTAGGTACATTCGGTGCTGGTAAAGTGTTCATGAGACCAGCTTCTGAAGGTACTGGTGTAATCGCCGGCGGTACCACACGTGCAGTTCTTGAACTGGCAGGTATCACTGACGTACTGACCAAAAACCTGGGAAGCCGTAGAAAAATCAATACCGTGCGCGCTACAGTTGAAGGTCTGAAATCCCTCAGAACTCTCGACCAGGTAGCTGAACTTCGTGGCAAAAAGCCAGAAGAAATCCGCGGGTAAGAAGGAGGAAACGCAATGAAACTGCATGAACTTTCCACAAATCAGTCCCGCAAATCCAGAAAAAGAGTAGGTCGTGGACCTGGTTCCGGTCTCGGTAAAACTGCCGGCCGTGGACAGAAAGGTCAGAAGGCCCGTTCCGGAGGCGGAGTTCGTCTTGGTTTCGAGGGTGGTCAGACTACTCTTGCAAGACGTCTGCCAAAGCGTGGATTCACCAACTTCAACCGTAAAGAATACGCTGTAATCAACGTTAAAGATCTGAACCGTTTCGAAGATGGTACACATGTCACCCCAGAACTTCTGAAATCTGAAGGCATCCTGAAAAAACAGCTTGCTGGTGTTAAGATTCTGGGCGAAGGCACTCTCGAGAAGAAACTGCATGTAACTGCAGCTAAATTCTCCAAATCAGCTGAAGAAGCTATCGTCAAAGCAGGCGGAACCGTAGAGGTCCGTTAAGATGCATGCAATTAAGGCAATGTGGACGAACAAGGATATTCGCAAGAGAATCCTGTTTACTCTCTTTGCCTTTCTTGTTTATCGTCTGGGTTGCGCAATTACCGTCCCGGGCGTAAACACAGAAGGTCTGGTAGGCAGTCTGGAAAATAACAGCTTATTTGCGATGATGAGCCTGCTTGGAGGCGGTGGCCTGGAACAGTTCTCCGTATTTGCGATCGGGGTAACTCCATACATCACTGCATCCATCATCATTCAGCTTTTGAGCATGGATGTTATTCCATCTCTGACCGAACTGTCAAAATCCGGAGCCAACGGCCGTAAAAAACTCGACCAGTATACCCGTTATCTGGCTGTAGTTTTCGGATTTGTACAGTCCTTCTCCATCAGTTACAGCTTCAGCCATATGTACAGTGGATTATTCATCGGCGGCTTAAACACTGCCCGTCTGCTGTATACCTCTATGATCTTTACAGCTGGATCTATGTTCCTTGTCTGGATTGGTGACCAGATTTCCGCAAAGGGAATTGGTAATGGTGTATCCATGGTCATCATGGCAGGTATCGTAGGTCGTATGCCGCAGCAGTTCGCTGCAGCGTGGACCAGCCTTGTTGGCGCAGACCATCCAAATGGTGGATGGGTATTTGCAGCCTACATTCTGATCTACCTGCTGATCATCGTTTTTGTAACCCTGATCAACACTGCAGAACTTCGCATTCCAATCCAGTACACATCCAGTTCGATGTCACTGGCTAAGAATTCGAAAATGAACTACCTGCCATTAAAGATCAACTCTGCATCCGTTATTCCAGTCATCTTTGCTTCCTCATTGATGATGGCTCCTATTCAGGTAGCCAGCTTCTTTGCGAGCAACCAGAGCTGGTATCAGACGATGCAGCAGTGGCTGGGTCTTAAAACCTGGTATTCCGTTGCGATTTATGTCATCCTGATTATTCTGTTCACATTCTTCTATGCGAAGATGCAGATTAACCCGGAACAGGCAGCCGAAAACCTCGGTAAATCCGGCGCTTATATTCCAAGTGTAAGACCAGGGAAACAGACTGAAACCTATATCAACAAAGCATTATCCAGAATTACCGTTCTTGGTGCAGGTGCTCTGGCACTGATCGCGGTTCTTCCGCATCTGATGCCTCTGCTCTGGCCGGAAATGCCAACAAGCATGGCGCTTGGTGGTACCGGTATGATCATCGTTGTTGGTGTAGCGATTGAAACTGTTCGTCAGGTGCAGGGTCTGATTACCCAGAAGGCGTACAAGAAGTATTACGACTTTGACTAATTGATCGACTTCACATCCATATCGGTAAATACCGGTATGGATTTTTTTTATGTTCTTTTTTGGGTTGTAAAAATGGGGCCATTTGACGGAAAATGACAACAGGTGGAACCTGTCTGTTTACTTTCCCCTGACAGGTTCAATTTCTTTTTGTTTTTGAATCATGCTTTCAATGGCAGACCCCCTCTGGAAAGGACCGTCTGCCCAATCATTTCTTCCTATATTTATATCGGTATGTATATTTATATCGGTATGTATATTTATATCGGTATGTATATTTATATCGGTATGTAGATCGGCTATTTAAATCGATATTGCAGGTCAGTCTACATTCGGCTGTTTGTACTGGTAACTATTCAGTACGAATATGGATTTGCTGGCAGTTCCATAAACACCGCAGCGATCCCCAAAACCAGAGTCTGGCAGAGTCAGCGTGGTGCCAATCTGCCTGATCGGCCCTGAAAAACTCTGATGTTTCTGGTTTAGCTGTAAAATGCAGGCCCGCTAAGGCCTTATGGCGTCTGGTCAGGTTTTTATGCAGTCTTTATGAAAATCATCCGTATAGAGGCTGGAATGGGGCTAAAAAGCCCGGATTGGACACTTTATTGACGGATCTGGACATCTTCAGGACGATTTGGTTTCATTGTGCTCTTTGTCCAGATACCCAACCGATTTATAGCCTTTAGGCAGCCGTATAGCCCGTGTTCAATCTGAATTCAATGTCTGAAATGCGGTTCGCAAGAGGCGTACCTGGTCATCTGAGAAAGCCTCATAGAAGCTTGTAATTGCATAAGCCTGTAATCGTATAAGAAGGGAAGTAAGAAGGGGAAAAAGAAGCCAGTTCATCCGGTTGGTGGAAACAGTTCGAGCACAGAATAAGTGAGAGGTGGTCGGCGCTGGATCTGAATCGCTGAAAATTCAAAAGTAATATCAATCGGATTGTGAAAGCGGTATGGACGATTCAAAAGAAAAAGGGTTGATCTGGAGTGTCGGGAAGCGTTGAATAAACAGGTCCGCGCTAAAATTCATACGAACCATAACTGCTCAATCTTCTGTGGAGGCCTTACGTTCGAAAGATCTATGGTCTTACACAAAGGATATGGCTTGTATGGAGCATAGAGATTCTGGCCAGAATCCAATTGCGACCGGATCTGGCTGAGACGAAAAATGGAGGAAATATGAATCTTTTAATTATGGGTGCCCCAGGTTCAGGAAAAGGCACATTCAGCAGCCGTCTGAAAGACAACTACCGTCTGGCTCACATTTCTACTGGCGATATTTTCCGCAAAAATATCTCTGAGAATACTGCACTTGGCCAGGAAGCCAAGTCCTACATGGACAAAGGCCTGCTGGTTCCTGATGATCTGGTAAACCGCCTGGTTCTGGACACTCTGGAAAACTTACCTGAAGGCGTGAATGGATATCTGTTAGATGGCTATCCAAGAACACTTGAACAGGCCAAAGCATTTGATGAAGCTACAAAAGGAACAGCAAACGAAGTCGATCAGATTCTGTTCATGGATGTTCCACACGAGGTTCTGAAGAAACGTATTCTCGGTCGTCGTACTTGCCCAAAATGTGGAGAAATCTACAATATTTATTTCAAGCCGACAGCTGTTGAAAATGTGTGCGACAACTGCGGAACTGCATTAAGCGCAAGAGCTGATGACAATGAAGAAAGCCTGAAAACCAGACTTGGTGAATACACCCGTATGACACAGCCTGTTATTGACTACTATGGAGAACAGGATAAAGTAGCAACCATCAATGCGGACAATGATTTTGAGACAATCTGGGCTCAGATCACGGAAGCTTTGAGTAAATAAACTTCTAAAAAGAATGCTTGCATGCAAAACAAATTGCGTCTATACTATCTAGGCGCAATTTGCTTGTATTCAAGGTTCTGAATTTGCTTTAATAGCAAATGGGAAACTTTTCCCTCGCCGTCTGGCCCGCGGTCAGTGCCCGTCAGGGAATTCTGCCACCCCCGTGGTAGATCGTGCCAAGCAGACTGTCACGTTTCTGCTAAAATACGTTCAGTCCTGAGGGGATTTTAGCAGGTTGAATACGTGAAAATCGAAAGGGGTAAACACACATGAAAGTAAGACCATCCGTGAAACCCATCTGTGATAAATGCCGTGTTATCCGTCGTAAAGGCAGAGTCATGGTAATTTGTGAAAACCCAAAACATAAACAGAGACAGGGTTAATTAAAGGATTAACAACAGGAGGAACAAATGGCCCGTATCGCAGGAGTTGACATTCCAAATAACAAACGGACTGTCATTGCCTTAACCTATATTTATGGAATCGGCAATTCAACTGCCGAAAAGATTCTGAAAGACACAGGCGTTAACGGTGACATTCGCGTTAAAGACTTAACCGAAGAACAGTTAAACGCTCTGCGTAAAGCAGTTGACCAGATCAAAGTTGAAGGTGACCTTCGTCGTGAAGTTCAGCTCAACATCAAACGTCTGATGGAAATCGGATGCTACAGAGGTATCCGTCATCGTAAAGGTCTCCCTGTTCGTGGACAGAGAACCAAAACAAACGCAAGAACGCGTAAGGGAAAAGCTAAAACAGTAGCTAACAAGAAGAAGTAGAAAGGACAGGTGAAATACTAATATGGCAAAGAAACAGCAGCAGGTCAGAAAACGTCGCGTTAAAAAGAATGTTGCCAGAGGTATGGCTCACATCCATTCTACTTTTAACAACACGATCGTAACAATTACTGACGAAGGCGGAAACGCCATTTCCTGGAGCTCCGCTGGTGCTCTTGGATTCAAAGGAAGTCGTAAAAGCACTCCTTACGCTGCCCAGATGGCAGCAGAAGCAGCTGGTAAAGCTGCAATGGATCATGGAATGAAATCCGTGGCAGTTGAGGTTAAAGGTCCAGGTCCTGGACGTGAAGCCGCTGTCCGTGCTCTGCAGGTAGCAGGTCTGGATATCACTATGATCAATGACGTAACACCAATCCCACATAACGGATGCCGTCCGCCTAAGCGGCCACGCGGCTAATTTCCTGATTACTTGTTAAACTGTAAAGGAAATAACAATTAACAGGAGACCAGTTCTTCAGTTTTTTGGGACAATAAGGAGGTACGGCAGATGACACAATACGAAATCACCACCCTGGAAGAAAACCAGACTTCCGGAAAATTTGAGATGGCGCCCCTTCCCGATCAGTTCGGAATCACCCTGGGCAATGCACTGAGACGAGTACTGCTCTCAGCCATTCCAGGCGGTGCTGTTTTCAGCATTCGTATTGATGATGTATATCACGAGTTCACAGGGATTGAAGGAGTTGCTGAAGATGTCAGCACAATTATCCTTAACCTGAAACAGCTCATTTTAAAAATCAATATCAGTGACAACAATATTTACACATTGCGCATTCATGAAACAGGACCTTGCGTTGTTACTGCGAAGGATATCAAGTGTCCGGAAGGAGTTGAAGTGCTCAATCCGGATCTGCCGATCTGTACGCTTTCCGCCGGCAAAGATTTCACAATGGAAATGCAGGCCAAACTTGGCCGCGGCTATGTCGGCTCGGAAATCAATAAACACAGACAGTCTGGCGACAGCGCACCTCTGGGTGTGATTTATACAGACTCTCTGTTCTCCCCAGTAAAGCGCGTAGCGTATCATTCCGTTCAGAAATTCAATGAAGACGGAAAACCATACGATGTACTGACCATGGAAATTGACACAGATGGAACACTGAAACCATCTGAAACACTTTCGATCGCATCGAAAATCCTTCGGGATCACTTGTCGATCATCACTGAAGCAGACTTCATCATGAAGAATGCTCAGGAAGCTGAAGAGGAAACCTCAAAAGAACATGATGCTTCTCTGAAGTCCAAGATGATTGAAGATCTCGAACTTTCCGTACGTTCTTACAACTGTCTGAAACGTGCCGGTATTTCCACGGTCGACGAACTGTGCCAGAAGACTGAATATGAAATGCAGCATGTTCGTAACCTTGGTAAGAAATCGCTGCAGGAAATTAAAGACAAAATCTACTCTCTGGGTCTGCACTTCAGATCCGGTGGAGAAAACGCATAGGAGTCGAAGATGAAAAACCGTAAACTTGGCCGCACTTCCGATCATCGAAAAGCCCTGCTTCGTAACATGGCTACTTCCCTGATCGAAAACGGCAGCATGGAAACCACTGAAATGAAAGCGAAAGAGCTCAGTTCAGTGATGGATCGTCTTGTCACTCTCGCAAAACGTGGCGATCTGCACGCACGCCGTCAGGCTGCTGCATTCGTTCGCAACGTTGAAGTTGACGAAGATGGAACCACTGCTTTACAGAAGCTCTTCAACGAAATTGGTCCAGCTTATAAAGACCGTAACGGTGGATACACTCGTGTAGTTAAAACACGTATCCGTCGTGGCGACGCTGCTCCAATGGCAATCGTTGAATTCGTGAAGTAATTCAATCAAATACATGAAGCAACCAGGCAGGAAGGATAATCCTTCCTGCTTTTTTTTACGTCCTTTTTCCTTATGACGATGATCCTGGCCAGACGATCGCGGATCCGGCAGTGTTTTTCGGGACCTGGGCCTTTTCTCTTCTGAATCCACTCCCCAATGGGAGTCTGTCTCACTTTTCCAGCCAGATCCGAGCAGCCAAGATGAATCTTTGTTGATATCAATTCTCAAATTTCCTTCTTCTAAGTCTTTCTAAGCTCATTTTGACATTCATGGATAATCAGTCAGATTTATGCAAATCCTCTCAAATCCGCCGACTATGGACCCAAGAAGAACAACTGCTCATGAAGAATCAATGGAGAGTCAAGAGAAGATAACATTATGATCGAGTCCATCAGTCGAATTCCGGTCACATTCTTCGGTTTTCGTAACAGATTTCGATAAACACCGTAGATGGAAGTGAACGGATTTTAACAGTTGGTTATATTGGGTTTTTAAGGAAAAAACAGTCTATAATGAATATAGATGTGTTATTATAAATACATGAGAATGAAGACGTCACAAGCCTGCAAATACCTCGGGGTTGCCAGGCACACCTTGTACAAAATGATTGAAGATGGAATGCCTGCCCATCGCTCTATTGGCGGACACTACATGTTTGACCAGGAAGAAATGGATCAATACATTGGCAAAGCTCCTGCTCTTCCTGA
>CAJTLE010000018.1 GCA_910577085.1 uncultured Allobaculum sp. | reverse complement strand
GCGGGGCTTAGATAAGGATCTTGTATCTTAACCCTTCTCCCGCCGGCTAATGCCGAACACTGTTCGCAGACAGGGATGTAACCGTTTTATCCTATCAGGGATAAAACAACCTCATTTAACGAAGGGAGTGTATCCCTACATTCAAACGACTTACTCTATTCTTGCTTTAGGAGCGTGAATCTACCATCGCTTCGCTTCAGTAGATCTGCCGCTTTCAATCCTGGATTTAGAGAAACAGAGATGGAGGATACAAAATTCTATTCTGGACTGCTGATCCGGCTCCGTTTCTACATTCAACGCATTCAAGATTTAAATATCATCTGTTTCAGGTAAATAATTTCAGTCTCTGGCTTCTTTTCTGTTGGCAGAGCGTGTTAGACTATTTACAGAAATCAAAGAACGAGCGTTGAGCTTCAAAAATTGAGAATGTCTGATCACCTGATAGATAAAGATTATCCGCTCTCCTGTTCGATCTTGGTTTCCGGATCTGATCAAATCGCAAAAATTTTTTTCATATTTTGCTTGCAATCCAAATGGGATCTGATATTATAAATGAGCGCTGAGGCGCGGCACCAAAAACAAACACAAATGGCGCGTTGGAGAAACGGTTAACTCATATGCCTTTCACGCATACATTCACGGGTTCGAATCCCGTACGCGTCACCATTTGAAATCAACCGGCAGGTCGTAAGATCTGCCGTTTTTCTTTATATTCAGTTATATCCAGTTTCTGGCTGTCTGCCGTTCATACAAAAAATGCGGGTTTTCGATCTTCCAATGGAAGTTTTCGAAAATCCGCATTTTCTTTTTCTTCTATATTTCCTGTTCTTCTATTTCCCTGTCGTTTCTGGCTCTGCCAGTTTAGAGGCCTCGTCCAAAAGCTTTTCATCCGCTTCAAGAGCGGCCTGTCGTTTCTTTTCGACTTCAATCCATTCATCCAGAGTTAATGGAATATAGTTGCTGCGCACACAGAAGCAGTTGATCATCTGAAATGGAATTGGTGCTTCTTCTCCGGAACCAATCCGCTTATGACTGCTCTTGCCAACCACCTTGGCATACTGATCAATCAGATCCTGATCATGGGTGTTATGGATATGGCCATATAACATCCAAGTTTTCGGCTGACCGTTCTCATCGAGCCGATACTGACCGTTATAGCAGACAATTGGATAGTGGCACAGCACGACCTTACGGCGGTTATCATGAACTTCCGCATAGTCTTTGACCCAGACAAACAAAGACTCATCAAAGTTTTTATCCTTCAAATAGAGATCGTGGTTGCCTTTGATCAGATATTTGCGGCCATTGAGCCGCTTGAGCAGTTCTTCCGTCTGTTCGGCTGTTCCCCAGCTGAAATCACCCAGAATCACCACTTCATCGTTCTTTTTAATCCGTGAGTTCCATTGGTTGATCATGAACTCATTCATTTCTTCAACGCTCTCAAACGGTCTTTTGTCCATGCTGGTCAATAAAGAGCGATGGAAGAAATGGCAGTCCGAAATGTAATATCTCATTGGCTCACCGCCTGACAGGCAAATCCATCCGATTCCAGTTTGTCGATCGTATCGGAAAGAGAAATATAGCCTTCTTTTAATCCAAGCTCATCCGTCAGTCCCGCTTCTTTGAGCTGAGAAAGATCAGCCTGGCCATAATCGATGGTCAGCGTGCACTGAATTCCGGTTTCAACTGCTTCGCTTTCAAATGTTACGCCATCAATATCCTTAAACATCTGCGAACAGAGCTCCAGAGCTTTCTCTCTGGCTTCCTGAGTATCCGTATTTTCATCCTGAACAATCGCATCATAGGGCAGAATAAAAACCTGCCTGGTTTTCTGCAGCGTATCCTGATTGTTTTCAAGCTGGAGAACAGTTGTAGACTGGGTGCACTGCCAGTTTGAAGACGTTGCCGGATCGACTTTTGATTTTGAATGACATCCCGAAAGCAGCACACAAACTGCCAGCAGGATGATATTTTTCCATGTTTTCATTCCCTCATTCTAACACGGTCATTCCAGCCAATTGGGAATTGTAAGAGATGTGGACCCTATACAAGCTTGAACTCCTCGATTTTCGCATCAAATTCCTTCATTTTCCTTCGTTCTGGGTTTATCTGTTGATTTCGAACCGTCACAGGCATCCTCTTTTAATCTTATTTGGATAAAAAAATCCGAAGCTTCTTTTTGACAGGAAGCTTCGGAATGATTAATCAAGATGAGCGAGCCAGTTTTGAGTCCAGGCATCGAGTTTTTCAAGAACTCCAGCCAGATCTTCATGGGTTTTACCCAGACCAAGTCTGACATAGCCTTCTTTATGGAAACAGCTGCCCGGAACAAAGAAGATTCCCGTCTGTTCAAGCAAATCTTTTGCGAAGCGTTCACTCGAAATTCCTTCTGGAATTTTCAGGAACGCCACTGTTCCATGGTCAGGCAGCACACAGGAAAAGTACGGAGTCTGCTTGAGCCATTTGCGCAGAACTTCAAGGTTATCGGCAACTGTTTTGTGCGTATGGTCCAGAATCTGTTCTTTATTCTGAAGTGCAATCGCCCCTAACCGTTCAGATAATGGACCAGCCGAGATAATGGTGTAATCCCGGAAAGTATTGATCTTGTCGATCAGATCGGCATTGCCTTTGATCCACCCTAAACGAAGCCCTGCCAGTCCCAGCAGTTTGGAAAAGCTGCCGGTAGAAACGCCATATTCATAAACATCACTGATGGCCGGCTGGTTTTCATCCATAGGATCACGGTAGACCTCATCACAAAGAATCCACAGCGGCTGGCCTGTGGTCTTTGTGTGTTCTCTGGCTATCGCAGCCAGCGTATTGAGCTGTTCTTTATTAAGCCAGGTTCCGGTAGGATTGCTTGGATTGGCAAAGACAATGAGTCGGGTATTGGGTTTTAAAGCTGCTTTGAGCGTTTCAAGATCCAAAGACCAGTCTTCTTCACAAAGCTCAATTTCACTCACATCGCAGCCAAGCCAGCGCGGGAAATCCGCAAACTGCTGATAGCCCGGCGTAAAGGTAATGACATGATCCTGATCGCCAAGAAGCATGGCCATCACCATTTCGTTGCCCTGCAAAGCCCCGCATGTGGTCGTCAGCGTATCTTCATCCTGGCTGGAATACAAAGAAAGGATCTCCTGCCGTAAAGCGGGATCTCCAGTAATCCAGCCATAATCCAATGGCAAATCGGCCAGTGCATCAGGCTGACAGGCAAGCAGATCGTTCATGGACAAGGCGTCGCAGGAAGTATCGGTCAGATTGTATCTGGCTTCCCGCTCGTAGTTGTTCATCCACTTTTCAGTCAGAAAATCCTTAAGTTTCATTTCATCTATCCTTTATTAATCGTAAATGACTTTGGACAGGAACTCCTGGGCACGATCGGATTTTGGTGCCGTGAAGAATGTTTCACTGTCCGCATCTTCAATGACATGACCGTTTTCCAGGAAGATAACACGGGTTCCCACTTTACGGGCAAAGCCCATTTCGTGGGTTACAACGATCATGGTCATTCCCTGATCAGCCAGTTCCTGCATAACTTCCAGAACCTCTTTGATCATTTCCGGGTCAAGAGCAGACGTTGGTTCGTCAAAGAGCATGATTTCCGGATTCATGCAAAGCGCACGGGCAATGGCCACACGCTGTTTCTGTCCACCGGACAGGTTATTTGGATAGGCATCTTTTTTATCGACCAGTCCGACTTTTCCCAGGTATTCAAGCGCAGTTGCTTCAGCTTCCTGTTCGGAACGTTTCAGAACCGTTGTCTGAGCAAATTTGCAGTTTTCCAGAACCGTCAGGTTTGGAAACAGGTTGAAGTGCTGGAACACGAACCCCATTTTATTGCGCAGGGCACGATATTCAGCCTTATTGGAAGGATCCATCTTAGCGCCTTCCAGATACACTTCCCCTTCATCTGGTGTTTCCAGACCATGAATGCAGCGAAGGAACGTCGATTTTCCAGAACCGGAAGGTCCGATCAGACAAACCACTTCGCCTTTTTTGACATTCAGATTGGCATGGTTGAGTGCATGCAGCTTTTCGAAGTGTTTGGAAAGGTTTTTGGCTTCGATCATATATTCAGGATTTGAATTAGTCACTGATCGACAACCTCCTTTCCAGAATACGGGACAGCCAGCTGATGACCAGCGTCATCGTCAGATACAGAACACCTGCTGCAATTAATGGAGCCAGGTAATCGTAGTATTCAACGCCCAGAACCTGAACGTTGTACATCAACTCTCCGGCGCCGATACAGCTTGCCAGCGAGGAGTCTTTAATCAGAGTAATAAATTCGGAAACCAGTGGTGGGATAATCCGTTTAAAGGCCTGTGGCAGGATGATTTTGAACATCATCGGCCAGTAGCCAATGCCAAGGGTTTCGCAGGCTTCCCACTGTCCTTTTTCAACGCCCTGAATTCCAGCACGGAAAAGTTCGCACTGATAGGCTCCAGAGTTCAAAGAAAGAGCAGTTAAGGCCACCATGTAGACGTCCATTCTTACGCGGGTTCCTGTAATCAGACGAATCAGAACAGGGACACCTAAGTAGAAGAACATAATCTGTAAAAGCATTGGAGTTCCACGGAAAAGCTCCACATAACCTTTACAAAGCCAGTTCAGAATCTTTGTTTTCGAAAGGCAGCCGGCAGCCATGAGGATACCGATGACCATTCCGATTAACAATGCTCCAATGGCCAGGGCCAGCGAGATACCGGCACCTTTGAGCAGAAATAAGATATTGGCTTGGGTTAAAATATTTTCCATTATTCAGCCGCTTCAGCAGAAGAGAACCATTTTTCAGTCAGAGTCTGGTAGTCTTCACTTTCTTTGAAGGCTTTAATGGCATCATTGATCTGATCCATCAGATCCTGGTGTGCTTCTGTAGAGTAGATGATGTTTTCCTCTTCCATGAGGTCTTCGCCAACAATCTTGAATCCACCTTCAGAGACATATTTGTCGGCAACAGCTTTATCGATGACAACTGCATCGAGTCCGTGAGCTTTTAAGTTTTCCATCATAATGTTGGCATCTTTTGTTGGGACAACTTCAGCGCCTTCAATACCGTTAGCGGCATCTTCGCCAGTTGTACCCATCTGAGCACCAACCTGTTTTCCATTCAGATCGTCTGTGCTGGTTACTTCAGAGTCTTCTGCAACAACCAGAACCTGAGCGGAATCATAGTAAGAATCCGAGAAGATTCCTTTACGGCTTTCATCATAAGTGAAACCGGAAATACCTAAGTCAATCTGACCAGCCTGCAGGGCAGAAATGATGGTGTCGAAGGAGAGTTCTTCGAAATCATATGTGTAGTTGTGGCCCTGTTCGTTGAGGTAATTGAAGATCCATTCGGTCATTTCCAGGTCGAATCCTTCCATTTCACCAGAAGAAGACTTGGATTCATATGGTGGGTAGTCTGGGGAAATACCGATCAGAATTTCTGTTTCAGGCTCTGTAGATTTTGCGACAGTGGAAGTCTGGCTGTCTGCAACGCTGCTTGCTTCGCTGCTTGTTGTGCTTGTGCTGCCACTATTCGAAGAGCATGCCGCCAGAGTCAGTGCCATAGCGGAACATAAAGCTGCTGATACTGTTTTTTTCATAACATTTTTCCTTTCCGGGATATTGGATATCCCTCGAGAAGTCTCGAATAAAAAAGCGCCCTTTCATTGCTTTTCGCATCATGAAAGGGCGCTGATCACGCGGTACCACCTAACTTCCCCGATGTCAGGATTTTGATATGAGATGACCTGATCGGGGCACTTTATCCTTAACGCGGATAACGGCAGGGATTAACCCGCACTCCAAGACACGTTCAGAACCTTTCACTGACGACTTCCACCAAACGCCGTCTCTCTGCAAGTTTCCAGTCCTTACTACTTCTCTTCTACGTTTATGCGAAGATTTAAGCACAGTGAATTTTAAAAGGCAAACATTAATCACCAAATTTGAAAATCCCGCAGGATTTTGTTGGATTCACTTCTGACCGACCCTTTTTGTTCTTATAATCTTTTCTTTTCAATTTCGTCCTATCCCGGAAAAAAACAGACTCTGGCCTCAAATGTCAGAGTCTGTTGATTGTATGCAGAAAGTGGTTGAATGAGAAATGACCAAACGAAAAACAATCTGCTTCTGGTTTTCGTTCAGATTTTCATTCTGACTTTCACTTCGTATTGTCCACTTAGTTTTTCAGAGCCTGTAATGGAGCTGGAATGCGTCCGCCGCGGTTAACGAAGACGGAGTTGTTTTCCTGGTTGATGTCCATGACTGGACCGGATCCAAGCAGACCGCCAAAGTCGAGAACGTCACCGACTTCTTTGCCGATCGCTGGAATCACACGAACTGCAGTGGTTTTGGAGTTGACCATACCAATTGCAGCTTCATCCGCGATCATACCCGAAATGATATCCGCACTGGTCGATCCTGGAACAACGATCATATCCAGACCCACCGAGCAAACAGCGGTCATGGCTTCCAGTTTTTCAAGTTTCAGTACGCCTTTGGATGCAGCATTGATCATACCGGCATCTTCAGAAACCGGAATAAAGGCACCTGACAGACCACCGACATTGCTTGCCGCCATCACGCCGCCTTTTTTGACCGCATCGTTGAGCATGGCAAGACAGGCAGTGGTTCCATAAGCACCACAGGTTTCCAGACCCATTTCTTCCAGAATATAGGCAACCGAGTCCCCAACAGCAGGGGTTGGAGCCAGCGACAGGTCAACAATCCCGAATGGAACGCCAAGACGTCTGCCAGCTTCGCGGCCGACCATCTGTCCCATGCGGGTGATTTTGAAGGCAGTGCGTTTGATCAGACCGGCCAGTTCATTCATTGGGGCATCTTTTGGCATTTTTGCCAGAGCAGCCCGGACAACACCAGGACCAGATACGCCAACGTTAATGACGCAGTCCCCTTCACCAACGCCATGGAAAGCACCGGCCATGAATGGGTTATCTTCAGGCGCATTGCAGAAAACAACCAGTTTGGCAGCGCCAAGGCAGTTATCATCGGCAGTCAGTTCTGCACTTTCACGGATGATTTTCCCCATCTGTTTGACCGCATCCATGTTGATGCCAGCTTTTGTGCTGCCAATATTGACGGAAGCACACACATGCTGGGTCGCTGCAAGAGCTCTTGGGATACTTTCAATCAGCGCATTGTCGCCATGGGAATAGCCCTTCTGGACCAGAGCCGAATAGCCGCCGATAAAGTTGACACCAAGTTTCTGCGCGCAACGCTCTAACGTCAGCGCATATTCAACGGGGTCGCCGCCGCTTGCGGCTGCAAGCATAGCAATTGGGGTAACGGAAATTCGTTTGTTGACAACCGGAATTCCGTATTCGCGGGAAATATCATCGCCGACTTTGACCAGATCTTTGGCCAGTGTGCAGATTTTTCGTTCGATTTTACGGCAGGATTCATGAATGTTGGCATCCGCACAATCCAGTAAGGAGATGCCCATGGTAATGGTGCGGATATCCAGGCACTCCTCATCAATCATCTTGATGGTTTCCAGAATTTTATCTGTCTGCATAGCGGCCCTCTAAATCGTGTGCATCGCCTGGAAAATTTCGTAGTTCATGACCCGGATAACCAGAGCGTTTTCAATTCCGAGTGTTTCGAGTTCGCCTGCAAAGGCATCAAAGGTAATATCCATCCGGTCCATATCGACGATCATGGTCATCGAAAACATACCATCGAGAATAGTCTGTGAAACTTCAAGAACATTCACCTGATGTCCGGCACAGACATTGGCGCACATGGCCAGGATTCCAACGCGGTCCTGTCCGATTACACTGATAACAGCTTTCATACTTTTCAAACTTCTCCTCTATTCGGGTTTGGGACTGTTTTTACAGTCCTGATGTCGGGGTTTTGTCCAGATCAGTTGAGCTGGAAGCTGACTTTACCATAACGGGCCAGTTCAGCTGGCTCCATTGTGGCCATCAGTCCGTCAAGATTGACGTCATATTCACCCGGCATGAACTCCATATTAGCCTGTTTTTCGAAAAGCTTGTGCAGCTCTTCACTCGGTTTTGCTGCAAGCGTGGCACTTTTTACGACTTTTATCACATTATTGGCATCAAGCAGCACTGCCTGCACATCAATATTTTTGGCAGCCAGCAGCTGATCCTTTTCATCACACTCCTGAATGTTGAAATAAAAATCGCAAGTATCCAATGGTCCGCCCTCCAGCAGGAAGATAATCATGCCATTGGTCTCACAGGCCATGACGCTGAATGGTTCTCTGGCAGCAGAGGCCAGCTGGTTTTCGTTCCATTCATCATCTTTTACGACCAGCAAAAGCTGGCCATTCACATAATCCATGGCTGTTCCTTCTTCCATTGGCCATGGAAAAACTTCATTCTTTTTCATACGTTTAAGTATAGCAGTTTGCATTCGGTTTTCTTGCCTGCTGTCCAATCGAGTTGGCTGCGCGGCTTTTGTCTGTTGTCCTGTCTGCTTTTATTTGTGGCCCCCCGTTATTTGTCCGGGTTCATGTCTGTTTGTATTTGGGTATACTTCTGCCTTTTCTGTTCTCGTGCCTTCTTTTGTCTTTGCTCCTGCCAGATAACCAGGAGTTGAAGATTCAAAAAAGAGCACAAAAAAAACCACCCGAAGGTGGTTTCAATGCGATCTTAATCAGATCAAATCAAAGTTTCCTCTGATTGATCCAGTCATGTTTTGGCCTTAGAGGAGTTTAGAATGGCAGTGGTTCAGTCTTAGAAACTTTCTGAGCTGCAGTAACGATTGCCATTTTGTAGATTTCTTCTTCGTTGGCACCACGGCTTAAGTCGTTGATTGGAGCATTCAGACCCTGAAGGATTGGTCCTAAAGCTTCCCATCCGCCAAGACGAGCTGCAATCTTGTAACCGATGTTACCGGAAGACAGGTTCGGGAAGATGAAAGTGTTGGCCTGGCCAGCAACTTTGGAATCTGGTGCTTTTAATTTAGCTACTTCTGGAGAAACAGCGCAGTCGAACTGCATTTCACCATCAACATCAAAGCCGATTGGCATACGTTTTAAACGAGTTGTAGCTTCTTCCATTTTTGCTACGCAATGACCAGTTGCGGATCCGAAAGAAGAGTAGGACAGCATTGCAACTTTTGGTTCAACGCCGAATTTTTTAGCTGTTTCAGCAGTCTGGATTGCGATTTCTACCAGTTCATCTGGGTTTGGATCGCGGTTGATTGCACAGTCAGCCATGAATAACTGTTCAGCTCCTTTAACCAGGATAAATGTGGAAGATACGATGGACTGACCTGGAGCAGTTTTTACCAGCTGCAGAGCAGGACGTACAGTATCAGCAGTGGAGTAAGTGGCACCACCGAGTAATCCATCAGCGTAGCCCATTTCAACGAGCATTGTTCCAAAGTAGTTTGTATGCTCTAACAGTGCACTTGCTGCATCGTGATCGAGTTTACCACGACGCAGTTCGATCATGCGGGTAACCATTTTTTCTTTTTCTTCTACTGGGAATTCAGATGGAGCGATGACTTCGATACCTTCAATATTAAAGCCATTGTCAGCTGCACATTTATTGACTTCGTCATGTTCGCCAAGCAGAACAGGTTTAAGTAAGTTGTCTTCTTTCAGACGAACGGCTGCACCCATAACACGTGGATCCCAGCCTTCGGTAAATACGATTCGGGTATCTTTACCCTCAATCATTTTTGCTAATTTTGAGATGATCATGATTTTTTCCTCTTCAGGCAATTGCCTCGTTTCTAAATATAACACGCGGCTGTCACTTTGCAAAATTGGTCAATTTCTTCACAAGTTGTCATTTCCCTTTTAGTTATGGTAATTTTTCTTTTTTTGATCAGAAATCGCCCTCTGATATCAATTTTAACCTGTTTTTGCATAGGATGGGACATGAATTACAAACCTGTGACTAAAATTTCAAAACTTCTTCCTTGAGCCGTTCAACCATCTTTTCCTGCGGCAGTTTTTCGACCACAACACCCTTTTTGATCAGCAGACCTTCGTTGCGTCCGCCGGCAATCGCGATATCCGCATGCTTAGCCTCACCCGGCCCATTGACTGCACAGCCCATAATGGCAACCGTCACCGGTTTGTGAATACTCTGCAGCCATTTTTCCATCTCATCTACAACCGGCTTCATATCCCACGCCGTCCGGCCGCAGCTTGGGCAGGCGATCAGGTTGGGCACATCATCAATCAGACGGCAGTCTTTTAGCAGTTCGCGGACAATCGGGATTTCAAGATCGGCATCGCCATTAACCGAAATGCGGATCGTATTGCCAATGCCCTCTAAAAGAAGCGGTCCTAAAGCAAGCGTGGATTTTACGGCCGATGTCATGACGGTTCCCGCTTCGGTCACCCCAAGGTGGAGCGGATAGTCGAATTCTTCACTGGCCTTGCGATAGACATCCAGGCAAAGTAATGGATCACTCGATTTAAACGAGAGGACGAGATCATGGAAGTCAAGATCTTCCAGAATCGCTACATGGCGTTTGGCCGATTCAATCATGCCCTCAGCGGTTGGCTTTCCATACTTTTCATGGATATCCTTTTCCAGGGATCCTGAGTTGATGCCAATCCGGATTGGAATGTGATGCTCCTTGCAGGCTTTCACAACTGCTTCCACATTTTCCCTTGGACCAATGTTGCCTGGATTCAGGCGGATTTTATCGGCTCCGGCTTCAATCGCAGCCAGGGCCAGTTTATAGTCAAAATGGATATCGGCAACCAGTGGAATATGAATCTGCTCTTTAATTGCCGTGATGGCTTTGGCATCCTCAAAGTCCATGACCGATACACGGATCAGTTCGCACCCCTGGCCTTCAAGTTCCAGAATCTGGCGGACCACTTCGTCAACTTTTGCAGTCTTGATGGAACACATGGACTGAACAACGACATGGTTGTTTCCGCCGATTTCCAGATTGCCGACTTTGACACTTCGTGTTTCTGTTCGTTTCATTTTCTGTTTCCTTTTATGTTTACTTTATATTTACAATCCTTTCAGGGTCTGAACAGAATCTGTCCTCAGCATGCCAGTCATCCGTATTCCAGATCATGGAAACCACATGGCCGGCTGTTGCAGGCATGATTCTGCCAAGCCCCTGATAGAATGAGTATAAACTGTCTGAGCAGATTCTGTTTGGATCGTTAACGTCTGTCAAAATAACGTTCGTCAAGAAAGGAGTATCCTCGCCATGGATGAAAAATTTGAGCTTGTCTCTCCTTATCCACCTGCCGGTGATCAGCCTGAAGCCATTCGAGAACTGGTCGAGGGGATCAAGGAAGGCAAAAAGCATCAGGTTCTGTTAGGGGCAACCGGTACCGGAAAAACCTACACGATGTCCAATGTCATCGCGCAGGTCAATAAACCAACTCTGGTTTTCGCCCATAACAAAACCTTGGCCAGTCAGCTCTATTCGGAACTGAAAGAGTTTTTCCCGCATAACCGCGTTGAATATTTTGTTTCCTACTTCGACTACTATCAGCCTGAAGCCTACATGCCAAAAACCGATACGTATATCGATAAAAACACCAAGACCAATGCCGAACTCGACATGCTGCGCATGGCCGCAGTCAACTCTGTTCTGCACCGGCGCGATACGATTATCGTTGCTTCCGTTGCCTGCATTTATGGTGCCTCCAACCCGGATCAGTATCGGGACATGATCGATACTATCCGTGTGGGCGATATCATTGAGCGCGAAGATCTTTTAAAAATCCTCGTTAACCAGCAATACAAACGCAACGACATTGAACAAAGCCGCGGCACATTCCGGGTTCGCGGGGATACGATTGAAATTGCGCCAGGTCATACCGACAGTTTTATCATCCGCATTGAAATGTTCGGTGATGAAATTGAGCGGATCTGTGAAGTGGAGCCGTTAACCGGCAAACTGATCCAGGCTTACAACCTGTACAACCTGTATCCAGCCAGCGGGTATGCCACCAGCATGGATATCATTCACAAAGCCGCCGATTCCATTGAAGCCGAGCTGAAAGAAAGAGCCGAATACTTCGATGAGATGGGCAAACCGCTCGAAAAAGAACGACTTGTTCAGCGCTGCACCTATGATGTCGAAGCCTTGCGCGAGCTGGGTGTCTGCCCGGGTATTGAAAACTACTCCCGTCATATTGATGGCCGTAAACCTGGCGAAACCCCATATACCCTGTTTGATTACTTCCCTGATGATTTCTTAATGATCGTCGATGAATCCCACGTTTCCCTGCCGCAGATCCGCGGTATGTTCAACGGGGACCGCGCCCGTAAACAGACGCTGGTCGATTATGGCTTCCGTCTACCCTCTGCCCTGGACAACCGGCCGCTGACCTTCAGTGAATTTGAAGAAAAAGCCCCGCAGTCCATCTACGTCTCCGCTACCCCTGGCGACTATGAACTGGATCAGACTGGTGGTGAAGTGGTTGAACAGATCATTCGTCCAACCGGTCTGCTGGATCCAATTGTGGAAGTCCGTCCAACTCAGGGACAGATTGATGATCTGGTTGAAGAGATCAAGGAGCGCATTGCCCGCAATGAACGAACTCTGGTTACAACTTTAACTGTGCGTATGGCTGAAGACTTGACTGAATATCTCAAGAATCTGGATATCAAAGTCGCCTGGCTGCACCATGAAGTCAAAACCATTGAACGAACCGAAATCATTCAGGATCTGCGTAAAGGCAAATATGATGTTCTGGTCGGCATCAACCTGCTGCGTGAAGGTCTGGATATTCCGGAAGTTTCCCTGATCACCATTCTCGATGCCGATAAGGAAGGCTTCTTACGTTCCAAACGGTCGCTGGTTCAGATCATTGGCCGTGCCGCCCGTAATGCGGATGGCAAGGTTATCATGTATGGAGATTCGATTACCGAATCCATGCAGTATGCCATTGATGAAACGGCCCGTCGTCGTAAGATCCAGATGGAATATAACGAAAAGCACGGCATCGTACCAAAGACCATCATCAAACCAATCCGTGAAGTCGTTCATTCCAAGGAAACCAAGGAAATGACGGCCCGCTATCTGAAAAAGAAACAGAAACTCAACAAGAAAGACACCGCTAAATATATTGAGGAACTCGAAACCGAAATGCGTCAGGCTGCAGCCGATCTTGACTTTGAACGGGCAGCTGAACTGCGCGATATGGTCATGGAGCTCAAGGGTCTCAGCTGAGTTTTGAGTGCTTAACAATCAAAACAATCTGAATTATCCATTTTCTGAAACAAAAAAATTCGCCAGCCTTGTCGCTGACGAATTTTTCTTTTGGTCTGATTGAAAGGGAATCGCTGAACGTTACAGATGACAAAACAGATGCTGAATTTTGTCATCTGTGAAATTGACCATTCATGAAATATAAAATTGATCATCTATGAAATGTGAAGCAAGGTCTCAAAAAATAATTGACCGAAGCTGCACATGCGAACAAACCATGGGCTTTAGTGAAGCAGATGGAATTCACCGGTTTCATCAATGCCTTCGAGCGGATCTTCAAAAGCATCTTCATCGGGATGGCTCTGGTGAAAGATCTCGGTCAGTTCATCGCCCACTTCATCCTGGACTTCATGATCGAGTGAGGAAAGCAGCTCTTCAAACTGTTCTTCGGAAAGTCTGGCAATCTCCTCTTCAACTTCCCGTTCACAGGCTAAAAGTCTGGTTTCGGTTTTCATCACTTCGTGGATTACTTCCAGGTAGCGGGTCAGGGTTTCTTCAAGTGCGGCATTGCCCTGAATACCTAACAGTTCCATTGTCTGTTCTACGCCGTGCTCGAGCAAGAATTCATCTAAGTCCAGCGTCGTTCCATCTTCCTGACAGATGACAATGGCTGTATCATTCTCGGTTCTGTGCATACTCAATCCTCCTGACGTCCTTTCTATTTTAACCAGAAGTACTCAAATTCGTTATTTTGAACTCGCTTCTGGCCAGTTCTTTTCTGCCCAGTTGATCGGTGTGACGCCTTTCGCCTGCAAAAAATCGTTAGCCATCCGAAAATGGTTGTTGCCAAAAAAGCCCTTGCTTGCTGATAAAGGAGAAGGATGCGGGCTTTCAAGAACCAGATGATTGGGGTTGTGTAAAAGTCTGGCCGCATTGCGTGCCTGCGCCCCCCAAAGTAAAAAGACAATTGGCTGATCCAGTTTATCCAGTTCCCGAAGGATGTCATCGGTAAAGTTCTGCCAGCCAAATGCGGAATGCGACATGGGCTTGCCCTGTTCGACGGTCAGAATGGAATTGAGCAGCAGTACTCCCTGCTCAGCCCAATCCGACAGATCCCCGCTGCGGTTAACCGGCGTCTGATATTCCTGTGAGATTTCCTTATAAATATTGACCAGTGAAGGTGGAATCTTCTGATTGGCCGGCACCGAAAACGAATAGCCCTGCGCCTGGTTGGGGCCGTGGTACGGATCCTGACCAAGGATCACGACTTTGACCTGATCAAGCGGGGTCATTTCCAGGGCCTTAAAGATATTCTCTTTAGCCGGATAAACCGTTCCGTGCCCATAGGCCTCGCCTACTTTGTCCCGGATTGGTCCCAGAACACCTTTATCAAATTCTTGTGAAATAAACTCTTCCCAGTTCATGATTAAAAAATACATCTCCCTTCCTGTTTTTTCGTTCCAAGTCAGGTTTATCATAGAGGCATGCCCACCACTCGACAACAGAAAATACTTCAGATGGAGTCCTGCCGATCGAATAATCATCCGCAGCTGACTTTACACAACTGGTACGACAAAGACTTCCAGTCGCACCGCTTTTTCCGCTCAATCCACATTGCGGGAACCAATGGCAAAGGCTCAGTCATCCAATGGCTGGAAGCTTTGTTACAGACGAAAGGACTGAGCACCGGCTCCTTTATTTCCCCGCATCTGATCAGCCATAACGAACGCATCCGCCTCAACGGCAAGCCGATTTCCCTGGACGAATGGGAAGGAATTTATGACTCCTTTGCGCCTTTATTTCAACAGCGCCAGATGACGATGTTTGAAATGGATTTGTGGATGGCCGCCCGCGCTTTCCAGAACCGTCGGCCTGACTGGGTTTTGATGGAAACTGGACTTGGCGGCGGCAAGGATGCCACCAATATTCTTTCCTATCCCTTTGGCATCATCACCCGCATTGGCATGGACCACATGGCTTACCTTGGTCCAACCAAAGAAGACATCGCCAGAGCCAAAGCCGGCATTATCCACCAGGATATGTTTATCATCACGGCTGAGACAGATCCTGCCTGTTTGAAAATCTTTGCGGATACCTGTCTGAAAGAACATGCCTGGCTTGTTCAGATTCCAGATCCGAAAACCTATGACTTCTCTTCCTTCTGGCCTGCCTCTCTGCCTGCTTACCAGAAAGAAAACTTCTTATGTGCGCTGACCACTTTACAGATGGCCGGCATGAGTTTCAGCCCCAGTGATCTGAAAAAAGCAGCCAGTCACTTCAGCTGGCCCGGCCGCTTTCAGCTCTTACAGAAAGATCCAATGATTCTGCTGGATGGTGCGCACAATCCCGATGGAATCAATGCGCTCGTATCTGCTTTGCTGGAAAAAGGTCTGGATGGTACTGGCGAAAATCAAGACTCCGCCTTACAGACGATCTACTTTTCCGTTCTTGCCGATAAACAAGCCGGCGAAATGATCGAACGGCTGCAGGATCTTCATGCCCACATTGTTCTGGTTCACTTTGATACGTATCGTCTGGCTGATCTGGAAAGCCTGGCAGCCAAATACAACTGTCCGGTGATTCCCTTTGATGCTCTGATGAAGGAACTGATGCAGGCCAAAGAGCCGGCTTTAATCTGCGGCTCCCTGTATTTTGCAGGGGCAGTCCTCGAAAAGTGGATTGCACTTCACCCTGACTTTCAACTGGACCGGCCGGTAGAAAACCAGAAAGACAAAAACGAACCCAGTCATAAAAAGAAATAAGCGCTGCCCTATTGCTTCAGGACAGT
Organism: uncultured Allobaculum sp.; assembly: GCA_910577085.1. Classification (GTDB taxonomy): domain Bacteria; phylum Bacillota_I; class Bacilli_A; order Erysipelotrichales; family Erysipelotrichaceae; genus Allobaculum. Next base: position 16,063 of record CAJTLE010000018.1, on the reverse strand, counting down.
CCACACCTTTAAGAAGATCTCTTTTGCAGGATCTTCTTTTTCTTTGCTTGTTCTTTCGAAGAATCGAAAGCATGAGATTCATATTAAAAGCATGCTATTGATCTCATTTCAATAGCATGCTATAGTTCTGACGAAAGGAGATGAATCGAATGGATGAAAAGGTGATGTGCGGGCAGATGCTCAAACAAATCCATGATGGTCTGGAAAAAAGAGGCAATAATGCGATGCGCAAGCAGGGCCTGACCTTTACCCAGGTATCCGCTCTTCTGACACTTTTAAATTTTCCTGAACACAAAGCCACTTTAAAAGAACTGGAAAAAGCACTCCATGTCGCCCAGTCAACGACGGTTGGCATTATCAATCGGCTCGAACAAAAAGATCTGGTCAAAACGTTCGGGGATGATTCTGACCGCCGGATCAAGTGGGTTCAGATTACTCCAGAGGGTGAAGAATGCTGCAGCCAGACTCATGAGAATATGAAAGGAACCGAGGCCTTTCTTTTATCTCCGCTGACAGACGAAGAACAGAAAACCTTCCTGTCACTGCTTCAAAAAATCAGCAAGAATTTTAAATAAACGTCCGTTCGCAAGAGCGGACCTGCTTATCCTCTATTCAATCGCACGCTATTAATATCAAGCTATTGGTCTCTTGATTTTGATTGCAGGGGACTGGAAAGGGATATTTCAATCAAGGAGAAAATAAACGATGAATAACAATCAGTCTTTAGATGCATTCAGCACGATGTCAGTTCCAAGAGCCGTCATCAAAAATGCGGAATCCAGCGCTCCTGTAAAGACTTAGCAATCAACAGGATTTTCTCGGTTTCCCCTGAATAGGAAATCAGAATTGGCAGTGCATCGGTATTCAGGGATCTTGCCTGGTAGAGCTGATAGTTCAGGTTGTTGGTGATGATCACTGACTTTCCAATTTTCAGCATCTTCTCCCGGAATGACTCGGCCGTATTGAGGGCAGTTCCATACGAGAAAATATGAATGGTCTCATGGGTGCGCATTAAAAAGCAGGCTTTTTTCAGGGTAGCATGGTCGAGAAGAGCCAGCGTATCCTCTGCCGTTTCCTGATACAGGGTGCCGATTTTGCGGGCGGTTTTCAACAGGGAGTCGTCTGGCTGAAACGGAAAGTTCGAATCGATCCGGTCATACTGATTGTCCAAATATTCGATTTCCCGAATAAACTGAGTTTTCAACTCATCGAAGCCTTCAAACCCCAGTTTCTTACAAAAGCGGATGACAGCTGCCGGCGAGGTATAAACCGCCTGGGCAAGAACCCGGGTGGATACACCCTCAATTTCCCGGCCAAGGGAAAAGATATATTCGCCAATTGCCTGTTCATTGTCCGTCAGATTCGATGCGGACTGCAGCTTTTCAATGATTAACATCGCCTCTCTCCTTTCCTCCATTCTCATTGGATCTGATCTGGATGCTTCTTGGAATCCGATCCTGTCTGTTCAGAGTTGAATTGTTTCTGGACAATTCTGGGCAATCCATATGGGATTTTGATCTTTTCTGGATCTGCAGGTACAGAATTCATGAAGTGACAGAACAATTGTAGCCAAAGCCAATGATCGTTTCCAGAGCACTTTGTAACCATTTCATTGCTAGATTTAACTGGTTCTCTGTGTTCTTACTCAGTCTGGTCATGATCCTTTTCTGTTTGTCTCCATGATTCTTCCCTATCCTTTCTATCGTCTATCGTTTCTCTCTATCTTCTTTCTCTCCCTCCAAACCGTTTATCCTCGAAAAAAATCCCTTTGAACAGGACAAGATTTCCGTCCATTCAAAGGGATTGGTTTGATTCATTTTTTCTTTTCGAATTCTTTTTTCGTTTTGATCTGTTTTGTCTTCAGAGAGTTTTCAGGGCTCAACTTTGCTTCAGGCTCTCACTTTTGATGTCCGATAGGCCAGAGGCAGAACCGTTTTGAATGCCACATACAACGCTGTACATTCAAACACGAAACACAGGCCATTTTTGATCAGGCGGGAAGTAACCAGCACCCAATAGGGCATGCCATACATCAAAGTCAAAGCCAGGGGGTTAAGCAAGACGTTGCATACGACCACCGCCACGAACTGGGCAAGAATCAGTCTGCCAATGGAAATGGTCTTGCGCTGATAGAAAAACCAGGTATAAATTGCGGCTTTGACTACCAGAATCAGCGCAAACAGCGGCATATATACGCCATCAGGATGAACGAGATAGCCCGCAAAATCCGCAATCAGCGCAAAGGCGACATTGGGCCAGAATCCATACAGCGCACACGATAAAGCCAGGGCAATAAAAGAGAAGCTGATGCGCAGGGTGGCGGAGAGATTGATGGTCACCATCTGTAAAACGCAATACAGGGCGATCAGTAAAGCAAGGGTCGTCATCGTTTTGATGTCAGTGACCCGGGCACTTTTCCAGTGCAGTAAGGCTTGAACAGATTTCATATCAAAAAACCTCCTTTCCCATGCAGATGAAAAAGGAGGTTGTTCTTTTTCGTTTGCAGCGGGATGCGAAAAACAGACCGCAAGGAAATCTTTTCGTCACCGGATCAACTCCCCGTCTCCGATGCACTTAACGCCTGTTTTTCTACTCTGTCTTCCAAACTATAGAAATCCATTCTCATGGCGTCAACGCCTGTGGCCAGATCCAGCAAGACAGATCTCGGGATCCCTTAAAAAATGCGCTAAAACCTTACATTTAGCACCACCGCATCGAATTTTCTTGTGCGATATTTCTGGATTTTATTTTTGGTCTTACATATTCCGTAATCTTCATGGGGTCATAAAAACGAATGTGCTTCCTAAGTATTCCTTATATAACCGCGTTCACCAAAGGAGATTTGCCAGAAATAAATTCTTATATGAATTCTAATGGTCATCGTTTTCAGACATTTGCGCCAATTTGTCATGCAAAACTGACCGTCATCTCCATAAAATCAGATATTTTGGAACTATACCAACAAAATCAAAACAAGATAAACCATATAATTAACAACCATGGATACTCATTTTTACTGGCCGCCATCGTTAAACGATGGACAACTTTATGCCTACAACAACATTTTTGCCTGTCTGTACCTCTGTACTCTGCTTTTATCTATTGCCACAGCCATCGTGCCAGCACGGACTCGAAACAAGTACTGGCCTTTTTTGCTGACCAGCTTTACCGCTGTTCACGTCCGCGTCTGGGTCAGTCAGGTCATCCCCAATCCGACAGATGCTTTCCAGTTTCTGCTTTTCTTTACAGCGGACTGGATTCTGTTCTGGATTTATCGTTATCTGGTCAAAAAATCTGACCAGTTGTCGTGGAAACTGAAGGTTCCGGAACCAACTCAGTTTCTGATCAACACTGCTCTATGTGCCGCAATGGCCGCCAACTCTGCCTATGAGCTGTTTGGCAACCACACCCTCGATGTTCTGATCATGACCGGCATGATTATGGGAGCTGCTCTGATGCGGCGCGCGCGTTTTAAAGAAGGCAGACCACATTGGACCTATGTCGATCTGCTGGAAAAAACCGGAACCCGCCGACCACAAAAGCCACGCACCTATGCGTATCCGATTGTGATGTATTTCGTCTCGCTGTATCTGAGCTGGCGCTTTTTATTCACTTTGCCATTCCAGAGTCACAGCACACTGGCTATGGTTCTGGCCATCATTCTGTTGGCCACAGAGTGCATGGCAATCATGGAATTTCTGTATCACTGTAAGACCATCAGCCAGGACTTCAACTTCCGCCTGCCGGATGTAGGACCGGAAGAAGAATGGCCGGATGTCGATGTCTTTATTGCCACTTACAACGAAGATGAAGACCTGCTGTTTAAAACCGTCAATGGCTGCAAACATATGCAATATCCTGATCCAGAGAAAGTCCACATTTATCTGTGTGATGACGGCCGGCGTGAAGAAATCCGCCAGCTGGCCGAAGAAACCCAGATTGGCTACATTACCCGCAACAACAACGAAGGCGCGAAAGCCGGCAACCTGAACAATGCGCTCAAACATACAAACAGTCCGCTGGTGGTCACGTTTGATGCCGATATGATTCCCCGTGCTCGCTTTTTGATGGAGACCATTCCCTATTTCATTGACGCCCGCAAACGGAATCAAAAGCTTCTCCAAAACGGACAGCCTCCCATTCCGCTTGGCTTTGTCCAGACTCCGCAGGCCTTCTACAACCAGGACCTGTTCCAGTTCCACCTGGACAGTGAAACCAGCCTGGCCAATGAGCAGGACTACTTCTATCGCGAAATCCAGCCCTCCAGAACCTTATCCAACTCCGTTATTTATGGCGGATCCAACACGATTCTCTCCCGTGCTGCCCTGGACTCGGTCGGCGGCTTTTTTACCAAAGCCATCACCGAAGACTTTGCGACCGGAATTCTGATTGAAGGAAACGGCTATGTTTCCCTGGGAACCAGCGATCCGCTGGCGTATGGTCTTTCTGCGGAAGACTTCCCTTCACTCATACAGCAGCGCAAGCGCTGGGGACGCGGGGTGATCAATGTTCTGTATCAGATCAACCTGTTCTTTACCAGCAAGTATTCCACCGCGCAGAAAATGAGCTACTGGTCGAGTATTCAGTACTGGTTCTCCCCATTTACCCGGGCTGTTTTCAGTCTGACCCCGATTATTTCGGCCCTGTTTGGGATTGCGGTTGTCAGCTGTTCGATCCAGGAATCGCTGACCTTCTGGCTGCCGTATGCTCTGGCGCAGACGTTCATGCTCAACCACCTGACCCATAACCTGCGCGCTTCGTTCTGGACAATTGTCTATGATACAATTCTGGCTCCATTCCTGTTCTTCCCACTTCTCAATGAATTGTTTGGAATTTCCCTCAAGACGTTCAAGGTGACTCAAAAAGGTGGATCGGATCAGAAACATAACCAGCTTCGCTATATCTGGCCATTTGTGATTGCTTTGGTGCTCACTGGAGCTGCGACCATTTCTGCCCTTTATCAGATGATGACTACCCATCAGTTTGGAATGATCATCACGCTGTTCTGGCTGTTGAACAACCTGTTTGTCAATGCGATTGCGCTGTTGTTTGTGGCCGATACAAAATCCGGCAGTCCGGAAATGATGAACCGTGACTATCTGGGGGTAACGGTTTCGCCAGAAACTTCCGCCCAGGTCATCCGTGATGGTGCCGTCGTTCATTTAAGTGAAGATCACATGAGCATTATCTTCCGCCAGCCATGGAATATCGATGCCGGGACCAGACTGAACGTCACCCTGATTTCTCAGGATCAGACGGTTCAGCTTATGGGAACTGTTGATGGCATGTATCACAAAAACGGAATGCCGGTTGTCGAGCTGTTCCGCCTGCAGACGCCGGATCGCGAAAAATTCCTGACCATGGTGTACGACCGTGACCTTGTTCAATATCAGGGCACAACCGGTCCAGTCATTTTCGTAGCGCTGTTTAAAATCCTGAAAAGCCGCTTTTTCAAGCGGCAGGAAGCCAAAAAGCAGGCCAACGAACTGGAACGCAGTCAAAAGCGGGCTCAAAGAAAAAGCAAGAAAGCGTAAAAGCAGGCAGACTTTCTCTCCAGGCCCCTTTCCCTCTTCAATCCTCTCGTATTGCAGGAGTCTTTCCTTCTTCCAAGTTCAGTCCCCTTGCGCAGTTTCCCTGTTCAGGCTTTGAACCGCAGCTTTGACCAACAGTTTTGAACATCTCTCACCCGTCTGATTGCTCATCAATCAGGCGGGATTTTTTATGGAGAATCCGCAAATCTTCACAAACGAAAACCGCCACCCAGCTGTTTGCCGGATGGCGGTTCTCATGTGTCCCAAAGTGGTCAGTGTGCTTTGTTTATCGATTTTGTAAGCCGTGGTTTTGTGAAGTTGTATTGCTTTTGGAGTTTGAGCCTGACTTATTCTACAAAGGTTTCGTCAATGGTTTCTGCCTGGCCATCTTCAACAGAGACTTCTTCATCGACCGGTTCACTTGGCTGCTCAGCGGGCTGTTCCTGGTCATTTTGGGGAAGCTGGCCGCCATTGCGGATGATAGAAAGAGCCGTGCTCAGTTCTTCATCCTGGTCAATTCCCTCACTGCTCAGGCGATTGCCAACGGCTTCAAGCAGACGGTCAAAAGTCGTCTGATCGACGATGCCGGTTGGTTCCAGTCCATTGTCCGACTGGAACTGTTTGAGAGCCTCGCTGCTCGCAGCAGAGAAATACTCATCCGAGCGCTCAGCCGGATAGCCAAGGAAACGCAGATAAACCTGAACGGCAGCCGCATTGGGGTTGACGGAATCTGGTTGAATGCGCAGTTCTTCGCCTTCCCGGGTGCCGGTGTAGGTCACAGTAGAGACTTCATCTAAAGTCACCTCAACATCCGGCTGGAAGCCGACTTTATTAATCGAGGTGCCATTTGGGGTGAGCCATTCGGCAACGGTATATTTCAAAGACGTTCCATCATCAAAAGGAACAGTCACCTGTTCGGTTCCCTTGCCATAACTGTTGGTTCCGATGGTTGTGACTTTATCTGGAATATTGTCCTTGAGGGCTCCGATCAGAACTTCACTGGCCGAAGCTGTGTTCTTGTTTTGAAGAATATAAATATGGTCAAAATCAACCTGGGCATAGTTATCGTCCGTTTTGAGTTCTTTGACCTGACCATCTTTCGTCTGTTCTTTAAAAATCACCGTATTGTCCGGTAAGAACGAAGACGCAATTTCTCTGGCGGCGGATAAATAGCCACCCGTGTTGTTGCGCAGATCAAGAATCAGATTTTTGGCCCCATCGCGCTGCATACGGCCGATGGCTTCGGTAAAGTCTTTGCCACTGTCGGCGGAGAAAGACGAAAGATCGATATAGCCAACACCATCTTCAAGCATCTGGGCGCTGACCGTCGAATCAAAGTTGCCTGGCGTTACATTCAGATCGAGCGTTTCATCACCGCGTTTGACCTGAATGGAGATCTGCTTGCCATCCATGCTCTTGATGTAATTGACCAGCTCATCCGTACCCGTTGTTCCGGCCTGCAGATCACCGACTTTGATGATCTCATCCCCTGGCTGCAGCCCGGCTCTGTCAGCGGTGGAGTTGATATAGACCTGTTTGACGACCATCTGGCCATCGGCGCCTGGATAAAAGGAGACCCCGATGCCGACATTGCTTCCGGCCAGGGATTGTGAGAAGGCTTTGGCGTTTTCCAGATCAAAGTAATTGGTGTGGCGGTCTTCCGATAAGGTAGTCATTCCCATCAGTGCCTGTTCAATCAGGCGGTCATCCAGATCTTCGATGTCTTTGCCATAGTACCAGCCGTCTTTGAGAATGCCATAGGCTTCTTCAAATTTGCTCAGTTCACTGGAAGACTCGGACGACGTTTTCTGCATCACATACGGAACTCCGGCTCCTAATGCAAAACAAAGAACGCAGGCTCCGACAATCGCAATCGGTTTCCACACCGGTTTTTTTGGGGTTTTATTTGGATCTACTTTTTGCATTCACTGTTTGTCCTGTCTAATTACGGATTGCCTCTGGGTTTTAAAAGACAATCTTCTTCTGGCTGTTTTTTCATTGGTTCTGTCCGACTTTGAACCTGTTTTTTCTGCCGGCAGAGATCGAATGTGCCCAAAACATACCGCCAAGTTTTCAGGGGTGTCCCGAAAGTCTTCTCGTGTATGGCTTGAGAGAGCAGCCATAAAAAACAAAGGCTGGAATCTGCTCTGTCGTTTGAAATCAGACAGGAAGCGTCTCTTCGCTTTTGTTTTCTTCTTTGGATAGTTTAGTAGGCAACGCCGCTAAGATCAACGAACGAAATCAGAACGTGGTCATGAATCTGATTCACTGGTTTATCAGACTCACTGAGTAAACGGTTCGTTTTTATCCTGACTGAAAAAGTCTGCCACTGCGTCTTCCTCTTCCTGTTTTTTCTCCAGGCTGCTTACGGTATGGTCAGTGGTAAGCCAGTGACGGTGGCGGATAAAGAGAATCTCGCAGGTTAAAACCACCAAAGCCAGACAGATGATAATCAGGTAGCCATGTTTATTGTGCAGCAGCGGCATGTTTGGAAAGTTCATGCCATACCAGCCGGTCATTAAAGTCAACGGCAGAAATAATGTCGTGATGACCGTCAGCAAGGTACTGATTTTGTTCTGCTTATCGGAAAGCTGAGTCTGACGCAGATTCCAGATCTGGCTGGTGTTATCCTTCACGTTTTCAACCAGATTTAAAAGCTGGGAACAGCGCGACAGGAAAAGAGATAACATGGCGTTTTCATCCGCATTATTAAACGAAATAATGATCTGCTGGAGCGATTCGCCAATGGCTGTCAGCTGCAGGTAGTAACTGCCCAGAACATTCATGTCTTTACGGGCAATCATGATGACCCGCTCCAGACCTAAAGAATGCCCGTCATACAGCGCTTCTTCAATTTCTTCCAGCTTGCCATTGTAATCTTCCAGATAGTAGACATCTTCCTGAATCATGTAGTTCATAAACCGTAAGAGAAACTCAAAGGGGCTGGTCATCGTTGTATCATACTGATCCATGAAACTCTTGATCAGTCCTTCGATATCTCCTTTATCTTTAACGAAATAAAGCGTATCGCCATACAAAATGAAGCCAAAGGAAAGATGGTCCTGAATCGGGCGCGACTTTTTGGGGATGACAAAGGTTCCGGAAAGCTCATTCTGGTAATTCATGACTTTCGAAAAGTCGAATTTATGGTCGTCCACAATTAACATCGTGCGTTTCAATAAATCAGGATATTCTGTTTCCAGCTGTATCCTGCTTAATATGACAATGGCCTTGGCCGGATCGGTTGTATTCCATGCGATTTTCATTCAAGTACCTCCTTTTGAATCGATGCCTGTTTGTAATCATCTTAAGCGGGCAGATACGCCTTACCGTCCGCGAAAACCGAAAAGATTCGCGAAAAGAAAGTGGGAAAAGAGAGTGGCTGGCCGAAAAAAAAGAGCTGCGATCAGCTCTATGCAGATGGATTTTCAATTTGACTGGTACGCTCGGAGATCGGAACATAGCGAAGTTCGACATCATAGCCAAGCCCTTCCATCATGGAAACGAAAGTCTTGTTGACCAGGCCATCCTTCTTTTTGATGATGTGATTGATGTACTGGGAGGTCAGACCGAGCTTTTCGGCCAATGTGCGCTGAACCATTCCGGCCTGAACGCATTTGACCTTAATATCAATCTCAAAGTTGTTTCGGACCATAAGCACCCCTCCTTGTCATTACCCATATCATACAGGTTCCTGTGCCAAAGAACACATACTCATCAATGTTTTTGTTGATTTTTCCCAATAAAAAGACAAAAACTCACACGTTCAAATAGTCTCTATTGCTCCTTAAGTGAAGTTCTGCTATACAAAAAGATTTAGTTTGCTTCGAAGTTGTCTTTCCTCTGCAGTTTCTACTCCTTCTATAAACTTCTGCAGCTTCTATTACAGCTTCCAGCACGCAAAAAGCTCCCGTCTGTTCATTCAAACGAGAGCTTTCCTTTCAGTCTGGTGCACAAAGGGCCGGCTTTTTACACCAGACTGTTTTTCAGCGATTTCTATTGCCGACTGGTTTATTTTGCGAAGGACATTTCTTCTGCCAGTTCGGACTCTTCTTGTTGGTTAACCATTCCAACTGGATCTTTCGGAGTGACATTCTTTCCAGTTTTGAATGTCAGATTATGGCCATTTGGATTGGTGACGATAATCATCGTGGTCAGATCATAGCCTTTCTTGCGAAGCTCATCGATATTGACTTCAACGACTGGATCGCCAGCTTTTACTTTCTGATTGGCCTGGGCAAGGACTTTGAATCCTTTGCCGGCTTCATTGACAGTATCGATACCAATATGAACCAGAACTTCCAGACCATCTTCGGTTCCAATTCCAAAGGCGTGGCCGCTTTGTGCGATCATCAAAAGACTTCCATCCACTGGTGCACAAATGGTCTGAACTGGCTGATGATCCAGGTCAACCGCAAATCCATCACCCATCAGTTTCTGGGCAAACATTGGATCGTTTACTGTAGACAGATCAATTGCTTTTCCCTGACCGGCAGCACAGATGGCGGTGGTTGTGGCAACTGGTGCTGCTGCAACTAAAGAAGCCTGAGAATCAGTTGTTTCAGATTTTGCAGCAACTGGTGCTTCATCAAATCCAAGAACGTAAGTCACAACTGCAGAGGTTAAGATCGAAACGATAATACCGCATAACATACCGACAACGGTCGATTCAAAGATTGGCAGTGCCATGATGGTGGAGTAGCCCATTTCAAAGGCTTTGGCCCCCATCAGACCGGCAACGATACCACCGGCAAGACCGCCAGCCATGACACCAAGCATTGGTTTTTTGCGTGGAAGGTTGATTCCGTAAATGGCAGGTTCAGAAACACCCGCAAAAATACATCCAAATCCAATGGAGAACGCTTCAGCGCGTAAGTTCTTATCTTTTGTACGAAGACCGACACCTACGCAGGCACCACCTTCTGACATATTGTGCAGAATGAATGCTGGACGGAAGACGCCATCATAGCCTGGATCCGCAATGGATGCTGCCATGAATGGAACGAGTGCGGCGTGCATACCACACATAACCAGCCAAGGCAGGCAGGCGGCCAGAATACCGATTGCAAGCGGGCCAACAGTGTCAGACAGGAAGACAAAGACATGGGAAAGAGCAATACCAATGTAGTTGCCAAGCGGAGCCAGAATGACGTAGCCAAGAATCATCGTGCACACCAGAGTCAGCATGCCGACGAAAATGGCTTTGAAGATACCTGGAACAACTTTGTTCCAGAGTTTTTCAAACCAGTAAGCAGCCAGCGCAATCAATAAGGCTGGAACCAGCGAGCTTGAATAGCTGCCCGCATAAACCGGAAGACCTAATAGACTGATGGGCTCACCTGCTGCAACCAGAGTGGTGTAATTGGCATGCAGCAAAGCCGCTGCACCAGCCATCGCGTAGATTGGAGTACCGCCAAGTTTGGTGGCTGCACCATAAGCGATAAAGATTGGCATGAAGAAGAACGCCGCATCGGCTACTGCACTGAGCAGCTGATAGGTTGTGGTTGCGGCAAAGCCGGCAATGCATAAGTTGAGAATCAGCAGAACGACCTTTAACATACCGCCTGCGATCAGACCTGGTAATAAAGGCGTAACGGAGGCTGAGATGTAACCAAGAATGGCATTGCCAAGACCCTTCCAGGTGAATTTTTCTTTTTTAGCCGGGGCTGCATTCTGATCCCCACCGGAAAAGCTGAAGTTCTTGTTGACCTCTTCAAATACAGGCAGCAGATTCTTGCCCAGGATAATCTGGACCTGACCACCGGCATTGACCACACCAATGACAAGATCCAGAGCGTTTAAGGCCTGCTGATCGGCTTTGGATTCATCATTTAAGACAAAGCGCAGACGCGTCATGCAATGGCTGACGGTCTTTACATTTTCCTGGCCGCCGACGAGTTTAATGATGTCGGCTGCGGTTTTTGTGGCATCCATATTCTATTTTTCCTTTTCCATCGTATTGTTCACGAATTCTTCATTTCGCCCGAATTCTTTGTGTCTTTTGAATTCGTCGTTTTCTTACGATTCAATTTTTCGTTTTCGTATCGTTTCCGGATCCGTATGGTTTCCGGATATTGAATGATTAATTTGAAAAACTATTCGTTTGTTCCTTCTTCAAAGAGACTTTCGCCATTACTTGCGATGACATCCCGCATCCAGTAATAGGATTTTTTCGGAATCCGCTTTAAGGAGCCGTTTCCTTTGTCATCCATATCGACATAGATGTTTCCATAGCGTTTGGTCATCTCACCGGTCGATAAAGAAACCAGGTCAATGTTGCCCCACATCGTATAGCCAAGGACTGGGATTTTGTCGATCTGGATCGCCTTGATGACTTCACGCAGATGATCTCTTAAAAATTCGATTCGATAGTCGTCCTGAATGGTGCCATCTTCTTCCAGTTTGTCCACAGCGCCCATGCCGTTTTCAACGATGAAGAGCGGCTTCTGGTAGCGGTCATAAATCTCATTGAGGCAGTACCGCAGACCTAATGGATCGATTGGCCAGCCCCAGTCTGTATTTTTCAGATATGGGTTTGGATCGCCGCCAATGACATTGAAGGTTGAGTTGCGGCCAACGGTGCAGGAGCGGTAGTAAGAAAAGGAAATGAAATCCAGCGTTCCGTTGCGTAAAACTTCTTCATCTTCTTTTGGTGGAACAAAATCCACATGACGGTCATCCAAAAGTCGGCGCGCATAACTTGGGTAATAGCCGCGGGCCATGATGTCGATAAAGTAGAACGATTCCCGACGGGCATTCATATGACGCCACATATCTTCTGGATGGCAGGTAGCTGGGTAAATTTCACTTAAGGCATACATCGCACCAAACTGGCTACCTGGCATCATTTCATGACCCATGGCGACTGCCTTAGCGCTGGCAACGAACATGTTGTGGGCTGCTGGATAGTGAACCTGATCCGCACTGGAATGAGTTCCGCAGGATACGAATCCGCGAACGGCATTGATTTCATTGAAAGTCAGCCACCAGCGGCATTTATCACCGAAACGTTCGAACAGAACTTTGCAGTAGCGCAGATACGCATCAATGGTTTTACGGCTGCTCCATCCGCCATATTTCAATGCGAGTTCAACTGGCATTTCGTCGTGGCAGATCGTAATGAGTGGTTCGATGTTGTACTTCGCCAGTTCATTGATCAGATCTTCATAAAATTTGAGACCTTCTTCGTTTGGTGTCTCTTCCAGACCTGTCGGGAAAATACGCGGCCAGGAGATTGAAAACCGGAATACATTGTAGTTCATGTCTGCCATGAGCTTCACGTCTTCTTTCATGTGATGGTAGAAGTCAACAGCCTGATGGCTTGGATAGTATTCATCCTCTTCGATCACTGGAATGCTTCCTTCTGGAAGTGAACCGGCATTAAAGAATGAACTGCGTGCCCGGCCTCTCTGGCCATCTGTGGTGACATAAGTAACGCCGCGTGGATTTTCCTGTGATCCATCGGTTTCAAAATCGTGAGTGGATAATCCTTTTCCACCTTCTTTATAGCCGCCCTCGAACTGGAAGCTTGCGGTTGCTCCGCCCCATAAGAATCCATCTGATGCTTTCATGTTTTCCTCCCTGATATCGTTGTATCCTTGTGGATCTCTCTGTATCCCTGTGTTTCTATTTCTTTGACTGCTGCAGCTGTCATGTCTTTCTCTTGACACTTAAAGGATACGGGGAAATTTCAAGCTTCCCGAAAAGTTCTCAATTTGAGAAACCCCTTACAATCAGCTGACAGACGCAAGGTTTTGAGTTACAAAAAAAGACCTCACAGACATCACTCACTGAGTGATGTCTGTGAGGTCAGGTAAACGAGATGATAATAACGGTCAACGATCATATCCGTGATCAGCTGATAAATATAGCGATGGGTAATCAGGTCGGAAGAGCGAGGATAGAGAATGGCATAATCGATGAAATCCAGAGCAGCCGCTTCCTCATTGTTGGTGACCAGGACCACTTTGGCTTTCGTCTTTTCAATCGCCGTGCGGTAGTCAAATTCCAGCAGGTTGGCATCATAGTAGTGGCGCACATACTGGCCAGAATCTGAAAAAATGAGAATCAGATCATTTTCTTTGGCCTGGCTGATCAGCTCTTCCTGGCGGACATCCTTGGATGTCGTAATGATGAACTTTTTGAGATAGCCCAGTTTGCACTGCATGTCTTCAGCTGTACGCTGGGAAAACATATAGCCAAACGCAAAAACATTCTCACTGGCCGCAAGATCCAGAGCCAGCTGATCGATTTTGGCATAATCGAGCGCCTGGACAACCCGTTGCAGATCCGTATTGATAATCTGCACGTAATCACTGTAAGAATGGTCATTCAGATAGCCAAGGACGTTATAGACGTAATTGATTTTGTTGCCATATTTATTGTTCTTAAAAGGCGAGCACCGGCGGAAATCTTTGTAGTCTTCAAATCCGATCTCGCGTACAAATTTGGACAGCACCGACTTCGAAACGCCGCAAAGATCCGCTGCCTCGCCAATTGACAGGGATTCGAGCTCATCAATATGATTGAGCAGCGTCTGGGCAATGTAAAAGTAGGTCGACCCATAAGGTTCTTCACTCAGAAACAACAAAAGCCGCATGCATAATACATTCATGATGAAACCTCCTTTGAGTAAAACCGATTTAAAAAAAGCCTCCAGAACACCGTTCTGAAGGCTGACCAGCAAGATTGGTGGAGCGTGGGGGACTCGAACCCCTGACCTCCTACATGCGAAGCAGGCGCTCTCCCAGCTGAGCTAACACCCCATAAAGAAATGGCTGATGGGACTTGCTGATACAAAATGATCTTAGTCTATACCGGCTGAATCCGACAACCCCAAATTCCATTTTTCTTCCATATTTTATCCTGATTTGACTTATTTTATTCCAGACTGGCTTATTTTCTCATGATCCAGTTTCTTTCCTTCCAATCAGTTTTTTATTCCCATCCGGCTTGTTCTATTCCATTTTCTGTTCTTATCCTCCCCAATACTCCCCTTCTGGGGATTCTTCTGATTTTGGATTGACTGCAGAGCAGATATCAAATCCGGAAATAAAAAAAGCCCTCAGAGTTACCCTCTGAAGGCGATATTTGCAATATGGTGGAGCGTAGGAGGATCGAACTCCTGACCCCCTGCGTGCAAAGCAGGTGCTCTCCCAGCTGAGCTAACACCCCATATCAAATCAAAAAATGGTGGGCCTGAATGGACTCGAACCAGCGACCTCATCCTTATCAGGGATGCGCTCTAACCACCTGAGCTACAGGCCCGTTTTTTGACTGCCTGAATACTATGACAGATTCATCCGAAAAGGTCAAACATAAATTCAACTTTTTTCAAAAAATTATTCATAATCTACTGCAACGTTACTGTTCACACCCCCTGGGAACCTCTAAAATTTTAACCCTCTGATTTTTTCTCGAAAACCATACATTTTCGAATCAACTTTTTCTGCTGGTTTTCGAGTTGTCTTTTTAGGAAAGTTTTCAAATTGATCTTAATCGTGATCCCTTTATTTAAGGGGGGAGTTTCCTCAGCTTTTGCACTTCAGTTGAACTTTTGATTCTCCGGAAAGGTCAAAATTATTGGTGTTTTTTCATCTCCAATCTGATGTTACTCTGTCTGTGGAAATGAAAGGCGGACATCAGTATGGATTTCACAGCTCAGAATCTGAAATGTCAGATCAGATCTTTAGAATCTCAGATTGAAAAATTCAAAAGCGGAAAAGCATATCTGGATCTTACCGATAAATTTGAGAAGGAAATCGCCAGAAACAACAGAAGCCATAATAAGGAAATCGAAAAAATCAGAAAAGAGCACAAAACCGAAATCAGAGCACTCAAAAAGCAGTGCAGAAACTATAACCAGACTCTTGACGAAAAAGATCTGACTATCCAGAAGCTGAAAGAAACCGTTACTGATTACGAGAATGAAGTCCGTCTTCTCAAAAAGACCTTGAAAATGACCTCAGATATCGATCCAGCTCTCCAGAAAATCATAGACAGACAGAATGCGATTATCGAAAAGCTGAAAGAGCAGCTTAAAGAAACCGAAGAATCTAACGCCATTAAAGACGAAATCATCAAAATTCAGAAAATTCAGATTGAGAAGGACTATACCAACTCTTCCAAACCTTCTTCTGCCAATCCAAATCATAAAAAAATTAACAGCCGAAAACCTTCCGGCAAAAAGCCTGGCGGGCAGAAAGGCCATAAGGGGCACTGCCGCCCTCAGCCAAAACCTGATCGTATCGAAATGCTTACTTCTGTGCCTGATCAGGTTGTCAAAAACCCGGATGACTATGAGCTTTTAGAGGGTCAGACTGCCAAAAGAAGCGTAATAAGCATTCAGGTTTCCCGCCTGGTAACGGAATACCAGTCCCTGGTGTGGAGAAACAGGAAAACTGGACAGCTGGTTTATTCAGAATTTCCATCCAACTGCGTTAACGAGGTGAATTATGATGCTTCAGTAAAGGCTCTGCTCTGCCTTTTGACGTGCCATCTTAACGTTTCGATCAATAAAGCAGCCAGCTTTG
>CAJTLE010000017.1 GCA_910577085.1 uncultured Allobaculum sp. | reverse complement strand
TGGAAACTTAAGGATAACACATGTCCTTTTTCATATCTATGCTTTATATACAGGGGGTGTCATCCGTCAAAAAAGATGACATCCCCTTTTTTTCGACTCAAAAACCCACCCAAAGTACAACAGAGCCATATAAAATATAAGGAATGAAAATCTGTCCTAAAATGGATCCTGTCCAGTAAAAAGGTTTCTATGCTCAAATCCACACCATTTTAAAGAACGTGCAAGAGAGGGAACTGTCAGCAATGCGCGCAAAGCAGCCTGCAAATATGAAACGCAATCCATTCCAATCCACCATACGTCATCCCTAAGAGGATTGGTGATTGGTGATCGGATTTACCTTTTTTGACAGAAAGTTCAAAGATGGATCAAAGAGATAGATCAGAGCGCAAAAAAACAGGCTGAATCAATCAGCCTGTTCGAATTGTGAGTTTGAGTAATATCGTCTAGAAGACTATTCGCACATTTTAACGATAACAGCAACACCCATGCCGCCGCCGATGCAAAGGGAAGCGAGACCATAAGTGAGGTGACGTTTAGCCATTTCGTAGAGCAGAGTAACCAGGATACGGTTTCCGGAAGCACCTACTGGATGTCCAAGAGCGATTGCACCACCGTTTACGTTTGTTCTTTCAAGCAGAACTTCTCTGTCGATACCAGTGTTTTCGATCAGTTCATGGATTACACCAAGAGACTGAGCAGCGAATGCTTCGTTCAGTTCGATTAACTGCATCTGATCGAGAGTCATATCTGCATTTTTCAGAGCGTTCAGGATAGCTGGAGTTGGACCAAGACCCATTGTTAATGGATCAACGCCGCCCTGACCGAATGCAACGATTTCTGCGATTGGTTTTAAGCCGTATTCTTTAACAGCGGATTCGGAAGCTACGATGCACATAGAAGCACCATCGTTGATACCAGAAGCGTTACCGGCAGTAACAGTTCCGTCTTTGATAAAGGCTGGTTTTAATTTAGCCAGCAGTTCAAGGGAAGTTTCACGAGGTCCTTCGTCAGTATCGAAGACAACAGTTTTCTTGCGCTGTTTGATTTCGATTGGAACGATTTCGTCTTTGAATTTGCCTTCTTCGATGGCTTTGATTGCTTTCTGCTGAGAAGCCAGGGAGAATTCATCCTGCATTTCACGAGTCAGGTTGTATTTTTTAGCAATGTTTTCAGCGGTAACGCCCATGTGAACGTTATTCATTGCATCTGTTAAAGCATCGTTGATCATGGAGTCAACCATTACCTGGTTGCCCATTTTTGTTCCAACACGGTTTTTGCCGCTTACCAGGTAAGGAGCAGCAGACATGTTTTCAACACCACCGGCTACGATGATATTCCCCCAGCCAGCACGGATTCTGATTGCAGCTTCGATGACAGCTTCCAGACCAGAACCGCAAACCATGTTGATGGAGTGTGCAGGTACAGTGTTAGGAATGCCAGCGTCTAAGGAAATGTGACGGGCAATGTTCTGTCCAAGACCAGCGGAGATAACGTTACCGATGATAACTTCGTTAACCTGATCAGGTTTAACGTTTGCCTGTTCCAGGGCTGCTTTCAGGACTGTAGCTCCCATTTCTGCACAGGATACACTCGTCAGAGATCCCATGAATTTGCCGATGGCTGTTCTCTTCGCGCCAACGATATAAGCTTTTTCACTCATTTAATTGCCTCTTTCTACTCTTATGAGATTGCTCATCCATACTAGACCACTCGCCGCCGAATTTCAAACTTTTATGTGAATTAATTCACACAAAAAAGAAAAACAGTTCGGAATGGCCTGTTACAGACTCATTGTATCAGGAAATAAATGAAAAAGAATACGCTTTCGCATTCGCCAGCTGTTTTCCAGACAGCCTCTCCCACACGATTCCGGTCAACAAAGTTGAAAATGGAACTGGGACGGGAAAATTTCTGCATTAATATTGATTAGAAAAACAGGCCAGAAAACTCGAAATATCGGGATTCTGGCCTTTAAACTTTCTTCTTTGAAAGCAGACCATCACGGAAATTCATTCTTTGGTCTGCCCTTTTTCTGTCTTTTTTAAAACTGTTAGAATTTTCAAGATTTTTTAAAACTGTCTTCTTGAAAGAATGGTTTGTCTTCAAAAAGAATCAGAAATGAATCTGGATAGAAGGACAAATTAATCCAGCCGACGGGTGGAAACTGAAAGGACATGGATCGAATTCACCACATCAAGTCAACTCCAGTAAACAGACTGCAGTTTGTCTTAGAAAGAAACAACCTGCCTGAAAACAGGGAAACGGGGAATGGATATCCAGATCCAGGCAAAGATCCAGACAGGATAAGACGAAAAATTGGACAGCCAGGGAAGCAGGGGCTATGAGCAGACAATCCAGATCCAGCAGACAATTCGCACCATGCAGGCAGATCCAGAAAGGCAACGGATGAAAGATCGAGCAAAGAAAATAAACCACCAGGAATAGCGGCTGCTCAAAAGAAACGAAGTGAAGCTGGCAAAGACACTCCCGCAAAGACAAGATGGCCCAATCCAGAGTCAGAAACCACAACATGAAATTCTGACTTGGTAAAAACGGCAGGCCCAGCAAATACAGATCTGGTTTCAGAGACCCAGTCGGATCATCAAGCAGGCAGTCAGATCAGTCTGGGAGCATGAAAGGCTGTTAGAAATGAACAGATGTTTGGCAGACGGCGGTATCTGGCTGCTTGTTAAAAAAAGATCAAAGTCAAAATTGCCCACGGGCAGAAAGTGCCGAAAACAGGGAATAAGAGGGAACTGAAAATTTGAGGGCCGTGATCAGTTTGGATAAATCGGAACGATAGGTGGAAATTTTCGTCAAAACAACCACAATTCCCCACATAAAAATGAAAAAAACTTGGAGGATGATTGGATCTTTGATTTAATTGAGCTCACGCGCCTGAAAAAGTGGCTCTTGATGACCAAAGCAGTTGTGATTTTTGTCACGATTGAAAACGTATACATAGACGATATGGAAATTTGGTACGAAAAAGCTGTGATTTAATTCACTTTTTCAGATGAAATCGGATTCAAGATATTTATCGCATATTTCGCCATAATTACCTGAAAAACCCGCAGAAAACACGGGAAAAGGGACGCAAAAATGCAAATTCTTAGTGAAATGATTCACATCTGAAATTGACAGTCTATTTTTAAGGGCTATTATTTGGGTAGTGCAAAGTCCGCTGTGGAGGTGCGTCTTTGCCCGAGAATCCAAAGTTCAGGCTGAAGAGAAAGGAGAACTTCAATTTTATGGATTTCAATTTAACAGAACAACAGAAACTGATGCAGAAGTTGTTCCGGGAAGTTGCCCAGGCAGAAGTAAAAGACAATGCCGCTGACGTCGACGAAAAAGAACGTTTCCCAAAAGAAAACGTAGAAATTCTTCGTCAGGCAAAAATGCTGGGTATCCCTTATCCACGTGAATACGGTGGAGCTGGCGCAGATTATCTGTCTTACATCCTTGCTGTCGAGGAATTATCGAAGACTTGCGCAACGACTGGCGTAGTTTTATCTGCTCACACTTCTTTAGGTACTTGGCCAATCGCCCAGTACGGTACTCCAGAACAGAAAGAAAAATATCTCAGACCACTGGCTTCCGGTGAAAAACTGGGTGCATTTGGTTTAACAGAACCAAACGCCGGTACAGATGCTGCTGGTCAGCAGACAACTGCTGTTCTTGATGGCGACGAATATGTAATCAATGGTACAAAAATCTTCATCACCAACGCTGGTGAAGCAGATGTTTATATCATTTTCGCAATGACTGACAAATCCAAAGGCAACAAAGGAATTTCCACTTTCATCGTTGAAAAGGATACTCCGGGCTTTACCATTGGCCAGCATGAAAAGAAACTCGGTATCCGTGGTTCCGCTACATCCGAGCTGATCTTCAACAACGTCCGCGTTCCAAAAGAAAACCTGTTAGGCGGCGAAGGAAAAGGCTTCAAAGTAGCCATGTCTACTCTTGACGGCGGCCGTATCGGTATCGCAGCTCAGGCTCTTGGTATCGCCGAAGGCGCATTAGAAGAAACCGTTAAATACGTTAAGGAAAGAAAGCAGTTCGGACGTCCAATTGCTAAATTCCAGAATACACAGTTTGTAATTGCCAACCTGCAGACAAAGATCGATGCAGCGAAGATGCTCGTTTACCGTGCTGCTATGGCAAAAGAAGAAGGCAAGCCTTATACAGTACTGGCAGCTGAAGCAAAACTGTTCGCAGCTGAAGTTGCTATGGAAGTTACAACCAAGTGCATCCAGCTGATGGGTGGTTATGGTTATACCCGCGACCTGCCAGTTGAAAGAATGTTCCGTGATGCCAAGATCACTGAGATCTACGAAGGAACATCAGAAGTTCAGCGCATGGTCATCTCCGGCGCAGTGCTTCGGTAGTGGAAAGGAAAACGGAACGATATGAAAATTGTTGTTTTAGCTAAACAGGTCCCTGACTCAACTGAAATTACAGTCGACAAGAAAACCGGTACTCTGGTTCGTGATGGCGTTCCTTCCATCATCAACCCAGATGATTTAGCTGGTCTCGAAGCGGCTCTTGAATTAAAAGATAAATCCGACGACGTTGTCGTTGAAGTTCTCTCCATGGGTCCACCTCAGGCTGCTGGCATGCTTCAGGAAGCAATCGCACGTGGTGCGGACAAAGCTTACCTGCTGACTGACAGAAGACTTGGTGGTGCAGACACATGCGCTACTTCCAGAACCCTGGCTGCGGCTCTGGATAAAATTGGTTACGACCTGATCATCGCCGGCCGTCAGGCTATTGATGGTGATACTGCTCAGGTTGGTCCTCAGACTGCTGAACGTCTTGGCATTCCTCAGGTAACTTACGTTGATGAAGTTCTGGAAGTTGCTCCAGACCACATCAAAGTTAAAAAATCTCTCGAAGAAGAAGACCAGATTGTTTCTGTTAAACTCCCGGCTGTTATCACAACCCTGTCCGGTATGAATAAACCACGTTACATGAACTGCGTGGATATCGTTGATTCCTTCAACAATCCAGTTGTCATCATGACTTACGATGATCTTGCTGAAAACCTGCCAATGGAACAGATCGGTCTTGCCGGATCTCCAACTCAGGTATTCAGAACCTTCACAAAAGATGTAACGGCTGCTACAGAAACCTTTAACCTGCCTGCAGAAGAAACCGGAAAACAGATTGCTGAAACTCTGAAAGAGAAACAGCTGATTAAGAAGTAGAAAGGAACGTCATGGCTACATTTCCAGATTACAAAGATATTTACGTATTTGTAGAACAGAAAAACTCCGAACCAGCTGAAGTTGGTTACGAGCTCATCAACAAAGCCAGAGAGCTGGTTGATGCTGCTCCGGAACTCGGCTACAAAGTCGTTGGTGTACTCCTTGGCGAAAATGTTAAGGATAAAGCACAGGACGTCATCGCTCATGGCGCTGACGAAGTGATCGTCATTGATGATCCAAAACTGAAAGACTACTCCACTCAGTACTACACAGATGCACTGACTCAGATGATCGAAAAATTCAAACCATCTTCTCTGTTAACAGGTGCAACTGTTCTTGGACGCGACCTTGCTCCACGTGTTGCTGCCCGCATCAATGCAGGTCTGACTGCTGATGCGACTGGTATTGAAATTGGTAAAGATGTAAAACTGAACTCCCGTGAAGGCGTTCGTGAAATTCCTAATGATGATGCACTGCTGCTCGTTACCCGTCCTACTTTCGGTGGTAACCTGTTCGGTACAATCGTCTGCCCAAATACTCGTCCACAGATGGCTACCATCCGTCCGAAAGTATTTGACATGGCTAAACCAGATGCTTCCCGAACTGGTGAAGTGACCGAATTCGCTCCAGTATGGGATGACAAAGCTCCAGAAGTTGTTATTGAAGGCGTTGAACCAAAAGAAGTTGCTGGCGTAGACATCACAAAATGTGACGTTCTCGTTGGTGCTGGCCGTGGTGCTGAAGGCGCTCTTGACCTGGTCGAAGAACTCGCAAGCCTGCTTGGTGGTGAAGTTGCTGCAACTCGTGCTGCTGTTGAAGATGGCTTCTTACCAAAAGAAAGACAGGTTGGTCAGACTGGTAAAACAGTTCGTCCAAATCTGTACATTGCCTGCGGTATCTCTGGTGCCGTTCAGCATGTCGCTGGTATGGAAAAATCCGATTACATCATCGCGATCAACCGTGACCCAGAAGCTGAAATCTTCAAGATTGCCAACCAGGGTTATGTAGGAACTGTTGAACAGGTTTTGCCAGTCCTGATTGAAGAAATCAAAAAAATCAAAGCTGCTTAATCAAATCCCTTAACAGGATTGAATTCATCAGCATTTAAACTCAGATTTGCATACTACAGGTACATGATGGAAAGTCTTTGGACTTTTTGTCATGACCTGTTCCTTATTCTGTTTCTGTTGATCAGTCAGCCGCTCAAATTTTCTGACTGCAACAGCATCATCTAAAAGATAAAAGGAGAAAATATCATGACAAAAGTAGGCGTAGTCGGCGCTGGTACTATGGGTCAGGGCATTGCGAACGCATTTGCTTCCGCTGGAAACCCTGTAACCGTTGTTGATGTTAAAAAAGAATGGGCAGAAAACGGTGTAAACAAAATCTGCGCATCCAAAGACAAACTCGTTGCGAAAGGAAAAATCACTCCTGAAGCTGCTGAAACTGCTAAATCCAACCTCAAAGCTGGCGAATACGAAGATCTCGCAGACTGCGATTTAATCGTTGAAGCTGCTCTCGAACAGATGCCTCTGAAAAAAGAAGTATTCCACAAACTCGACGACATCGTTAAAGAAGACGCTATCTTCGCTACCAATACTTCTTCTCTGTCCATTACTGAAATCGCCAACGGCGTTAAACACCCAGTAATCGGCATGCACTTCTTCAACCCAGCAGATCGTATGAAACTGGTAGAAGTTATCTCCGGTGCAAATACTCCTGACGAAGTAAAAGAAACCATCATCGAAACTTCTAAAGCTATTGGTAAAACTCCAGTAGAAGTTAAAGAAGGACCTGGCTTTGTTGTTAACCGCATCCTGATCCCAATGATCAATGAAGCAACTGGCATTCTGCAGGAAGGACTTGCTTCTGCTTCCGATATCGATACAGCTATGCAGCTTGGTGCCAACCACCCCATGGGACCTCTCGCTCTTGGTGACTTAATCGGTCTTGATGTATGCCTCGCAATCATGAACGTTCTGTATGACGAAACTGGTGATCCAAAATATCGTCCTACAACTCTGCTCAAGAAAATGGTTCGCGCTGGAAAACTTGGCCGCAAAACTGGCGAAGGCTTCTACAGCTACAAGAAATAAGAACCGACAAATTAAGGGGGAACTTGCAGTTTCCCCTTTTTTTCAGATTTGATCAGCCCATTTTTTAACAATCATCTCTGGGCAAACTGAAAATAGAGAGAAAGGATATACCATGAATAAAGTACTTCTTGAAAAAGATGGCAACGTGGCCATCATTACCATCAACAACCCAAAAGCCCTCAACGCTCTGTCGACTGAAGTGTTAGAAGACCTCGAAGCTGCTGTTAACGACGTAAAAAATGATGATGACATCTATGCAGTAGTCGTAACAGGTGCAGGCGATAAATCCTTCGTTGCTGGTGCTGACATTGCCGAAATGAAAGACAAGACCGTTGAAGAAGCTGCAGAATATGGCGCATTTGGAAACAAAGTCTTCCGTGAAATCGAAACCATGAACAAACCAGTCATCGCCGCCGTAAACGGCTTTGCTCTTGGCGGCGGAAACGAACTGGCAATGTCCTGCGACATCCGTCTTGCTGCTGACAATGCAGTATTTGGACAGCCTGAAGTTGGTCTGGGCATCACTCCAGGATTTGGCGGTACTCAGCGTCTTGCCCGTCTGATCCCAGTTGGTCTGGCTAAAGAAATCATCTACACAGCCCGCAACATCAAAGCTCCAAAAGCTCTTGAAATCGGTCTGGTTAACGCTGTTTATCCACATGAAGAACTCATGCCAGCTGCTTTAAAAATGGCTAAAGGCATTGCGAAAAACGCTCCAAAAGCGGTTGCTGCTTCCAAGAAAGCCATCAACGACGGTCTGAACGAAACCATCGATGATGGCATTAAGACTGAAGTTGAACAGTTCTCCGGCTGCTTCGCTACTGAAGACCAGAAATACGGTATGGACTGCTTCCTGAACAAAGTGAAAGAAAAACAGTTCAAAAACAAATAAGCAAAATAAGCTGACTTATCGTGTTTTCGATGATGGATTCTACCGGTTTTCACGGTACATGTCCACCGTTTGAGCACTGAAGGACAACCTTTGCATATGAAATCTCAATCTGTGCAGATATAGCCTTAATAAGATGATATCTATAAATATAAGGAAAGAGATTTTGACCAATACCATGGATCTGGATCAGGTCTTTGAGGCCTTTTCTGGATCTGTCAACAGTCGGTACTGACGTTTATCGTTGTGTCTGGCCCGTCAATCAGACCAGCGGTTTCGATCGTTCTCTGTAGCGAAGAGCTGCTGGTCTTTCATTTTTTATTTTGGATCTGCTGCACTGTTCAGGGCGCAGATCGTTTTAAAGTCAAACATTTTCGATCAAAAGAAATAAGAAGAATAGAAGGAGAATCATTGTGTCAAAAGTCATTACTCCAGCTCAGGCTGCTGAACTTGTAAAAGACGGCGACCGGCTGACTATGCTTGGATTTATCGGAATGGGTCATCCTCAGGAAGTGACCTATGCCATTGAAGACCGTTTCCTCAAAACTGGACATCCACGCGATGTCGATCTGTTTTTCCCAACAAACGTTGGTGATGGAACTGACAGACTGGGCATGAACCATCTGGCTCATGAAGGTCTGCTGCGTTCAATCGTCGGTGGTCACTGGAACCTTGTTCCTGCTTTACAGAAACTCGTTACTGAAAATAAAGTTCAGGCCTGGAACCTTCCAATCGGAACACTTGCTCAGCTGCTTCGTGAAGTTGCCGGTAACCGTCCAGGTGTCATCACAAAGATTGGTCTGAATACCTTTGTTGACCCTCGTGTAGAAGGCGGCAAAATGAACGACATCACCAAAGATGACCTGGTAGAACTCATGGTCATCGATGGGGAAGAGTATCTGCGCTACAAATCACCAAAGAAAATTGATGTTGCGGTTATCCGTGGTACTTTAGCTGACGAAAGCGGCAACGTAACAATGGATAAGGAAGCTGCCTTCCTGGAAGCTCTGGCTATGGCGGAAGCTGCTCATAACACTGGTGGCATCGTTATTGCTCAGGTCGAAAATATCGTCCAGACTGGATCGCTCAATCCAAAAGACGTTAAAGTTCCAGGAATCATGGTTGACTACATCGTTCAGGGAACTCCAGACAACTCCTGGCAGACTTACATGAATCCATATCTGCCTGAACTGTCCGGCCAGATCAAAAAGCCGCTTGGGGCAATGGAAAAAATGCCGCTGAATGCCCGTAAGGTCATCAGCCGTCGTGCTGCGATGGAACTTTCCAAAAATGCGATCGTTAACCTTGGAATCGGTATTCCAGAAGGAATTGCCAAAGTTGCCAACGAAGAAAAACTGCCAGGCATGAAAATGACTGTCGAAGCCGGAAATATCGGTGGTGTTCCATCTTCGGGCGTTGGCTTTGGTTCAGCAACTAACCCTGAATGTACAATTGATTCTCCAGCCATGTTTGACTTCTATGATGGCGGCGGCCTGGACCAGGCTTTCCTGGGTCTGGCTGAATGCGACCGCAACGGTAACATCAACGTTTCCCGTTTCGGACCAAAAATTGCCGGCTGCGGTGGTTTCATTAACATCACCCAGTCCACACCAGTTGTTGTCTTCTGTGGAACATTCACCGCAAAAGGCTTAAAAGAAAAAATTGGGGATGGCAAACTTGAAATCGTCAACGAAGGTGAAGTGAAGAAATTCATGAACGACGTTGAACAGATTACTTTTTCCGCTGAATTCGCTAAGAACGCCGGCCAGAAAGTTCTGTACGTTACTGAACGTGCCGTTTTTGAATTACGCGACGGTGTCTTCACATTGACAGAGATCGCTCCTGGTGTCGATTTACAGAAAGATGTTCTCGATCAGATGGACTTTGTTCCAGCTATCGCTGAAGATCTGAAGTTAATGGATGAAAGAATCTTCAAAGACGAACCAATGGGTCTTTTAGACGACATGAACAAGGCAGCTTAACTGCTTCTGTTCTTTCCAATTGAAACGAAATACGAATCGTAATGTACAGGTGTCTGGTGTTGACCAGACACCTGTTTTTGTTGGACCAGAATCAAATCGACAGTTCTGAGGGCCAGGTAGAAAATGAGAGACTTCTCTTTCTTTTAAGGAAGAGGGAAGCAAGTTTCTATCCTGCGCAAATGACCGGATTTCCGGTCCGAAACTGGGCTGACTTCTTGTTCCTGTTCTGGTCTGATTGTGTGAAATCAGAGTAAAATGGGAGAGATGAAAGCCTTTTTAGGCGGATATCTTGCCAGCTTTCATGGATTTCCTATACTGATTGAGATCCCACTTGTGGAATAGCGGGACCTTTTTTCGGTGATGAGATCGGATCACCAGATCCTTTTAAAGTGATTCTTCTGGCTGCATGACCATGATCAATGCCCAGAGAAATCCTTTTTTGGTGGTTTGAATCAGAGACTTTCTCTGATCGGATGGACTTGCCTTACATGACGACTGACCGAGAGGACTCCATCTTAAATCAACCCTTTCTGCCTGGATTTCCGGTAAGAGAATCGTTACAGATTTTCTGCAGGCAGCCCACTGAACTATAAAAATGACTTGAAGCTCTTATCTTTCAAATCAGAAAGTATAGAGAGAAAATACATTCATTCTTACTGTTTAAGCAGGTTCAGGATTCACGCCTGAAGTTAGAGCCTGCTAAACTTGTAAAGGAAGCAGAAAATAAATTTCAGCTTTTCATCCTGCTTTGATTTTTCAATGACAGAATGATGATCAGTCCAATCCTGATCTCTCGCTTTGTGAATTTCTTTGTGCAGATCTTCTTGCCAAGGCCTGGCAAGATCCACTTGTTTTAACTGCGCCCCTATCGATTAAGAGGCAGTATGCCTGTCTTTTCAGCTCCCAATCTGTTTGTACGAAAAGCCAGTCTGTAAAAGAAAGAAGGAAAGCAGGATATCTGCCGAGATTTACCCAATCAATTAAGAAAATACAGATCTGGTTTGGACCATCAGTCTTTTCTTTACGAGATAAGAAGCCGGATCTTTAAACAAACTCAATCTTAAGGAAAGGTTTTGCAGTCTGTGCAGCACCTGGATTTCATGCCCAACGGAAAGGAGGCAAGCGCAATTCCTTCCCCAATCTCGTTCTTTCGGGGGCATTCCTTGCGCAAATATAATGAAATTTAAACATTTCCTGTCTATTGCTTTATCCGCCGCGATGCTTTGCACCCTGGCCGGATGCCAGCAGCAGTCCAATAATACCGAACCTTCTGTCACTCCTTTAAGTCTGATGGAAGAGGTCAATACGAAAAATGTCATTGATGGCAGTGGCGATATGCGTGTCTGGTACCAGATCAATCCAAGTCTGTTTACCCGCAGTGCGGATGAACCGGGAACACTCAATATCGTCAGTGACTATCTTGAATACCTGTCCGATGGCAATAATAAAACGATCGAAGACGACCTGAATCTTTCAGGTGTTTTATTGACCAATCTGATTTATACCGATGATTCTTATACAACCAAAGAATTCAACCAGATCAATCCAACCCTTGGAAGTGATGAGGATCTGGCTGCATTCTGCGAAAAATCCAACAGCCTTGGTATGCCGGTGATGCTATCGATTGATGTTTCGAGCATCTCTACGGAAAACAGCCAGTTTCTTGCCCTGCAGGATCTGATCAATAACCTGCAGGAAGGCGAAGATCCATTAGAAAAAG
This sequence comes from uncultured Allobaculum sp., assembly GCA_910577085.1. Classification (GTDB taxonomy): domain Bacteria; phylum Bacillota_I; class Bacilli_A; order Erysipelotrichales; family Erysipelotrichaceae; genus Allobaculum. The sequence goes on along the minus strand of CAJTLE010000017.1, from coordinate 20,618 downwards.
ATCCAATTCTGATGGGCGAATTCTATGTTGAAAAAGATAAGAATGAAGAAAACTGGATTCAGATCGGTTCTTCTCCTTACTACTACCTGGCTCTGCCGCAAAGCAACATTCCACGAATCAACCTGGACAGCCATGTATGGAAGCAGTTCTTAATCACTGCGATTGAACACTATTTCTCCCTTGGTGTGAGCGGCTTCTGCGTGACGGACTATAACAACCTCTATGTAAACGATGACCAGAAAGATGCCGACTTTATGAAGTGGTTTGACACCATCTGTAAAGAACGCAAACCGGACTGCATCAATGTCTTCCAGTATTCAAGCTGGAATGATCCAATGGGTGAAATTCCGGCCTATGCAGCCGATACGGCTTCTGCCGGCGCGGAAGGCATGATCGCCAAAGCCGTAACCGGTGCAATCACCGCAAAAGATCTGGGCAACTATTTTGAATCCAATACGAATAAGACGCAGAATATGACGGCTTATTTCCTGAATAATGATGACGGTTCTCTCGATCTGCTTAAATCTGACAACCGCATTGCCCAGTATAAGATGGCCATGGCACTTGAACTGATGCTCAATGGTCAGGTTTTCGTGACCGCCGGAGATGAACTGGGTCTGACATCCGATCAGGCTGATCTGATTGTGGATGCGATTGCCTCCGCACCAGCCGCTGCGGAAGACTACTCGGCAAGCGGGGATCTGACGGGAGCTGAAATGACCGGTCAGGACGCAGTCCCTGCGACTGAAGTGAACCTTGAATTTGGAAACCTTGCCCAGCAGAAAGAAGATGGCAGTTCCATTCTCAACTTTGTTGTGCAGGCCATTGCGCTGCGCGATTCTTATCGTTCCATTACCGAAGCTCCGACTACCGTTTCCCAGGAGCTTTCGACCGATACAGTTCTGGTTATTGACCGCAAGTCTGAAACTTCGGAAACCGTTCTGGTTTTCAACTTATCCGACAGCTCACAGAGTGTAGACCTGTCTGCCATGCAGATTTCCGGCCTGCCGGCTGAACTGGGCGGGGAGCTTTTAACCGGTACGCAGGATGTCGTCGTTGAAGGACAGACTCTGACTCTGCCGGCCTATTCAATGGCTTTACTGAAGTAAAATGAAGAAAAAGAGGCGCGCTTTCTTCAAAAATTCCAAAAAATCCTTCAGAAACTGACAGATTGAGATTTCTGTCAGTTTCGATGCGCCTAAGAAGTAAAATAATATCGATCATTTATAAGCCTGCAAACTGACAGGGGTTAGTGGGCTTATTGTATGGCGACTTTTGATCGCCCATCATAAGTAATAATGACAAACAGAAAACCGGGATCAGGGGTGGTCAGACGGTTTTCAGAGAGGGGAAACAATGATTTTTTTTCGCAACGATTATGGAGAAGGCTGTATTGAACCCATCATGAAGCTTCTCCAGCAGGCCAATGATGAATCCAATCCTGGCTATGGAGAAGACAAATACTCCCAGCGGGCCAAGGAGCTGATCCAGTCCAAACTTCCAGATGTTCCATCTGACATTCATTTTATTGTCTCCGGAACACTGACCAACGTCGTGATGACGCGCCATGTCCTGCGTCCGTACCAGTGTGTTCTGTGCACGGATTCTTCTCATATCGTCCAGCATGAAGCGGGCGCGATTGAGCAGACAGGACATAAGATCATTCAGATTCCAAACAGCAGCGGTAAACTTTCGGCTGTATCTTTGTCCAAAACAATCAACAAGCTGAACTCCGATGAACATTTTCTGATGGAACCAAAACTGGTTTATCTGTCCAATGCCACTGAATTTGGAACGGTTTATACCCGTGAGGAACTCGAAGAGATTTCCAGAATCTGTAAAGAAAACAATATGTACCTCATGATCGATGGGGCAAGAATGGGCCAGGCGCTGATGAGCGGCATTGATTATACACTTAATGACATTGCCAAGTGGGCCGATTTATTCTGGATTGGCGGCACTAAAAACGGCGCGCTCTTTGGGGAAGCAGTTGTGATCACCAACAACGAGCTGAAACCATATTTCCGTCATGTCCAGAAACAGAGCGGTGCCATTCTGGCCAAAGGCTGGCTGATCGCTCTGCAGTTTATCGGTCTGTTTGAAAATGATGACTTCTATCGGTGTGCCAAATATTCCAATGAACTGGCTTCCATAATTCAAAATGAGATTATCCGTCTTGGATATCCACTGTTCATGAAATCGACGACCAACCAGATTTTCCTCGTTCTGAATCAGGTTCAGTTTGAATATCTCAAAGACAAAGTCGATTTTGAAATCTGGACGTATTGGGATGAGAATATCATCATCCGCCTTGTCACCAGCTGGCATACATCCAAAACAGCTGTTTCGACGCTTTGCCAGTATCTGCAGCTGGCAATGGACGCTTCCAAAGCTGCTGAAGCACAGGCAGAAAAAGTAGAGGATGAAGCTGAAGAAGTCGAGAATACTCCAGCTCAGCCTGCTCAATAGCTTCTGAGCGTATTCAAACCGCAAACGAAGTAAGCAGCAGTAAAGAACAGTAAGGAATTTCCTGGATTTTCTTTCTGTTCACCTGGAAATTGAAAACACAAGAAAGGCCAGATCCCTGATCAGAAAACTGATTTGGGATCTGGCTTTTTGCGTGCTGGCTTTTTGCGTGCTGGCTGATTGAAAATGCTGCCTGGTCAACAAAAAAGGCAGCCTGATCGAAATGGTTCGTCAGACTGCCCTTGATGTTTTGTTTTTTGTCGTGTTGCTGAAACGCTGCTCTTGACTGATAAGTCACAAAGCGAGTCAGGCAAGTAAGCACCAGTCGGTCATTCTACCAGTTGAGATCGGTGTCTTCATGTTCCAGAACCGGATCATAAGACAGATTGGTCAGATCCGTCCAGCCCATGACACCATGGTGTTTGACCTGCGCTTTGTCTCCCCAGATATTGACCAGATGGACGGTCTGTCCGGCGATCAGCGGCAGTTCATAGTTGGTAAAGTTCGAGGCTTTGCCATCAATCAGAAACTCATTATCGACCCAGACGCGGCGGTGCAGGTGAGGGGAATAGACCAGTGACTGATCTTTTCCTTCTTCAAGAAGTTCAACATCTCCCTGGGAGAAGTTGATATAAAACGGATAATGGTTTTCCGGTCTGGTGGTATGGAGCGCTCTGACTTTTGGCAGCAGATCGGTGTTTACAAACCGAAGGGTATTGTGCGACAGAATCAGCGCATTGAGCTGGCCGGCTTTTTTGACCACATTGCCCCCGTCAATGGAAATAATATTTTTTTCTTTGTTCAGCTTCGGGTTGAAGCTTGGATAGAGAACGCAGTATTCACTGACAGGCATATGGCCGACAATGACCGGTCTGGAAAAGTAAACATCTTCCTGATCGAACTGAAAGCGGGTCATAATATCCCGAAAGTCATCCGCATAGGTCTTCTCGTTGGCAATGCCTGAGTGGGCCAGAATGTAGTCTGGCGTATCAATCACATGAGGAAGGTCATTGAGAAAGGACAACTCTTTGAGATAGCGTTTGCGCAGCTCATAACAGAGCTCATCCATGTCGGTTTCTTCCGTTAAGGCAGGAAGACCGGCTTCCGCAATCATTTCATGAATCAGAGAGTTCTTTCTGTTGAGCAGGACTTGTTTGAGAAAGTCGAGCCGATAAGAAAACAGAACGTTTTTGGCAACAAAATCGCAGTTGCCCATCATCGGGTAAACTGAACCGGCTTCCATCTGCTTCATGATAAAGCGCAGGGTAGGCAGCGACTGGTCGCCTTTTTCAACTAAATCGCCCAGCAGAATCAGGCGATCCTTGCCTGGCTTATAGTCAATTTTTTTCAGGAGCTTCTGATAGGTTCTCAATGCTCCATGAATATCGGAAATAACAATCGTACGGCCCTGAAAACGGCCGAGTTTTTGAATCACAGGTTTACGGTTCATTTTATAAGAAACCTCAGAAAGGTATCCGCCAGAGCTTCCCATTGGGCTTCGCAGTGTTCTCCTTCCCGCTGGACATCAAACTGGAGCTTGATTCCTTTTTTCAGAAGAATATTGGCAAGCGTGGTCAGTACACGGGTTTCCTGAATGAATTCATGACCCGTATTGCCTTCTCTTGCACCCCAGGAAAGATAGAGGCTGCCCGGCAGTTTCACACGGGCTCTTGCTGAATGATACAACAGAGAAGACTGACTGGGAAGAACATAAGGGGAAAGGGCAGCTGCCTTCGAAAAGACATGGCTGTAGGCATATAAAGCATAGATGGCCATCAGGCCGCCGCAGCTTGAGCCGCCAATCCAGGTTTTGCTTCGCTCCGGACGCGTTGGAAAATGGGTATCGATGTAAGGCTTGAGCGTCTGGACGATAAAGTCCATGGTCTGTCTGCCTTTACCCGGGAAAGCCCCATCATATTCCGGATCGTAAAAAGGGTACGGAGCGTATTCACTTAACCGTTCATTGCCCTCATGGGTGCATTCCAGACCGACAACCATGATCTCCTGGGGCAGTTGGTATAAGTGATTGAGCAGCCGCCAGCTGCGGCCATAGGTTGCATCTTCATCAAAGAAGAGGTTATGGCCATCAAACATATAGAGCACAGGATATCGGTTCTGACTGGAAATGTAGTCATCGGGCAAATACATGTGAATCATCACGCTGCGATGAAGCTGATCGGAATACAGATCAAACTTGGTGATCAAAACGGAATCCTCAGGGTCTGTTTATTCGACAAATCTGTTGGATTAATATTTCGCAAAAGAATCCCGATAGAATTCATCGCGTCGTTCCGGGGAGGTGAAGCGGGCTTTGATGGTAACATCACCCATTGCACTCGCAAAAGCGGGTGGCAGAACTTCAACTCCAAGCAGTTCACCGGAATATTTTTCCATTAAGAACTCAACCGAGTTGCGATAATTCACACCTGTCCGGCGGCCGACAAATCCGGCCGAGTATTTTGCCTTTTCATGAACTGGACATTTCTGTTCCAGCAGTACCTGTGCCCATAAACTGTAAATATCTTCATCAAAGGAGTAGTTGATCAGATCTGGACAGAATCCTCCAGGTGGTCTGAAGTTCATTTCCAGAGCGACCAGATCTCCTTTATGACCAAGACCTGGCTGGTCTTCGGTCAGTTCAAAATATTCTCCATGGAAGAAACGGTTGCGGATGCCAAAGGCCTGGATGACCTGGTTGGCAATCTGCTGACGTTCAGGGGAAATTTCAAAGTTGTAGTAGGTTCCAATGGAATCGTGATTCTGTACGGAATCCATGCAGTTGGAAACATAGTTCATTCCGCTTAAGAAACGGATCTTGCCCTCGCCATCGGCAAGACCATCAAGCGTTGTAACATTTCCTTTGATGAATTTTTCCAGAATCATCTGCAGGCCGATCTGTTCGGCTTCATGCCAGTAGCGATCCATTTCCTGCTCATCGTGGATGTGCCAGGTAAAGCTTGCACCTACACCTACATCTGGTTTTAAAACAAGGTTCCAGCCGTGTTCATTCGCAAACGCTTTTGCGTCTTCAAGAGAATGCGGCAGGCAATACGGAGCCACCTTCAGTCCGGCTTTTTCATAGTAGGACTTCATGGCGGATTTGGACTGGAATTCCTGAATCTGTGCCAGTGAGTAGCCGCTGGTCAGATGGAAATCATCACGAAGTCTTGCATCCAGGTCGAGCCAGGCTTCGTTGTTGGATTCGATCCAGTCTGGTTTGCCGTATTTGAAGGCGAAATAGGCGACAGCTCTGTACACTTCATCGTAGTTGTGGAACGAAGAAACTTTATAACATTCGTCGATGTTTCGTTTCAGTTCCGGATGAAGATTGTCGTAATCGGTATCAATGACCGCAAGGACTCTGGCACCCATTTTCTTCAATCCCCGGCAGAACATCCAGTAGCTTTCTGGATAGTTCGGGGAGATGAAAACAAAATTCTCCATTCAGTACACCTTTCTTTGTATTCTTATCTTTCTTCTTATCAAATCAATCAAGATTGATTCCAAAATTGAATGCTTCCAGTTTCTGGCCGAAAACAGGAAGACTTTACTTTTCACTTGTTGCTTCAAGTTCCTGCAGCTTTGCGTGATAAATGGCCAGAATGGTTTTGCCATCCCGGATCTCACCCATGGCAATTTTCTGATAGGCTTCTTCAACATCCATCCAGACCAGGGTGATATCTTCGGTATCATCCATCGCCAGACGGTGTTCTGCTTTGGAAACCCCGTGGGCCTGATAGACATAAATAACTTCCGAATCGTAGCCTGGTGTTGGCCAGAAGGCAGTGATCAGCGATAAAGACTCGGCCGTGCAGCCTGTTTCTTCATTCAGCTCGCGATTGGCTGTGACCATCGGATCTTCGCCGGCATCAATTGTGCCCGCTGGAATTTCCAGAGTCTGTACATTGCCAATGCCAGCCCGGGTCTGTCTGACAAGCAAAATCTTGTGATCCACAATGACACTGATGGCAGCGCCGCCGGGATGAATGACCAGGTCACGCCACATCAGACGCCCGTTGACCTCCATTTCTTTCTGGACAACGGAAAAAATCTTGCCATCAAAAATTTCTTTGGTACTCATATCCATCCTCCGTATCAAACAAAAGAGATCTGCCTTTTCTGTGATCGTCCATACAGGCAGTCAACACCGACCGTATGAGCTTCCTGTTTTTCGTGCAGCAGTTGACTGACTGAATCCCCCGCCAGGGAAAATCTGTCCCATTGATGCGCCACACCAATGCCTTAAAACCATACATTCCCGCAAAATTGCCTGAAAAGTATATTTCAAGAATACAAAAATATCAGTCAGAAAAAAGAAAAAACTCGATTTGCGAACAAATCAGAAGCAAAAATGAGAAAAGACAGTCCATAAAAACCAGCCAGAACGGTTTAAAACCTGTCTGGATCCTGGTCAGTCAACCGAATTGAGAAATGCCTGGGTAATAGCATTGGCAATCCGGGTCTGGAACTTGGTATCCGACAGCTTGGAATAGTCGGTCGGATTTGTGATATAGCCAACCTGAAGCAGAATCGAAGGGATCGAAGTATCTTTCAGGATGGCAAAGGAATCGTAGTGATCCGTATCAATTCCTTCAAAGCGTGAATAGCTGGTCGCCTGAATCTGGTCTGCAAGCTCCTGCGTCAGATCATCGAGCTGCGGATTATTCGGCTGGGTAAAGATGGAAAAGCCGCGATGCAAAGACGAGTCCTGATTCATCGCCAGGGACAGAACGTAGTCTGCCTGGTCGGCTTTTGCCTGTTCAAGACGTACGGTTTCGCAATCGTCTTCATTTGAACAGGCTGGAACATCGTCGTACCAGCGGGAGTATTCCACCCGGTATCCGGCTTTTTCAAGTGCACTGCCAATGGTGACGGCCAGCTGCATCAGCAGATCTTTTTCAGGCTGCTGGTTGTCTGTGTTGTAGCCGACATCCTGGCCGCCGCGGGCCGGATCAATATAAATCAGCGCTTTGGATCTGGAGCGGGGCGTTTCCACATCGTCGTTGGTCTGAAGCGGTTCGTCTGGATTGTAGACTGGAACCTTATCTTCTTTGGCCATCGGCTGCCCGCCCAGATTGGGTTCAATTACCAGAAGGATGAACAGAGCGGCCAGTAAAAATAGAACAGCACGTTTCATAGCGTCTCCTCCTGCTATGGATAAAGGCCGGATTGAGAATCCGGTCACCTAGAATTTTAAACAATCAAAATGCAAGGCGCAAAAAAAGCTCTCTAATTCTGGGAGAATCATGGAAATCTATACTCAACGAAAAATATAGCCATTCTGAAAGCGCATTAAATGATTGAAAATCCAAATTGTTGATTTGCGCCCGATCATCGCCTGAAAATGGTACTCTGAAATTACGAACCAGAATTCAACCAGGTCAGAGATTCAGCCCAGCCGCCATAAGCATTCAGTACGACAAATCGAGAAATCTGCCAGACAGACCCTGATATTTGTTCATCAGTTTTGAACAGATTTTTGACCGGATCATCCTTTTACAAAATACCCAAAAGAAGCAGACAGATTGGAAACCGGAGTGCTCTTCTTTGTACCATTTGAAATTCGATTCAGATCCTGCTTACAATATTCGGATCGAAACGAAGGGTTTTTGGATTGAAAAATCATCCTGTATAATTCACAGACCAGAAGTGCCTGGCTAAAAGCCGGCCGATATTTTTCATGGGTGCGTTTTCCTGACCGAGAAAAGCGAAGGGAGAAAAAGTGCCGGAAAATTATGGGTGCCTGACCCAACAGAAAAAGACACCTCTGAAGGTCTGGAAGATCTGTCTATCAAGCACAGACGAAAATGAGTTGATGGATTGGACAGAGATTGAATCGAAAGGAGACAGGAACATGGAATTTAATGTATCGCTGGACCAGTTTGAAGGACCATTGGATCTGATGCTTCATCTGGTCCACACCAATAAACTGGATTTATTTGAACTCAAGCTCGATGTTCTTGCCACGCAATACATCGCCTACATCCGTCATGCGCTCGATAAAGGTCTGGATGTGAGCAGTGAATATCTGGTTGAGTTTACATCGCTGATGGAATACAAGTCCCGCAAATTGCTGCCTAAAAAGCAGGAAATTGAAATGGAGGAAGATTCCTATCAGGAAGATCCGGCCCAGGCAATGGCCAGGCGACTGCAGGAATATGAAAAATGCAAACAGGAAGCAGCGATGCTGGCCAGACTGCATGAAATCCGACAATCCCAGTTTGACCGAGCTCCGGCCAGTCTGATTGATGAATGGTCGGCCCATCCCGATCCCAGTGTGAAGCTGCACTTAAAAAGTGCAGATTTACAGAAGGCTTTTGAGCGTCTCATGCGGCGGTATGCCATTTTAAAACCGTATGAAACGCAGGTTGAAGTCAAGGAACTGTCCGTGGAAGAGCGCATGGAACAGATTCTGGAGATGGATGTCTTTTCGACCACTCCGTTTCCATTTGAACGGCTGCTGGATGATACGAAAACCCTTCATGAAGTCGTTGTGACCTTTCTGGCGGTACTTGAACTCGTCCATGATGGTCTGGCGGCTGTCTATTGTAACGAAGAGGAGGAAATATGGATACAGAAAGTCTCTTTGAAAAAATCCGACCCATCCTGGAAGGATTAATCTTCACCAGCGGAGAAGAAGGACTCTCCCTTTTACAGATCCAGTCCGCATTTGAAGAATGTACCCGTGATGAACTGGGGCAGGCTCTCGAACTGCTTCGAAGAGACTATGTATCAGACTCCCGGGGCATTGAACTGGTCAAATATGGCGGACGCTGGAAATTTGTCGCCAAAGAAAAGGTCTATCCTTATGCTTCGCGCCTGTACTCCAAAGCCAAAAGCAGTTCCTTATCCAATGCGGCGATGGAAGTTCTTTCGCTGATTGCGTATCGCCAGCCGATTACCCGTGTCGAAATCGATGAAATCCGGGGCGTATCGAGTGAGCTGATGCTCAAAAAGCTGCAGGCCAGAGATCTGATTGAAACATGCGGCAATAAAGATACCATCGGCCGCCCGCTTTTATATCGGGTTTCCAGCGCGTTTTATGATGCCTTTGGACTCGAAAGCCTGGCCGATCTTCCGGAATGTGATACCGATCCAAAAACAAGCCCGCTTTTTGAACGCCAGGAAGAATCTGCTGCATCGGCAAAGGACACAATTCAAAAGGAAACCCAGTCAGAGCAGGACGCCCAGCCATCGGACACTTCTGCTTCTGTAGAAAAGAAACAGGCAGAGAATAACGAATAAACAATGCAGCGGGGCTGCGAATCCTGTATTGCGAATCCTATATATGGATATCTGGTCTATGGATCTTTGGCATAGACCATTTAACTGAAATCATCCGGCTGAGGTCATTGGGCATAGAAAAGCTGCCTGTACGCGAGTTTCGTGTAGATTTCTTCAGGATTTGTTTTTTGCTCTTTTGGTCTAGACAGATCACAATTTTCACAGGATAAAGGATAATAGAAGCGCAGGGAAATCAGATAAGTTTCTGGTTTCCGGATCGCTGATCGAAATCCTGGGATTTCGGTTCATTTTGTGGACGATCAGGAAGGGCAGTGCAGAGAGATTCATGCAGAGATAGTCAGAGGTCGTATTAATGCATATCTCTTCTCTCTGATTTCAGGCACCCCTATTCTGGATTTCAGGCTTTGTTTTTCAGTCTGGAAAACGAGTCCTTAAACAAAATCTAAACAATCAGACAAATTAAAAATGGAAAGAGAGGCATGATGATGGAAGAACGTTTACAGAAAGTCATCGCGCAATCTGGAATCTGCTCACGCCGTAAAGCGGAAGAGCTGATTCTGGCTGGAAAAGTAAAAGTCAATGGCACAACCATTACGACTTTAGGCACCAAGGTCGACAGCCACGACCGGATCACGGTCAATGGCAAGACGCTGGCCAAAGAAGAAAAAGTCTACTATGTCCTCAATAAGCCAAAAGGCTGTGTCACAACCGTTAAAGATGATAAAGACCGCGACACCGTCATGAATTATGTACCGGCAAATCCGCGTGTCTTCCCAGTCGGACGCCTGGACTACGATACCAGCGGCGTTCTGCTTTTGACCAATGATGGCGAGTTTGCCAATCAGATGATGCACCCGCGTTATCACCTGCCAAAAACCTATGAAATCAACCTGCAGGGCATGTTGACGGAAGATGATGTTAAAAAACTGCGTAAAGGCTTTACGTATCAGGGAGAAAAATATTCACCGGCCAAAGTGTTCATCAAGAACAAAGACTATGCAAGAGACCGCATGCTGCTCGATCTGACGATTTATGAAGGCCGCAACCATCAGGTCAAAAAGATGATGGAAGCATTAGGTCACGAAGTACGCCGGCTGAATCGTTCCCGGTTTGGATTTGTAACCGTGGATGATCTGAAACCCGGTCAGGCAAGACGACTCAAACCTTACGATGTCCGTAAATTAGTCGCCATGGCCCAGGAAGAATCCAAGTGAAACAGATTTTTACCGATGAGGAACTCCATGTCGGAAAAATTCTGACGCTTGATGAAAAGACCGCTCATCACCTGTTCCACGTCACTCGTACGACTCCAAAAGAACGCATCCGCATCATTTCCAGAAACGGCCGCGTCTATCATGGCCATGTTCAGGAACATCCGTATGTGTATGTCAGTGAAGAAACGGATCAGACCAATGACACACCGCCTGAACTGACTTTATGCGCAGCCCTGATCAAGGCGGATAAATTTGAATGGATGCTTCAGAAAGCCGCTGAACTGGGCGTTACCCGCATTGTACCCTTTACCAGCGCAAATACGATCATTGCGCTTGAACCCAAGAAAATTGACAAGAAACTGGCGCGCTGGGCCAGCATTCTTGAAGGGGCGTGCCGACAGTCTAACCGGACCAATCTGGTCACCATTGAAAAGCCAGTCCGGCTGCAGGATCTGGGCCATTTTAAATCCGAGCTCAATCTCTGTGCCTGGGAAAAGGAAAATGTCAGCCAGCATCTTTGCTGCAGCCTCGACAAGCTCGATCATTCCGCCACTTTTGTCATTGGTCCTGAAGGGGGCCTGACGGCTGGTGAAGCGGATTTTCTTGAACAGGAAGGATTTATTCTCTGCTCGCTTGGAAACCGGATTTTAAGAGCGGAAACTGCCGCGTGCTATATGCTGGCCTGTGCGGATTATGCCTGGCATGCCAATCACGGCAGCTGCCAGGCGGATCAAAAGCCTGAGGGCAGTGAAATCAAAGAGACTGAATCTGAATCCGCAGATTAAGATCTCGTTCTATCTGCTGGAAGGATCATAGAGGGAGGAAAGCTTCTTCTTTTGAGTGCATCTTTCCTTGAATGACTTCTCTTTGATTGGGTTCGTCCTTGATTCTGTTTTCTTTTGAATCCGCTTGCGTCTTTGCATTAAAGACATATGAATACGATCTGTTTCCCCATCCTGATCGTTTTTTAGGTCAGTGGTGGGGGTTTTTCGTTGTTTCTCATGTGAAAATGCGGCAGAGCGTGATAAAACAATCCTGTATACTCTATTGTTATCACTTTCAGGACACTGCTTAAAATTAAGATCTGTTGTCTTGTCTTCTTTTTCGATAAAATCATCAAAGAGCCAGAACTGTCATCCTCGAAACAGGAATGAATGCGCAGCTGTTCGAGCCGTTCAATACGAACCGAAAACAGTCTGTCCATTTTTTCTGTTGATCAGACCAGGACCAGACCAGGCCGGGAAGGAGAGAGAAAAATGAAGAAATTTGAAATTGAAACCCTTGGCTGCAAGGTGAATGAATATGAATCGGCTTTCTACGCTTCCCAGCTTGAACAGGCCGGATTTGAACGTGTAGCCAAAGGCGAGCCCGCTGACGTGCTCATTATCAATACCTGCACCGTCACCAATACTGCCGCGGCTAAATCCCGGCGCCGGATCAACCGTCTGAAACGGGAAAACCCCAATGCCTTTGTGGCTGCTGTTGGCTGCTATACGCAGATGCTCGATGCCAAAGAGCGTGAAGCGTTGAATGTTGATCTGATTGTTGGAGCTTCCCATAAAGACGAGCTTGCTTCGAAAATTATCGAGGGCATGAATGTGCATACTCCTCAGGACCTTGTAGAAGAAAGCCGTGATCTGACCCGTTTTGAGTCGATGCCGATCGGCTTTTTTGAAGGTCAGCACCGGGCATTTTTAAAGATTCAGGATGGATGCAACCAGTATTGCGCCTATTGCCAGATTCCACTGGCCCGTGGTCCGGAAAGAAGCCAGCTGCCTTCAGAAGTTGTCAAGAGCGCGCAGATGTTAGCGGATAACGGTCATCTTGAAATTGTCCTGACCGGGATTCATACCGGCCGCTACCATTTCAGAGAGACCAATCTGACCGATCTGTTGAAAATGCTTCTGGAAAACACACCAGAAGAAGTTTGCTATCGATTATCCAGTATTGAGATTACAGAAGTCAGTGATGAACTGCTCGATCTGATGGAGAAAAATCCGCGGATCCTGCCGCACCTTCATATCCCGATTCAGGCCGGCGATGACAGAACTTTAGCGCGTATGAAACGTCCGTATACCGTTGCTCAGTTTGAAAAGCGGCTTGAAGACATTCGAAAACGCATTCCTGACATCTCGATTTCGACCGATGTCATTACCGGCTTTGTCGGCGAAACGGATGATGAATTTGAAACGACCAGAAAAACGTTATCCGACTGTAAGTTTTCTTTTCTGCATGTCTTCCCGTATTCGAGAAGAAAGGGAACTGCAGCGGATCAAATGAGCGGCTTTGTCGATGGCAATACTGCTAAACAGCGTACGGATGCTTTATTGGCCCTTTCCAAAGAACTGCGTCATCAGGATATGGCCCGTTTTGAGAGAAGCCAGCTGTTAATTGAACGCGAGGAACCCGGTCATGAAAACTGGTACATTGGCTACACAAGCCAATACCATCCAGCCCGGATTTACTCCACGACTCCCCTTAGCGGTCGAATCAATGTTAGAATGACGGAAAGTGCACAGGAACGATATACAGTCGTTGCAGAGGATCAAGATGAGATTATCAAAAATGTTTAAGAATGTTCCGACAACCAATATTCAGGGACTTTCTTTTGATTCCCGGAAAGTAAAAGCCGGTGATATGTATTTCTGTATGCCCGGCCTTACCTTTGACGGGCATGATTTTATCGATCAGGCCATCGATAAAGGAGCGATTGCGATCGTTCACTCGAAACCAGTCGAACACCCAAGAGGCGGGGCGGTTTATATCAAAGTGGATGATACAGTCGATGCTCTTAACCAGGCAGCCAGAATCTTCTATAACCGGCCATCGGACCAGCTTTTGATGTATGGCATTACCGGAACTAACGGGAAAAGTACAGTTGCCAACATCATCCGCCACTTTGAACAGCCCGAAACACCCTGCGGCTATATTGGCACCATTGCGATTGCCTATGGAAACTGCACATTTGCTCCCGATCTGACTACACCAGATACTGTTTTCTTACAAAAGACACTGCGCAATATGGTAGATGCCGGCATGAAAGCCTGCGCCATGGAAGTTTCCAGCCATGGTCTGGCACAGAAGCGTGTCGAAGGGATTGATTTCGATTGCGCGGTGTTTACCAACTTTACCTATGATCACCTCGATTTCCATGGCACCATGGAAAACTACTTTGAAGCCAAATCCCGTCTGTTCACCAACCGAGTTAAAACAGATGGTGTATCCGTTCTGAATGCGGATGATCCAAAATATCAGGAACTCGCGGCGCTCTCCCAGGCGCGCACGGTCAGCTACTCCACCAAACAGGAGGCTGATTACCGGGCGATCAATATCAAGATGGATCAGGGATCCATTTCCTTTGATCTGGTTTATGGAACCAAAACCTATCCAGTCGTTTCCAATCTGGTTGGTGAATTCAACTTATATAACCTGTTAGCAGCGATTGCGGCGGTTCATGAAACCAGCTCCCAGCCATTAGAAGAAATCATTGCCAAAGCCAAGGCGATTCCACAGGTTCCAGGCCGTATGGAACAGATTCATGAAGGCCAGAACTTCAATGTGATTGTTGACTTTGCTCACACACCAGATGGCATGGAAAAGATGTTTAAGTTTGGCCGTATGATTACCAAACCAGGCGGTCAGCTGATCGCAGTGTTTGGGTCCGCCGGCAAGCGCGATAAACCAAAACGGAAAGTCTTTGGCGAACTGGCTGAACGCTATTGCGATCAGGTCTATCTGACTGAAGATGATCCACGTGATGAAAATCCGCAGGACATTGCCCATGAGATCCGTTCGGGCATGAGTACCGTACGTTCGGTTTTTGTACCAGAACGCTATGAAGCCATTCGCCAGGCGATTGAATCCGCCAACGAAGGCGATACGGTTCTGTTACTTGGAAAAGGCGATGAAACCTTCATGTATCACGAAGAAGGCCGCGTTCCCTGGATGGGCGACAATACCGCTGCCAGAGAATGTCTCGACCGCATTCTCAAACCAGAAGACCACCACATGTCTTCTGCTTCCTGAACCACTTCTGTGAGTCAGGCTGTTTGAGTCGGATATCGATGCATGAAACTGAACTGAAATTACGCTGCCTGCGCTTTGGTTTTTCGGATGAAAAAACGAAGTCAGGCAGCTTTTTCTTTGAAAAAAATGGAACGGATCAGAATGTCTGAGCATTGATTTCAGGATCAGCAGCTACGATTATGTAGATTAAGAATATTTCTGGAGCATTTTCTTTGGATGACTCCAGTTTTTGGGTAATTTGTTTTTGTAAGACTAGAAGAATCCATCAAGGAGGGGTACTCATGGATCGCAAACCGGATCCCGGCCAGACACCAAATCTCAAGCGGCCGCTCAAAAAGCTCTATATTCTCAGCGGAGCTGAAACGGACAAGAAAAAGAGTGTCTGTGAACAGCTGAAAACGACGCTGACCAATTCGGTCTATCTGAACGGGAAGTGGTGCTGGAATGCGGACCCCATGGTGGATACGGTAGAAACCCGGTATATGGTTTTGCAGAATATCTGTTTTCTGCTCAACCAGTTTCTGGTCTGCTCGGTCTATGACAATATTGTCTTTGGCTGGGTATTTGACCAGACGCATACCATTGAAAGCATACTCGGTTCACTTGACAAGCAGGACTGTACGATCCGGCTGATTCATCTAGAAGAAAACCAGCCGACCCAGGCAGATCCGGCGGCTTTGCCAAAAGCAGAAGCCGCTGATGGTAAAAATCAGTCTGCTTCTGTGCTCAATGGCTTTTCTGATCCCGATATTCTGCAGGTGATCAGCCTGGATGTTGCTTCCATGGATGTCAACCAGATCGTCGAGCAGATTTTGCAGACACCGGATCCAGCCTGATCTGGTTCAATCAAACAGGACTGGATTTTTTAAAAATTATTGTCTAAAATGAGTAACGGTCGCTTTAGGATTTTCTGACAGGAAGCAGGTTCAGGTCAGAAAAGAAATTTGACCCTTGAATTTTTGACTGGCCGAAAAGAGCTTTTGAAACGCTGAATTTTGAAGAAAACCTGCCAGATTCAGACTGGAAATGACTATAAATGTCTGTCCAGGACCCGAATCGAGTGAAAAGTGTCTGCTTGGCCTGTGAAAATCACTTTTTTTTGGATAGAGAGTTGAAATCCTGAGCATGATCAATATAATAGGTATTGTTAATTCGGGAAGGGGGGTTGTAGTATGCCAAAAGTAGTCTTGAAAGAAAATGAACAGCTTGATGATGCACTTCGCAGATTCAAACGTCAGGTTTCACGCAACGGTACCCTTGCTGAGGCTCGTAAAAGAGAATTCTATGTAAAGCCGGGCGTAAAGAAAAAACTGAAATCTGAAGCTGCCCGTAAAGCTAGAAGAGGCAAATAATCTGCTTAACGCAGATTTTTTTTTGCGAGTTTTTCGGCTTCATCACCCTGATCAACAAACAGAAGGGCCAGACGCTTAAATTCTTCAGCCGCCAAAATTGCGGCTAAGATAGAAAGGGATTCTGGCCGGTTCTGTTCGATACAGTTTCAATCAATTGATAAACAATCTTCAAAGATGAACTCATAACGAAGACGGCGAAAGGAGTGTGAAAGAGTGGAATTTTTTCTGGATTGCAGTGAACTTCCATACGAAGTTCTGACGGCTCTTCCTGGCTTTCAGGATGAGCACTTTAAAGTCATTGAAAAGAATTATCCCGTCCAGCTGTATTTAAGATCCTCGGATCTGCGCCTGGTGTGCGACAGCGAAGCGGTTTTTCATAAAGTAGAAAATGTTCTGGACGGCATGGTGCAGGCCATTGCCGCCAATGGAGGCATTGAAAACAGCGAAGTCGAACGATTATGTCTGGTGGCTTCCAAAGGACAGAATGCAGCAGCGGATTATACCGGTGAGGATCCGGTTGTCCGCACCCGCAATGGCAAGATGATTTATCCAAAAACTGAAAACCAGAAACGACTGGTCGATTCCTTCCGGAATTCGAAGATCACGTTTGCTTCTGGTGTAGCCGGAACGGGTAAAACGTATCTGGCGGTCGCCTATGCGGTAGACCAGCTTAAAAAGGAGAAGATCAGCAAGATCATCCTGACAAGACCTGCCGTTGAAGCCGGCGAGTCTTTAGGGTTTCTGCCTGGCGATATGAAAGAGAAGGTCGATCCGTATTTAAGACCACTCTACGATGCACTCAATGAGATGCTTGGTCAGGAAACCGTGGAACGCTATCAGGAAAAGGAAATCATTGAAATTGCACCGCTCGCCTTTATGCGCGGCCGCACGCTCAATGATGCCGTAGTCATTCTTGATGAAGCGCAGAATACAACCAAATCACAGATGAAGATGTTTCTGACCCGTATGGGCCGAAACTGCCGCATGATTATCAATGGGGATATTTCCCAAATCGACCTGATTCGCAAAGCGGATTCTGGTCTGATTCACGCCTGCTCCATTTTGCAGGGTATTGATGGCATTGCCATTCAGCATCTCGATCAGAGCGACGTTGTTCGAAATCCTCTGGTTCAGAAAATTATCGAACGCTACGAGCAGGCTGATGACTAGTGCCACTTCTCAATGCCATTTGTAGTTTCGAATGGTAAGGAGAAGATGAGATAAAACAATTTTCCTGTACTCTGAGGAGTACAGGATTTTTTTGTATGCTTCTGCCGTACGAACACAGAGACGTTCTTCCGTGATATTCTGCAGGTAATGAAGGAGGATATCGTATGGATTCCACAACCCGATCGATTACAATCCATTTTGATTCAGAAGTACTCAGCATGATTCACAAAGAAGCAGACCGCAATGGTCAGACTGTGAGTGAATTCATGAAAACTGCTGTACTTGAAAAACTCGAAGACTGTCTGGATTACCAGGATGCCTTAAACAGTATCAGGGAATCCAACGGCAGATCTTTTTCCAGAGACGAAGTAAAGCGCGAGCTGCAATTCTAACAGGAATGATTCCTCAAGATTTGATGAAGCAGGCCTTAAACAGTTTGAAGGTCCTGCGGATTCATGAAAATGGGGAAAGCACTCGAAAGAAGTTTTTTCATCTCAATGACCGCACTGAAGAAATCCGTTTATGATGATAGGGAATAGTATGACTCAGCTCAGAAACTCGAGTAGAAAAGAGGATGAACGTATGTCAGAAACGAATAACATTCAAGGCGGAATCATGGTCTGCCATCCGCCGCTGATCTTACCAAACATCGGCCGCGGCGAAGAGAAGAAAATCGCTGAAATCACAGCTGCCTACAAACAGGCAGCAGATGAAATCCGGAAAATGGATCCAGATACCATCGTGATTGTCTCTCCCCATGCTCCAAGCTACATGGATTATATCCAGCTGTCCAAACCAGCGGTTTCCAAAGGAAACATGGCTCAGTTTCGGGATCCGATGGACTCGTTCGTAATTCATAACGACCTTGAACTGGTTGATGAAATGGAAAAACTCGCCAAAGCTGAAGGCTTTCCAATGGGAACCCTCGGTGTTCAGAATGGCGATCTTGATCATGGAACGATGGTCCCACTCTACTTTATTCAGGATTTGCTGAAGGATAAAAAAGTTGTCCGCATGGGTATCGGCGGTCTGAGCAACCTCGATCACTATCATGCCGGCGAAATTCTGGCCAAAGCAGCTGATAAACTTGGCCGTAAGGTGGCTGTCATTGCCTCTGGGGACCTCTCCCATTGCCAGAAAGCGGACAGCAGCTATGGCTATAAACCATGCGGCCCAGCCTATGATAAAGAAATCATGGAAATCATGGGCAACGGTGACTTCTTAAAACTGGTCGAAATGCCAGAAAAAGAAGCAGAAGACGCAATGGTGTGCGGCCACAAGCCATTCTGTGTTATGGCCGGAAGCTTTGACGGACTCAAACCAGACTCCAAAGCCCTGGCGCACAGTGCAGAATTTGGTGTTGGTTATGGCATTGCTACGTATACCGATTTAAAAGAAGATCCTTCCCGTCACTTCTATGAAAAAGCCAGTGCCGATAAGAAAGCTGCCTGGCAAAAAAGACTGGCCAAAGAAGATCCATATATCAAACTGGCCCGTGACACGATCAATGCCTATATCAAAGAGGGCATGATGCCTCCACTCCCTGATCATCTTCCCGAAGAGCTGTATTCAACGCGCGCAGGTGCCTTTGTCTCCTTACATGAAGATGGCCAGTTGCGCGGCTGCATCGGTACAACCGAACCAACCCAGAAAAATCTTGGCCGTGAGATTCAGATGAATGCTGTATCGGCCTGCTCACGCGATCCACGCTTCTATCCGGTTCGCCCGGATGAGCTCGATAAGCTTGAAATCAGTGTGGATGTCCTGAAAAAACCAGAACCATGCACACTTGAAGATCTCGATCCGCAGCGCTATGGCGTCATTGTTTCCAAAAATGGAAAACGCGGCCTTCTGCTTCCACATCTTGATGGCGTTGACACCGTTGAACAACAAGTTTCGATTGCCAAGCAGAAAGCCGGTCTGAAAGCAGATGAGCCAGGCTGCAGCTATGAGCGCTTTGAGGTGATTCGTCATGAAGTGTGAGGTCTGCTTTCGTCAGTGCGATCTGAATGAAGGACAGATTGGCTTCTGCAAAGGACGGATCAATAAGGACGGTAAGATCGTCGCCCGCAACTATGGAAAAATCAGCAGCGCCGCTCTCGATCCGATTGAAAAGAAGCCGCTTATTGACTTTTATCCGGGCAGCATGATTTTGTCCGTGGGCAGTTATGGCTGCTCCCTTCGCTGTCCGTTCTGTCAGAACCATGAAATCTCACAGGTCGATCTCGATGCGCGCTGTGAAGACATTACGCCCCAGCAGTTAGCCGATCGGGCCGAGGAACTCGTTCCGTATGGCAATATCGGGGTTGCCTATACCTACAATGAGCCAATGGTTGGCTATGAATTTATCCGCGACACTGCCAAACTCGTCCATGAAAAAGGACTGAAAAATGTTGTAGTCACCAGCGGCAATGCCTCAGTGAAAACACTTGAAGAAATTCTGCCGTATATCGATGCCTTCAACGTAGATCTGAAAGGATTTACCCCGGAATACTACAAGTATGTCGGCGGCGATCTGGAAACCACCAAAGCCTTCATTGCCAGAGCGGCAAAAGATGCTCATGTCGAAGTGACCACTCTGATTGTTCCGGGCAAAAATGACTCCCCAGAAGAAATGGAAGCTATGGCTTCGTGGCTTGCTTCAGTTTCCCCGGATATCGTTCTGCATTTAAGCCGGTATTTCCCGCGCTATCATGAATTCACACCGGCTACCCCGATTGAAACACTGGAAAACTTACAGAAGATTGCTCAGAAGCATCTGAAAAAAGTTGTCCTGGGCAACGTCTGATTCTTAATGATCGGCTCCAGTCTTTAAAATCCAGACTGTAGACATAGATCTATCCAGTTTTACCTGACTGAATTCTAGCTGGATTCTGGCTTTGTTCTGGATTCTTCCTGATCCATCGACAAATCGCGGGCTCTCGTTTTTGCGGCGAGAGCCCGCTTTTTGTGTTTTGATTCCTTTATCCGTTCTATCTGTTACCTGTCTGTCAGGACGGAGGCTGTTGGGATCCCTTTGTTAAATGAGGTTGTTTTATCCCTGATAGGATAAAACGGTTACATCCCTGTCTGCGAACAGTGTTCGGCATTAGCCGGCGGGAGAAGGGTTAAGATACAAGATCCTTATCTAAGCCCCGCTTTGAGG
>CAJTLE010000016.1 GCA_910577085.1 uncultured Allobaculum sp. | reverse complement strand
GGTAACTTTGACGCCAGATCAGCTAGCTATATTAGATGCATAAATAGCTAGAAATGATATCTAATTTGTTTGATAGGGGCTTTTTGCGCTTTTTTAGGAATAATGTATACAGGGGTTACAGAAAAAAGAAAAGTAATTGCATAAAACTGAATTGCGCAAATCTCTTTACGCAGGCTGATTTTGGAATAAAACCTGCCAAGAGTCCACCCGCAGGCCGCTCCACCGGCAAGTCCCAGGACAATCGAAACCGGGATATCGAGCAGCATCGCTGGTTGAAAACTGCCGCCAGCGGCCATAGAACTGAAGACCGAAAACAGAACAATGACATAAATATCATCCAGGCTGGATCCAGCCAGAATCATCTGCGGAACTGCCTGCCTGGTTCCATACCCCTGCTCAATCAGCTTGATCATGCGCGGCACCACAACGGCTGGTGAAACCGCCGCAATGACGCTGCCAAGCACAGCCGCTTCGATCCAGGTTATATGCAAAATCATTGGCGCCAGAATCACTGTCCCGATGATTTCACAGGTAGCCGGAACAAACGCCATTAAAATGGCCGGCACGCTGCATTTTTTCAGATCGTCCAGATTCAGATTCAAACCGGCTCTGGTCAGGATCACAAGCAGGGCGATCTTACGAAGATCTGCTCCAATCGCTAACGTATTCGCATCCAGAAAATTCAGACCATACGGGCCAATCAGAATTCCTGCTGCGATCATGCCAATAAGCGGCGGCAGACCGATTTTCTTGCAAATCCAGCCAAGGCTCAGCCCAGCCAGAAGAATTAAAGCCAGTGAAAAAAACATCTTCATTCATCCTTTCTCTTCTTTGCTGCTTTCCACTCCAAAAGGCTGCCCAACCCATACATTCTTCCAAACTTCCATCCATAAACGCCATACGACAGATCCCAGCCTGGTCTGTTTCTGGCATTGGCTCTTCATTGGACAGGTTAATTTCTCGCCAGCGATTTCTTTGTCTCTCTCAGCAGCTCTTTTTCTCGGCCGTTCTTTTTTTATTTTTTTCTTCTTTTTCTTAGCCGTTCTTTTTCCTGGGTGGACTGTTTTCTGCTTCTGCGCTCAGGCAGACTGCCCTGGTGTGCGATCATTTTCTGCCTTCCTTTTCAGCCGCTATGACAAGCAAAATCCAGAGCAAAGAAAGTCAAAGAAAGTTAGAAAGAATGCGCAGGGCAAAAGACAAAAAAGGCTGATGCTTTCTGCATGACAAAAAAGCCTGCAGAAGTCATCAGCCTGATTGGCGGTTTGGAAAACTCCGGGAAGAACTTCATTTCCTTTTGGGTGTCTCGTTTTTTTCTGGCCTTAGTATAGCACTGGATCCTTTCTGATTGCGAAAAATAAGAATCTGGACAAAACAGAAGAAGACGGAAAAGTGAAGAAGACGAAAAATTAAGGAAGAAAAACAGATCTAAAATCCCAGGCATCCTTTGAGCGAGATACACAAACCAAACTTTCAGCCAGTCAACCATTTGCCCATTTGTTGGCAGTCGAAACAAAAGAGGATTTCTAAACGATTTGCCGGCCATTGAAAGCCAATCCAGATCAGACGATTCATTTTCGGGCATGAATTCAGAGCGGGAGGACAGGAGATTCTTTCATAAATGTTAAACTGAACGTAAGAAAGGTGCTTTCAATATGTCAAAAAAGCCAAATAAACTGAAATCTCTTGATTTCAAGTGGATTTTGTATGATGTGGGCAACTCTGCATTTGTTCTTTTAACCGCATCAATTCTGCCCATTTACTTTAACTCGCTGGCCACTGGGCAGGGCCTGTCTGAAGCCGACTATCTGACCTGGTGGTCATACGGAACAAGTATTGCGACCGTCATTGTTGCAATTGCCGGACCCTTAATGGGAACGCTGGCTGACTTCCCCCACAAAAAGAAAAAGATCTTCTTACTCAATGCTCTGGGTGGTGCATTCCTGTTGTTCTGTTTCTGGATTCCATCGCATTGGGCTGCCTTCCTGATTTTGTTTGTGCTGACCAAGATTCTCTACTCGATTTCACTGGTCATCTATGACTCGATGTTAGTTGATGTGTGTCCGGAAGATAAAATGGATGAAGTTTCCTCCAAAGGCTATGCCTGGGGTTACCTTGGAAGCTGTGTTCCGTTTATCGTCTCGCTGGGACTGATTTTAGGTCAGGGAACTCTGGGGCTGAGTTTCCATGTGGTCATGATTCTGGTCTTTGCCTTAAATGCCTTCTGGTGGGCAGCCTTCACCTTGCCGCTTGCCCGCAGTTATAAGCAGGCTCACTCCACCCCACCAGAAGGATCGGCTCTGAAAGCAACCTTCAGCCGTTTAGGTCATACGTTCAAAGATATCCGCAATCAGAAGAAAGTCTTCTTATTCATGCTGGCCTTCTTCTTCTATATTGATGGCGTGTATACCATTATTGACCTGGCCACTGCGTATGGAACTTCGCTGGGTCTGGATCAGACGGGTCTTTTGTTAGCCCTGCTTCTGACTCAGGTCGTTGCCTTCCCTTCCGCCATTCTGTTTGGCTATCTTGCCAATACCCGTCCGGTTGGTCAGCTGATCAAAATTGGAATCTTCGCCTACCTTTGCATCGCGATCTTCGCATTGTTCATGCATTCGACCTGGCAGTTCTGGGTTCTGGCCGTAGCTGTCGGTCTTTTCCAGGGTGGATTACAGGCTCTGTCCCGTTCCTACTTTGCCCGGATCATTCCAAAAGATCAGGCCGGTGAATACTTTGGTCTGTATGATATTGCCGGTAAAGGCGCAAGCTTTTTAGGCACAACGATCGTTGGCGTGATTACACAGATTACCGGTCAGCAAAATATTGCCGTCGGCACGCTGGCCATCCTGTTTGTGATCGGAATTCTGATCTTTAATAAAGCAGATAAGCTGGACGATCCAGTCTATGCAGCAAAATAAGCAGCCAGGCAATGGTCTGTAAAAAACAAACAAATTCTGGCAGCAAGCAAATTTGAGCTGCCAGTTTTTTTGTCGTCCCTTTCAGGTGAATCCTTCTGGCGTTGCCATTCTTTAAGAAACCACGAAAAAACGGAGTCCGAACAAGACTCCGTTTTTTCGAAAGGAGGAAAAATGAACAGGAATATCACAGCCATAATCAAAGCCAAATTACAGCTGAATCCATCAAACGAAAATGAAAAGCAAATTGCTTCTGGTCAGGTGAAATCAAAGTTCATCCCAATGGTCATTTCAGTGAGCTTATTCAATGGCGAGAGCCATTTCTTCTACGGTAAGTTCAGCGCCATCAATCGCAAAGGGGTTAAAGGCATTGACGATGTAGGAAGCCAAGCCAAGGCAGAATAAGGCGGTCATGAATCTTTTCTTCTGTGTTTTTGTCATAGTGCTGGTTCCTTTCTGGTCGATAAGGGATCTGTTTTTGCGGCAGATACAGGAAGGATCAAAACTTGTTCCCCGAAAAGAATACGCGTTTCCGACCAGACTTCAGGTCATTTTCACAGCTGGCATCTTGGAGAATTTAGAGACCTTTTCCTTAAGCTAATCTTAATAGCCACCTAAAGACCGATCAAAAAAAGTGCTTAAAAAATTGTCAATAAGCATCTTGCTGAGGACGATTTTATCCCTTAAAGCAGATGGGTTTAAGCCTTTCTGATAATTTTCACACAAATAGAAAAGAAAGCGTCCTCATAATCCGCTTTCTTCACACATTAAATTGTAATTAAATCCACCGTTATTTCATAATTGTGAAATTGATTTCAGATCTGGATCTGTTCTCCTTGCAGGATCTGCTTTCTGGCCTGATCCCACGCTTGCTTTGCCTGTGGCGTCGGTGTATAGGGCTCAAATCCTTCTGATTCATACAAAACAATCGCGGGCCAGGAAGAAGCCTGTGTAGAAAGATAGATCGGCTGATTTTTAAATTCCTTTCCAAATTCATAGCAGCATTTTTGGACTGCCGATCTGGCCAGTCCTTTATGCTGATGAGCCGGGACAGTAAACACCCAGTGCAGCCGCATTCCATTTTTGACTTCTTTATAGGGCCATAAACCAGCCGAACAGGCAAGATTTCCCTTGGCATCGACAATCATGTACAGATGGTCCAATAAAAATTTCTCATCCACTTTCACCATGCGCTGCCACTGGAATTCGGCTTCATCGAGATTCTGGACGAAATCCAGATCGACCAGCGCCTGCTTCCATTGGACGATCAGCTTAGAATCCGGCTGCGCAAACTGATAGTCTTCAACAAGAATCGGCAGCCCTGGCGGCATTGGCGGATTTTTGATCATAATCAACTTTTCATCGCTGTAGGCATGATCCAGTCTGGTGATTCTGTTGCGCATTTTTAAAGGGTTGTTCGCTGCGTTTTCTCTTGCCATTTTCATCTTTCTATCTTCCTCATTTTTCACTGTCCATCCTCATATTTATACTGCCGCTTCATGATATCTGCCGCTTCATTTTTTACTGTTGCTTTACTCTCTGTTTGACTGTTCCTTCCTGTTCCTGCTTTAAAGACCGTTTGGTTGACTGTGGTCAATTCTTTTGATTCGCACAACCGAAAAAGAGCCTGTTCATAAAAAACGTCCATGATGGCTGGAATCAAATGGCAGGATCGCTTTTCGTGTCGGTCTCTTCCACATTTGCTTCCATATTCAGAGCTGCTTTGGGAAGACGGACCGTAAATGTGCTTCCCTCTCCGGTTTTTGAGGTGACGTCAATTGTGCCGCCAAGATTGTCGACCGCATGGCGGACAATGGCCAGACCCAGACCGGTGCCGGATTGAGATCGGGAAGGATCAGCGGTAAAGAAGCGCTCAAAGATCCGCTCTCGGTATTGTAATGGAATCCCCATTCCAGTATCCCGTACTTTTAAAACCACTTGCTTCTGATCCGAATCCACTGTCACCCAGACTTCACCTTCCGGACGATTATAGTGAATTGCGTTTTCGATCAGGTTTTTGACGATGGATTTGAGGTCCACTTCACTGCCATCCACCCAGGCACTCTTTCCTTCAAAATGGAGCGTTACATTGCGGACTTCCGCATTGTGTTTCAGTTTTTCGACACACCGTGCACAAACTGCATTGAGGTCGGTTTTCTGATCCGTTGTGACGTTTTCATTTTCCAGGCGGGACAGATGAATGATGTCGTTGACCATGTCAGTCATACGGGAAGCTTCCTGATAGATATAGCTTGAAAAGCGGGGAACATCTTCTGCTTTGACCAGACCGGAATTGAGCAGTTCGGCAGAAGAGGAAATCGTCTGCAGGGGCGTTTTGAGCTCATGCGTCACATTGGCCGTAAATTCCTGCCGGCGCTTTTGCATCTCCAGCTTTTCTGTCACATCCAATGCCAGGATAAATGCACCCAGGCATTGGTCATTGTTGCGCACCGGTGAGGCTTCCAGCGAATAGATTCTCCCTTTGCGCTTCCAGTTTTTCTGTTTATTGTTGCCGGCCAGCGCCTGATGAACCATTTCATCCAGATCTGGATGGTCTTGAATCTGCCAGTCTTCATGGAGACTGAAGATTCTGGCTGCTGCCGGATTGGCATAGATCAGCCCGCCTTCCGTTGACACCATCAGCAGGCCTTCATCCATACTGGCGGTCAACGCTTCAAATTCACGGTTTCTGGTTTCCAGCTGTAAGAGCTGCTGGTGAATCTGCCGATTGCCTTGGTCCAGTCTTTCCAGAAGCGGGCGCAGCTGCTCGTAGGGAATATTGTCCAGCGGCTTGCCAGGATCAATCCGGTTGATCGGATCCACAATATTATTGCTTAAAATTCTGGCCAGTCCCCAGACAAACAGCAGCACCAGCGGCAGAACAAAAACCAGGGGGAGAACAGCCTGGAAGAACAGATTGAGCATTGAAGAATGAGACTGGCTCAGTCTTAAATACGATCCATCGTTGAGCAGAATCGCACAGTTATAAGTCTCTTCCGAGATTGTATGAGAATGGCGGATCGAAAAGCCTTTGCCCGTATTCATCGCCTGCACGATTTCATCGCGGTCTTTATGGTTCTGTTCCAGACCCGGATGGGCAGAGTCATAGACAACCATTCCATCGGAATCAATCAGACAGACGCGCACATCCCCCAGCGCAAGAATTTCAACTTCTTTTTCGGGATCAATGCCCTGATTTAAAGCCGAAGCAACCAGTTCCGTTTCTTTTTCCAGCTGGGCGACAGATTCTTGGACAAATGCCTGATACAGAGCATAGACCGTAGCGCCGACAGTTGTAACCATCACGATCAGGCACGCCCAGAGAATCGAGCGGTAAATCCGTTTGGTCATGACTTTGATGACAGGCGATACCCAATGCCGCGAACCGTTTCGATTCGCTCCCCTGTCTCCTTGAGCTTAGTGCGCAGCGAGCGGATATGAACATCGACTGTTCTTGTTTCCCCCGCAAAATCGGTATGCCAGACTTTATACAATAGCTCATCCCGGCTGAACGCTTTTCCTGGATTTTTAACAAGTAAAGCAAGCAAGTCAAATTCTTTACGGGTCAGATCCAGCTCTTCATCCGCCAGCCATGCCTTGCGGCTGTCCAGATCCATGTGGATCAATCCCGATTCCAGCAGATCCCGACAGGAAGCATCCGGCAATTGGGCCTGTTGGCAGCGGCGCAAAACCGCTTTGATCCGGGCAACCATTTCCATCATTCCAAAAGGCTTGACCAGATAGTCATCAGCGCCTTCTTCAAGGGCCTGGATTTTGTCATATTCCATACCCTTAGCCGTGGTCATGATAATTGGAATGGTCCGGGTCGCCGGATTTGCCCGCAATCGTTTTAAAACTTCCATCCCATCGGTATTGGGAAGCATGATATCCAATAAGATCAGATCCGGATGATGGTCTTCCAAAGCTTCCCAGAAGGGAGCAGCTTCTTCAAATCCCTGGGCTGTAAATCCAGTCGAGCGCAGGGTATACATCAAAATATCGCGGATATTCTGATCATCTTCAATGGCCCAGATTTCACTCAATGTAAGTACCGTGCCGGCCCGAACGGCCGGCTTTCCTTTCTGCTTCATTTCGTTTAATTATTGGAGCTTATTATAGTCAAGACAAAGAATATCATCATCTGGTTGATTTGATTTTTTCGATTCTCCATGAAGGCAATTACAAATTCAGTGCACTCCTAGTTTTCACATCTGATCCGTGTCATATAAAAGGAATATTGATGCTCGTTTTAGATATTTTATTCTTCGGGTCATCACCAAGCATATTCCTTAACTGTACGAATAAAAAATTAGACTTTATCAGTCTTCTTATTCCAACCATCATTTTAAAGCAAACTATCAAAATATATCTATAAGTACGGTTAAAATCAGCCATTCATCTTTTATATAAAAACCATAAAGAAAAAAACAGTCAAATGTATATCTATATATTTTCACTTTACACAAAGCGTTATTAACACTGATAAAACCATCCTCAAATCTTCTGTCTTATCTGATGCATCAGAAAAATCTTTCATTTCAAGCCATATGACCATATAATTTAAAGATGTAATAAGTTCATCAAAAGATGTATCTTATAAGGATAGTTATACTCATTGCTATATAACTGTATGGATCGCTGTTTTAGATTAGAAAGGAAGGACTATATCAGTGAGACGACATAAAAATATGGCTAATTTTTGGTGCAGAGCTGCCAGTGCAGCCCTTTGTGTTGCGCTCGGCACAAATATGATGGAAGTCTCTGCAATTGACACCTCCCAGGATCTGTTTGAATCATCCGATATGGGGGAGGGGCAACAGGAAGCAGATAATTCTTCCACACTTGCAACCCAGCCGGAATCAGACAAAACAGAACCGTGCAAACATCATATCCATGATGAGAACTGCGGCTATACCGAGGACGAGGACAACCCCAGATGCAGCTTTATCTGCCCCATCTGCCCCGTGGAAGAGCAGATTGACGCTGTTCTCGAATTGATGGAACAGCAAAAAGAGCAGGAAACAGATTTAAACGAAGACGACAAGCTTGATCTTTTAAAACAGGCTGCGAAAGCCAAGAAAGCTTTTGACGATCTGGAAGAGGAAGAAAAAGAACAAATCGATCCGGATAAGATCGAAGAATTCCTCGAATTTGTGGACAGCCTGGAAATTCAGACACCGGACAATGCCGATGGACAAGAGCAACCAGATTCCCCATCCACTCCTGCAAACCCACCGCAAATCGATACTGAAACGCCTGACAGACCTCAAACAAATCTGGATAACACACAAAACCAGACCCAAACAGGTGACACTGCCACTTCCTCTGAGTTTGTGGAGGATCCGGATACCCCAACAGTGAGCAATGGAAGCGGGCAGAACCAAACAGTCCCCTCATCCACGACTACACAGCCGTCGAAATCAGATAATCCACAACCAGATAATCAAGAAACCGACGTGGACTCATTAAAGCCGAGTGAAGAAGACAAGCCCAACCTTTCAAACGAGGAGGAGCCGAACCCAATCGAGGAAGATAACGAAAACAACACTTCCTTCGATTCTGTGGATACCTCGAATATTCAGGCGCTTAGCGACGAGACCGATACGAATCCAATCACCGGAATGAAAATTGTTACCGCTAAAATTCGGGCGGAAGGCGTGGATGACCAATCTTTGTTAAAAGAATCCTCCTCAAGTGAATCTTCTTTAGAGGCAGCTTCTTTTTCCGTTGATTTTTCTAAGCAATTCACCTTGCACATCGAGGTGAAGAGCAGGCTGAATCTGCCAAATAAAAAAGTCGAGATTACAGTGCCCGATGGACTGACTGTGGTGGAATACCCGATTCCTGACCGGGGCGACATGGTGAACAGTGTTGAATACCAGGAAAGTACAACAAGCTATGGCGGCTATCAACCCAAAAACGGTACCATCACCTATTCCCTCAGAGATACGGCGGAGACAAACAGCTTCAACATCATTCTGGCTCCGGACACCACCCTCTGGAACAGGGGGATGGAGCAGAAACTTACGGAGACGCTGCAGATCAGAGTCTACACCGCAGATGATAACGGACAAACGGCTCAGGAATACCAGAAAATCTCCGTCACGCCTATGATTACGGGAAAGTATGATCATGGGAAGTCTAATCCAGAAAGCGCTCTCCGAACCGGCCCCAGAATCTCAAAGGTCGGTGTGAAAAGCGGCGTCCCGACAGATGCTACGACAGCTTTTGCCCTGAAGCAGATCTGGCTAAACCCGGATAAGGATTACATAGAGATGACCTCGTTCATGAAGAAGTTGGAGCTTACCATCGCCCTGCCGTACTACGAGAAAGATGGAGAAAAATTCTACGCGGAGTTCCATCATATGACCTATGACCTTTATGGGACCTCCTCTCGGAAAAACCTGATGGACCCGGCGAACCACGAGGATGACGACGGCAATTATAGGGACGACTTTGCTTACAATGAAAAGAAAAACGACAACGGCACCGTCACGCTGACTTGGGAGAACCTGTATCTGGAGTACCCGTCGGAATACTTGACCCCCTGGTTCAAATGGAAGACCGAGGAGGCACCATCAGACAACACGACGGTCTGGTGGCGAAACGAAGCGATTTACGCCGATGACAGTACGTATACCGGAGCGGATTTGTCGGGCATCGATGCGAAAAAGAATGGTGCAGTCATGGGAAAAATCACCTGGGCGGACGGCTCAGTCTGGTATCCATTGAGCCGATTTAAAGCCACTGAGAAATACGTCGCGCACGACGGCGAAAGCATGCAGATCGTGGGAGAGTCGGTAGGCCCGGGGCTGTTCCAAAACGATAAGGCGGATGCTATCTATTGCCTGGGGCTGTTCATGGTGGTCAACCACGGCGGCGCCGACAGCGCCCAAAAGACGGTGGAATTTACCTACAGGAATACCGACAAATTCGGCGTCACCGCCCAGAAGATCCCCGCAGGCACGGGCAATACGGGCATTGAAGTCTGGTATAAGACCACGAACTCGACCAATGATACTTGGACATCGTACCACGGCACGCTCGAAAGCCCCGACGGCTTCGCCCTCTTTACCACGCAGATGGCAGATCTTGACGACGATGAGTATTTCACCGCCATCCGGGCAAACGTAGGGAGCTACGAGCGGGATTACGTGGGCTATGTGGCTATGTGGCCAGTCGGAAGACTGACCCTACATCGAACAAGGGCGCAACCTTCGGCAAGCTGCTGGGGGATAAGGTTACAACTGATTATACCTATAAGGGCGGCGAGGGAGAGCCAGGCGTTGCCGACATGAAAA
Organism: uncultured Allobaculum sp.; assembly: GCA_910577085.1. Lineage (GTDB taxonomy): Bacteria > Bacillota_I > Bacilli_A > Erysipelotrichales > Erysipelotrichaceae > Allobaculum. The sequence goes on along the minus strand of CAJTLE010000016.1, from coordinate 23,092 downwards.
TGTATAACACCGCCGACCCCAATCAGGGTAAGGTACCGCCCGGGAAATATAACGTGGCAGTGAAAAAGGATGCAGCCCAGATCCCGCTGGCGATGGAACAGGCCTATGATCCTGGGAAGACTGCCGCCCCTACAGCCAGGCTGCCCCTCCTTAGCGATCCGATTAGCGGAGAGCAAAAGAACGCGGTCGTAGGGGGCGATACCGTCCGCTTTAACGCTCTGATTTCCGCCTCCGCCTACCCCAACAGCAACGTGAACTTCATCACGGATCCGGTGATCTATATTCGCCTGCCTAACGCGGTGACAATTAAGGATGGTCGTCTTGAACTGTTCCAGGAAACGGGGCGGACAGCCGATAAGGTCTTGTTGAACGACATGATCACGGAGACGGAGAGACCCACGAGAGAAAAGATCAGGGAGGGGACTCTGGAGAAAGATGATACGTATCAAGAAGAAGGCTACACGCTGTATAAAATCGATCTTACGAATAAAAAAGCAAAGGTCGGCTGGTTCACAGAAGATCTGAAACAGTACCAGATCGCAGTTTCCTTTGACATGGAGATCGCAAAAGACACGGATGCCATGATCCTGAATATGCGGGACTGCGTACGGGTACGAAGCAACAGCGTTCCGGGCATAAAGAAGACAGACGACACCCTGTACCAGTATCAGGTATTTGATACCGAGGACTGGAATCATGATAAACAAACGAATAACAACGACCTGTTCAGCACTTTTAACGTCAATACCGAAAACACAACCGCTAAGCTGAGCGTTATTGCAAAGCGGCAGGGCCTGACTTACACCTTCGGCGCAAGGCAGGTTGAAAAAGACAGTTCCCCTTCATGGGATCCAAACGACTTTGTAAATTATGATCCCGAGTATGATCCGGAAATGAGGCAGAAACTCTACCTGAAGGACGAAAATCACGTCATCGCTCTTCTGTTCACCCTAAAAAACGAAACGGGACGACCGTTCCTGCAGGCAGACGCTAAAGCCTTCTACTACTATATCCCCGTTCCCAAAAAGGGTGACCTCTGGGATGTCCATATGCAGGATAAGGCGTTTGAATTTGACATGAACCTGACAGGGAAACCAACACTTGCTGGTTCATCTGCACAGCATATCGTGGTTAAGTATGCCGTGGATATCGATTCAAAGGCAAAATCGGGTGAAAGCAAGCACTTTACCAATTTGGAAAACTACATGACGATGGAGGAGCTGTTGCAACAGAACTACACTTGGGCACAGGTCAAAATGATCCGCATTGCAGCATCGGATGAAGCGACGAGCATTCCAGAAAACGCCGAGCTGAAAGTCAATCTGCGCCTGGAGCCATCGTTTAAAGCGGATCAGGAACATTTTGACAGCATGGCCGACCTGGTAGGCAAAGTTGTCAGTTTCGGACCCTGCGGTGTGGCCCCTTACTCTGTGGGCCAAACCACCAATCAAGGGCACAATCCCCTGCCAAAGTTCCGGGCCGAGTTCCAGACGGGTGTCATTGCGGGCAAAATCTTCATTGATAAGAACTTTAACGGTGCTTATGAGGAAAACATAGATGAACTCTACACGACGGACAAAGTAAGCGTGAAGACGCAACACCAAAATGGAACCGCCGATAATACTGAACCGCAAGAGGCGACTGTTAACGGTCCAAATACACCCGCCGAAAACAAGGGCATCTTCAAATTAAACCGTCGCCGCGCGGATACCTACATAGTAACCGTCACCAATCCTGGCAGCACCAACGCAAACGGTAATAATCCCCTGAAATTCTCCCTGGCGCAAGACGGAAAGTTTGCAGTGAATGACGACGGCTCCACCGCCAAAGCCGTCCTTGTTCTGGATTCGGATAAAGAATCCAACGACACTCATGTTGCGCAGAATCTGATGATCGGACTGCAGCAGCCCCATACGGTGACGTTTGTGGTAGGCAATGGAACGAGCACCATCTATACAACAAAGGTATGGCATGGTGAAAAGCTTACCAATCTCCCTACTGTCATCGCTAATGAAGGCTATCGATTTACTGGCAACTGGACGGAGGGCCAAAATACATACACTTCTGATGAACTCAAGATGGAGAACATTTCCAGTAACAGAACCTTTACAGCAGAAGTGAAGCAACTTTACTTCCTTGCTTATGATCTCAACGGCGGTACTGGGGCAACGGCTCCAGCTCGGACTACTCATATCGAGAACGAGAAAGTCACTCTAAATTATGCTGGTACGCAGAATCTGACAAAGGGAGAAAATACGCTTTTTGTCGGCTGGAGTACGGAGCCGATTCCAGATCCTCTTCGAGAAAATGCAGCGCAAGAGGACATCGACAAGATCATCTCGAGGGATGAGCACCAAATGCCCCCTCATGATGTCATGCTTTATGCGGTCTATGCAGAAGACAATAACCATAATAACACCCCAGATTACCGTGATAACGCTGTTCATGTTCGTTATCATGGTAACAATAACGAGCGAACAGATATCATCTGTCCTCACCACCATGTTGTTGGCGAAACAGTGGAACTTTCCACTAGTGGTACGGTTTCTGGAAGGAAAGTGGAACATGGCAAAGATGCACAAAATGCTTCGAGTGAGATAACGCAACATACCTTTATCTATGATACTAATATCTTCATTGGCTGGAGCACAACACCGATTCCACTAGATAAGGTTATCGAAACGAAGGAAGACTACGAGAGCCTGAAAAACAGCATTGTAAAAAAAGTTACCATGCTGTCAAAGCTAGGAACGGAAAGTTCTACAAAGGGCGTCCAAGACTCCAGTGAGTACGCTGATACAGATGGAAACACCAATGTTTATGCTGTCTGGGCAGCTGACCGTAATGAAAACGGAAAACCAGACTATCAGGAAGAGCGAACGCTGACTTATGTGCCTAACGCTCAAGGCGGCGGCGACGTTACAGGTATGCCGGATCCAATGACAATGACAGTTACACTGGAGGGCCAACCTCTTATTTCTGAGGATACAGTTACTTTGACTGGTACACCTAAACACAGTGCCATGAAGGATAAACAGGTTGTATTCATCGGCTGGACTGAAGAGCCAACCGATTCAATTTTCAGCCGCGGTGATATTGCACCGAAAACGGTCACTGAAGTTATCATCGGTAATGCGGACAAGAAAGTTTATGCTGCATGGGGTTACAATGAGGATAATGACAATATAGCTGATGTGCTGGAGACCTATACTCTTGACTATCATCTCAACGACGGAAACGGAACTATACCTAAAGCAAAATGTGACATTCCAAAGAACAGTACAATCACATTGTCCGAGAATGAGAACTTTACCAGAAAACCTAATGAGATCTTTGTAGGCTGGAGTGAAAAGAAGCATCCGGAGGCGTTTAAGGCCGAACAACAAGCTGAGGTACAAACGATATCCCTCTACCGTCCTGGAGCAGAATATCTGGTTACAACGAATGATGTGACTCTCTATGCTGTTTGGGCTGTTGACATAAACCATAACAAAATCCCGGATTACGAAGAGGACCTCGTTCATGTCCGTTATCACACCAATACCAAAAAGAACAAAAGTGACAAAGATATCATTTGCTCTCACTACCATGTAGCTGGCGAAACAGCGCAGCTTTCCATCGGCAATACAGTTACTGGCAGAGAGGTGGACCATGGTCAGCCGGCAAGCAGTGCTATAAATGCGGCAGCATCTTATCCTTTGACCTACGACGGCAATCTCTTTATCGGCTGGAGTACATCGTCATCGGTTCTGGGCAGCATTATTGAAACCAAGGAAGAGTACGAGAGCTTGAAAAACAGCATTGTAGAAGAAGTTACCATGCTGTCAAAGCCAGGAACGGAAGTTTCTGCAGAGGAAGCCAAAGACTCCAGTGAGTACGCTGATGCAGATGGAAACACCAATGTTTATGCTGTCTGGGGGGCGGACCATAATGGAAATAATACCCCTGACTATAAGGAAAGACTTGCACTGACCTACGACGGTAACCCTAAGGGCGGTACAGTTACAGGCATACCAGATAAGGTTACAACAAAAGTTACAGAGGGAAACGAACTTCCTCTCTTTGCTAACGATACGGTTGCATTGACTGAGACACCTGCTCCTACACACAGTGATGTGGATGACAAAAAGGTTGTTTTCATTGGCTGGACTGAAACCCCAACTACTAAAATTTTCAGTCGTGCTGACAATAAACCAGAAACGATCAATCAGGTCACTTTGGATAATGCTGACATGACAGTTTATGCTGCATGGGGTTACGACGAGAATAGTAATGGTAAAGCCGACGTGGTGGAAACCTACACTCTCACCTATCTTCTCAATGGCAGCAAAGACCCAGCACCGGATCCGGTATCGAATCTAAAGAATACCGAAGTCGAAGTAACAGATCAGAAAAACTTCACCAGAAATCCCAACGAGATCTTTATAGGCTGGAGCAAAACAAAACATGCAGATGCCCTTACAACTAAGGAAGATGAAGGAACCGTGTCCCTGATTCATCCTAGAGACAAATGTCCAGTTACAACGTCAGATGTGACTCTCTACGCTGTCTGGGCGGCTGACCGCAATAAGAACGGAACCGCAGACTATCTGGAAAATGAGCGGACGATGACTTATGCACCTAACGCTCAAGGCGGTGAGGTTACAGATATGCCGGATCCAGTGACAGTGATAGCCACATCGGATGGTAAGCCTCTCATTTTTGGTGATACAGTTACTTTGACTGGCACGCCTGCACACAGTAAGGTGAACAGTAAACAGGTTGTGTTCATCGGCTGGACTGAAGAGCCAACCGATTCAATTTTCAGCCACTCGGATCCGGCACCGGCAACGATCACTGAAGTTACCATTGGAAATGAAAACGTGACGGTTTATGCTGCATGGGGTTACGATGATAAGGCCGATGTGCTGGATACCTACACTCTCGACTATGACCTCAATGGCGGCCAAGGAACTAAACCGGAAGCGATATCGAATATTTCAAACAACGCCCAAGTCAAATTGCCAGACGGAAAAGACTTGACCAGAAATCCCAATGAGGTTTTTGCAGGCTGGAGTACAACACACTATCCGGATGCTCTTAAAGCTGAGGCGAATGCGGATGAGGTCAATCGATCCCTGATCCGTCCTGGAGAAAACTACCAAGTTCCAGCGGAAAATGTGACTCTCTATGCGGTATGGGCGGTGGATATAAACGGAAACGGTCGACCGGATTATGATGAACTATCTATTCATATCCGCTACCACGGCAATACTTCTGAGCTCAAGGACGTTATTTGTCCTGATCACCATGTGGAAGGCGAAACGGTGAAGCTTTCCACCAACGGCATAGTTTCTGGCCGGGCTGTGGGACAGGATGAAGATCCAGAAAAGGCTGAAGATGAGATAAAAGACCACTCTTTTACCAATGGTACCAATATCTTGATCGGCTGGAGTACTGTGCGTATTCCGGATGTTATCAAGACCAAGGCAGATCACAAAAAAGTAAAGGACAACATTGCGACAGAAATTACTCTGCTGCCACAACCAGAAAAGAACCCTTCTGAAGAAGAGACTCCAAAAACCAGAGAAGTCAGCCAGTATGCTGATCCAGACGGACTTGTCAATGTTTACGCTGTCTGGGCAGCTGACCGCAACGCAAACGAAACAGCAGACTATCTGGAAGAACGGACGCTGATTTATGATGCTAACGCCCGAAGCGGCGGGCGTGTCGCAAACATGCCGGCTAACGTGACAGAAATGTCGGACGGTACGCCGCTTCTTTCTGGCGATACGGTTACTTTGACCGACACTCCTGCTCCCACCCACAGTGAGGTGAATGGTAAAAAGGTTGTGTTCATCGGCTGGACTGAAAACCCGACCAATTCAATTTACAGTCGCGCAGATACTGCCCCGGCAACGGTCACCCGGATCACTTTGGGGGATAGGGACCAAACACCGACGGTTTATGCGGCATGGGGATATGATGAGGATAATGACGGTACGGCAGACGTACTGGAGACTTACATGCTTACCTATAACCTCAATGGCGGTAAAGGAACTATTCCGGCAACCGTATACGATATTCAGGAAAATACCGAAGTTACAGTTTCAGGCCGGAAGAACTTTACCCGAAATGCAAACGAGATCTTTATCGGCTGGAGCACGACCCGCCATGAAGCCGCACTGACCGCAGACGCGAAAGAAAATGAGGTCAATCAGTTTCTCATTCTTCCTGGAGCAAAAGTGGAGATTACAACATCAGATTTGACTCTCTACGCTGTCTGGGCGGTTGATGCAAACGGAGATGGCGTTCCTGACTATCAGGTGGTCTCTGCTGTGACCTATACCGTGACTTATGATTTGAATGGCGGAACAGGCGCAGACGGCGTCAGCTACGCCAGAGAAAACGTGAATGCTGGTCAGACGGTTACCCTCAAAGCGGCGCCAACGCGCAATGGCTATACTTTTACCGGCTGGTCTGATGGAGCGAAAACCTATCAGCCGGGAGATAAGATAACGGCTTCCAATACAAACCTGACTCTGACTGCCCAGTGGAGAAGAGACACCACCACAACAGATTCGACTAACTCAACCAATTCAACGAATTCGACCAACTCGACTCAACCTGCCAATCAGAGTAGATCGACGAATTCAAGAAATTCGAACAGCACTACCCCTCCAACGGGAAATGAAACCAATCTGGTTTTGTGGCTGGCCCTTTTAGGAATTTCATTCCTGTGCCTGATTGTCGGCTGTCTGGGCAGCAGACGGAAGCACAGCGCAAATAGCGCACACACCTTGTAAGAGAAACGTGCGTTAAACCATAAAAACTATGACGAAAAGCATAGATTTACAAAAATGAAGGGATGAGAGATGCCAGAAGACCGGCTCTCTCATCCCTGATTTTTTTGTCCTCCATATTTGCTGGTGCTTTATTTTCGGGTGCTTTGCGGGTGGGTGAGGACAGTGATATCTGATGACTTGCCATAGTTGTAAAAGAAGACCGATCATAAACCGTTATGACTTATGGATAGCCGAAGAAAGTGATGGTCAAAGACTTCTTGATGCGTCTGTTCGAGCAATTTTCCATCGCTTATTTATGCCTTTCTCAGTGGGATCCGTGTATCCTGACCCTCCCCAGAAAGCTTCCCAGTCCATAAAAATTCTTCTGCTGGCAACGCAAATAGTCTATCTGGGTACGCACAGTAAAGGATTCCTCCCGAAATTTTTCATCCCTTTGAAAGCAGTGGAAGTACCGCTTTATGATCTTGACCTCTGGGCATCCAGGAAAGATTTCCACAGCGCAGCTATACAAGAATCGTGGCGACAGGCTTCAAGAAAGTGTGGGAAACCACGATTTGGTATGGAGATGTGAGCTAACCACATAGCCAGACACTTTTGCTGGATACTAAAAAAAAACACCGCCTGTTTGAGCGATTGGATCGACTCCAGGCGGCATTGGCATCAAAGCCGATTATAGAGGATTAATTGTGCAGGCTGGGCGTATAGGCCAGTGGAAGCGGCAGGCCTGAGCTTTTCTGCCAGGATTCTTCATCCGCCAGACGAAGACATCTCTGAGAAATGCGTTCATAACAATCCGCAGCTTCAAACACCAGCCAGGCACTTTGCGAGCGGTTGTTTTCAATATAAGCATGCCGAATTCCCGCTAAAGTCTGTCTGATTTCCAGACAGTCCTTCTTGGTCTTTTCAAACTGGGCAGCTCGTTCGTCAGCCGAACGAGAACGAAGTCCGGCCTGCATGTGAACTTCCCGCAGCGCATTTTCGCAAAGCGAAGAGATGGTGTTGATTTCTTCAATGGCTCTTTCATGCAGATCTTTATCCGACACTGCTTCTTCATTCATTTGGCCGATATGAAGACAGTCTGAAGCAATCTGGTGTAAGTCGCGGGCGGAGAAAACAGCCCGCTGGACAGCCCGGCGTTCCGATTCATTGAGCGTTGTCTGATCAATACCCGCACAGTATTTTTTGACTTCCATGCATGCTTTGAGAACTTCCTGTCCTTCATGGGCCAGTTTTTGCTGGTCACCATTTTCAACCAGGCATGCTCTGGAATCACTGATCAACCCCAGGCAATAGTCGCGGATCAGTTCAAGTTCTTTGCCTAAAGCGGATAATGCAGCATTTGGAACGGTCTGGAAACGTGGATCCAGAATCAGGACGGCATCTGCAGCTTTGTTTGCGCCATGGGTATGAGGAACCAGATACGAAGAAAGCTGAACAAGTTTTTTACCAAATGGAAACAGAACCAACGTCGCAAAGACGTTAAATCCGGTATGGAAAATTGCCAGTCCAGAGGAAGAAACGTGAGCTGTCATCATGGATGGATACATCATGAAGAAGATCACCGCCATCACACCGACAATAGCTGCACCAATGACATTGAATTCAAGATGGATCATGGCTGCCCGTCTTGCATTGGTATCGCCGGATACGGCAGAAAGAACGGCTGTAATACAGGTTCCGATATTCTGACCTAAAGCGATGAAAACCGCTGAACCCCAGTTAACAGCACCAGCCATTGCCATGGTCTGTAAAATTCCCATCGAAGCCGATGAAGACTGGATGATTGCGGTCACGGCAGCACCTGCCAGAATGCCCAGTAATGGATTGGATCCGAGAGTCTGGAAAATCTGCTGGAAAATTGGTGCATCGACAAATGGTTTGATTGCTCCGGACATATTGCCAAGTCCGGTAAATAACAGACCAAAACCGATCATGATTTTGGCACCATCTTTCAGACGGCTGCTTTTTGCCATCATATGGATGAAGACACCAATTACCAGTAAGATAGGTGCCAGGAATTCTGGTTTCAAAAAAGCAGCCCATTCTCCCATGGAGACAATCCAGGAAGTCATGGTGGTTCCAATATTCGCTCCCATAATGACACCACACGCCTGATTCAGTGACATCAGTCCGGCATTGACGAAGCCGACAACCATCACGGTGGTTGCCGAAGAAGACTGGATGACGGCTGTCACCAGCGCTCCTGCTAAAAGACCCATTAAGGGATTGTTGGTTAATGCTTCAAGCAGCTTTCTGGTTTTATCCCCGGCTGCCTGCTGCAGACCCTCGGCCATGACATCCATTCCATAAAGAAACAGGCCGAGTCCGCCAAAAAATAATAACAAGGCTTGTAATGCCTCTGTACTCATACTTGTCCTCCCGCCAGGAGCAGCAGTGTGTTATCGTTCTCCTCTTGGGGAGTTTTCAATAATTCTTCAAATAAGACGCCAATATACTGTAAAGATGGTAATACGGACTGTTCTTTCAGCGATTTGATGGATTGTAAAGTTGCTGCGCTTCTGCCATACGGCTGGTTGAGCTGGTCAAAAACGGCAGCCGCTTCTTCCATCTGTTTCTGGGCCAGTTTTCGTTGGTCCCCTTTGAGCTGACTGGCCTGCTCTAAATATAAGGAACAGGCATTATTCAGATAAAAAAGCGGCATCTGCTCTTGAGTGAGTTCTTCATCTTCGCTCAGTCTTCTGCATCGGAGCAGCTCCTGTTCAAAGTACTGATTAAGCTTGCGCTGGGCAGCCCGGCGCTGGGAGCCTTTCGCGGCTTTTGCGCATTCACGAAGTAGATTTCCAAGATCAAGACGGATGATCCGCTCACTGTTTTTTGCCATACGATAAAGAATTTCAAAAACAATCCAGGAAACCAGAACGGTTCCTAAAATAATCAGCATCGTCATGTAAAGATTCCTCCTGACACTGCCAGCTTAAAGGAAAACAGATTCTGGCTCTATCACGGTTTGGAAAAGCTTCTGTAAAGTTTGTGTAAAGTCAGTCTTTCACTATGGGTCCAGTCTTTTGCATCCGCCAGATCAGATCTTCATCCTGATTCGATGTCTTTGTTGCTTCAAGCCATTGACAGCTCTCTTTACTGCAAGATAAGTTACAGACCGACCAGACAAGTGACAGACCCAAAGGTAAAGCAATTTCAGCTTTTAAAAAGCGCCCATCAAAAAGCCCGCCTGAACAAGAAGACGGGCATGAGGGTCTGATGCAGGGATACAAAGACAGGATCAGAAGCATTTTTTGAATTACAGAGTTTTGAATATTTCCTGAAAGGATTCGGGATCAGCTTTGAGCTGGAGAGCTTTGTGGGCAATCTGGCAGAAATATTCCATGGCTTCCAATGGATAAAGAGAGTGAGCCGTTTCGCCGGTTAACATGATGGAATGAGCTCCTTTCATGACCGCATTGTAAGTATCGCTCACTTCAGCTCTGGTCGGGGAGGGATGGTGTTCCATGCTGTCGAGCATCTGGGTCACGACCATATAAGGCTTACCATGCTTATGACACATGTCTTCAATGTAGTTCTGAACAGCTGGCATCCATGCCAGGGTGCATGAAGCTGCCAGGTCACCGCGGGCAATGACGATTTCATCCGCAAGTGGAAGAATCGATTCGAGATTGCGAACCCCTTCAACATTTTCAATTTTGGCCATCACGGTGCATTCCGGTGCATATTCCTCAATAATCGAACGGATTTCTTTGAGGTCCTGCGCATTCTGAACAAAGGGGACCATAACTCCGGTAACACCCATCTCGGCCGCGACTTTCAAGTTTTCAATATCCTTGGCATAGAGAATTGGCAAGGAGGAGTCTTTATTCTGAATATGGAGACTTTTGCCTGGTTCAAACAATCCATCGCCTAGAACTTCTGCCTTCCAGCTGAGTCCTTCTTTTTCAAGAATGCGTAAAGGGATATTGTCATCGCCAATTCGGATCATGTCTCCAGGCTCAAGACAGACAAGCACATCACCGCCAACTGGAATCTGTTCGCCAACAAGAACGTGGTCTCCGGTTTTCGCCTCAAAGGCTTCAAACTTGCCTAACCGGCGTTCGCGCCCTTGCAGATCAATCAGCAGTTTGCATGGCCGGCCGGTATTCTGTTTTGCTTCCTTCAGGTTTTTGACCCATTCCTGGTTGTCCTGTAAAGATCCATGGGACAAATTGAGACGGATTCCAGTCATCCCTGCCTCAAGCATTTTTTCCAGAATCTCGGTTTCATGGCAGGAAGGACCAAAAGTACCATAAATTTCAAGCTGCGCGTCGTGGTGTTGCATCTGTTCTCCCATTCTTCTCTCTCCAATCTTTTATTTCTATCGTTTTATCCATCGATTTATAAGCAAAACGTCTGGACTGATATTCTGTTCTGTTTCCATCATATTGATTTTTAGTCAATCAACCAGCAGTTTTTTGGTCAATTTCATATTTTCTTTTATTTGGCATGCTTTAACAGCCCAGCAGACCGCCATTTTACCAAATCCATTTTGTTCTTACATCCAGACGGCCTTGAACGAAACGCAAATCAGGCTTATAAGCAGTTTCGTTCCAAATCTATTACGCAATCATCATACGCAACATAATGCGCAAGCAATGTTTGATTATGCAACGAATTCATCTGTATCTCTTTTCTGTCTCAGTTTTTGGTCCTCAGAATTCATTATTTTGATACAACTTTCTCACTGTTGATCGATCAATCTTTTCCAGATTAGAATCTTACATGGAAAGAAACATTCCTTCCAGTCTTCTGGTTCGAAGCACGAATTGCGGAAATTATTGACCTGTTTTTTTGCTTTCTGCTCCTGTACCATCAGATTTGATCAAAGATTTCTTCTAAGAAGAGCAATTTAAATCTTTCAGGAAGCAGAAAGGAGATCTCATGTCAAATTCAAAAGTTATTTTCGTTGATGTTGATGGCACATTAGTGGATTACGAAGGAAAACTGCCAGAATCCGCAGTTGCCGCAATCCGTAAAGCTCGTGAAAACGGCCATCGCGTCTACATGTGTACCGGGCGTTCGCGCGCCGAAATCTATCCCCCACTCTGGGAAATTGGACTGGATGGTCTGATCGGCGGCAATGGCAGCTATGTAGAAGACCATGAAGAAAAAGTATTCCACCAGGCCTTAACTGAAGAGCAGATTCACAAGATCGTCGACTGGCTGCATGAGCGTCATCTTGAGTTCTACGTTGAATGCAATAGCGGCCTGTTTGCCAGTGAAAACTTCATGACTTCCGGCATTCCGACCGTACGTCAGTACAGCAAGCGCAAACACAAAGACGGCGCCGATACGATGACCGTTCGCGATGCGTTCCCGGACATGATCGAGAATGAAACCGACCTGTATCGCCCGGATGCCAACAAGGTCAGCTACATTCTATCCAGCTATCAGGACTATCTTGACGCGTGCAAAGATTTTCCAGAACTCAAAAATGGAACCTGGGGCGGCAAAGGCGAAGAGGCACTGTTCGGTGATTTCGGTGTTCCCGACATTGACAAGGCCGTTGCGATCAATACCCTGCTCGAGCATATCGGACATGATCTTGAAGATACAATTGCCGTTGGCGATGCGAAAGTCGATATTCCTATGTTTGAGTTGTGCAACGCGAGTGTCTGCATGGGCAGCGGCGGCGATGAAGCCAAAGCAGCAGCTGATTTTGTCACAACCGATGTCGATGATGACGGTCTTTACAATGCGTTTGTTCACTTTGGTCTGATCGATCCAATCGAAACGTACGAAAAAGCGTAAGAAGTAAAAATTTGATTCTGTATCCTCATCTATATTCCATGACATCTTCCGTTATCAGGTCTGTTCGATCTCGATAAACATCATGGCTCGGCAGCCACATGTCACAATGAAAGCAGTGAATGGATAGGCGCTGTTTCCAAAGTAAATGAATAGACCCTGTGATGAGATTTCTGTCAGTGCCTGATTCCATTCCAGGCGGCAGAAATCTCTTTTTACGTTCGATAAAGTGATCTAAAGTACAGGCATTTCATTTTATTCATTATCGATTATGGTTGTTAAGACAGGAACCTTTTCCTATTTCTTGTCATGTGCAAACTGACTGCTTAGAGTTCTGCCTGCCCTTCTTGCAATTTCTAAGTGAAAGGGATTGCAGGCATGACAATCAATTAACTTTTTAAAAGAACCATGTTTTCCTGTGGGAAATGGCTCTTTCAGGTTGCATCAAAACACATCTGGGTACAATCTTTGTTAGGATTATCAGGGCATCTTTGCCTTTACCTCAGGGCAAAACCGAACCAATCCAAAAGAACGGAGGGCGAAATGCAAGATCAAAAACCAGTCCGTAAACGGAAGAAAAAAAGACGCTTAAGAAAACCGATCCGGATCTTTCTTTGGTGCATGACCGGAGCGTTATCCTTATATACAGCCAACCTGGGTGTCAAAGCCTTTGGAACTCAGCCTGGCTCCACTGCAGTTCAGACGGTTGCCAAAGCTGAAGATATGAACAGCCAGACAACCTCCTCTGCAAACAAATCAAAGACACAATCCGATTCCTCTGTGGTTTCTTCGGATGATGAGTCAATATCCAATTCCTCGATGATTCAGGAAGATGATCAGCCTGAAAACACATCGCAGGAAAGCCAGAACGAAGAATCACAGGTTGAAGAATCTCAGAGTGAAGAAAATTCTGCCGATCAGAATCAGGCCGATGCAGCAACGATCGGCATTAATGAGGCTGCAATCACTGACAATGAACCCATTGCCCAGGAAAGTGCTTCTTTAAATATTGATCCACAAGTCGAAACCATCGCAACCATTCTCGTGGATGCAGGCCATGGTGGAATCGATCCCGGCATGACCGTTACCGATGAAAATGGCAACATCATCTGGACCGAAAAAGAAATCACTCTAAAAGCTGCCCAAGAATTCAAGGAAGCGATGGCGATGATCAACCCATCCATCCGCGTAGAACTGACCCGGGACAGCGATACATCGACCTATACCGATATGAATACCTACAGTGACATCAACGAGCTGAACACTCGCATGGATAAAATCAACCAGACCGGGGCCAACTACTACCTCTCGCTTCACTGTAACTCTGGAAATCCAAGCTTTTCCGGCGTTGATCTGTTTATCAAACCAAATGATGACTTTTCCAGCACCTTAGCCCAGCAGGTTTTCAGTGCCTTCGACGCGATTGGCTGGAGCGAATCCAAACAGGTTACGACCGTCGATCAGTACCCGCTGCATGTGGTCACTCTTTCTCCAGTTCCCTCCATGCTTGTGGAAATGGGCTATATGACCAATGAAACGGATCGGGCAAAACTGACAGATGATCAGCAGCGTACCACACTGATGCAGCAGCTGGCAGCCGCCTATTCAGAAATGATTCTTTCGCAAAGACAATAAGAATACCAAGAATAAGGCGACCCTATGATCACTCTTCGAAATGTCAGAATGGAGGATCTGGATGCTTTGCATCAGATTCATCAGGCGACTTCATCCAATCCCAATAAAACACCTGAACAATGGCAGCTTGCCTATCTGAAATACGTGGACTACTATCCACGCTTTGCATCCGAAACAAGCTTTGTTGCCTGTGATGAAAACGACAGACCGCTTGGCTATCTGCTTTGCGAAAGTGACGCTGACCGCTTCGTCCAGAAAATGAACGAAGCGTATCGAGAAGAAATGGATGCCATTGTCCCAGGCAGCTGCGAGCAGTTTCTCAACTCCCAGTCTTTTATGCAGACCTTCAAGGATCAGTACCCTGCTCACCTTCATATTGACCTGCTCCCTTCGGCGCAGAATATGCATCTGGGCGGCAAGCTGATGAAGCGGCTCATTGAAGAGTTAAAAGCAAGAAACGTCCCTGGTTTACTCCTTGGGGTTCCCAAAACAAGACCGCAGGCCATTCATTTCTACAAAAAGCATGGCTTTGAAGTTCTTGAAGAAGAACCTTTTGGCTATACCATGAGCCTCAAGCTTGACGAACCCACAAAATAACTCCAATCCTCTTAAAAATCAACGCCAGACTCAGCACCTGTGAGTCTGGCGTTTTTCAATTGGTGGATCGGGGCGATTTCTTGTTTTTGCAGGTCGTTTTTGTCTTTTCTTCTTGTCCTTTCAATATATATTGAACAGACACATTGAACAGCCGCACTCAGCTCGATCTATCCCGATATTCAATTTTGATAATTCCGGTTTGATCGTAATAGACATCAAAGACAAACTTTCTTCCGTTTTCAGTATAGGAACATTCAAGAAACGTTGTCTGATCGCGAAAGGAGACGGAGTGATCCAATATTGTTTCATTGCGGCTGGCCGAATCCAGATCCAAAGCACAGCGTCTTTGCCAGGACAGATCCCCGGCAATTGTTTTGGCCCGTTCCAGAATGGCCAGATCCAGCTCACTTCGCCGGTTTGCCTGCAGGAGATAGGCTTTAGACTGAATCGTCAGGGCTGCCCATGCGCTGAAAAGCAGCGTGAACAGAAACAGAATCAGGACAGGTTCAAGGGCAAAGCCATTTGGGGATTGTGTGCGCTGTTGTCTGTCCCGCCTCTTTTGCCTGCCTGCTTTCAGTGGATTCGATACAGGTTTATCCAATCTGGTCTGACTCAATCCGGGTCTATTCAATCCAAACTTATCCAATCTGAAATTCTTTGACATGACCTTGTTTCGTGTAGCGTAAATACAGCTTTCCATTCTGGGTGAAGAATTCAACGGCATCAACGTGCTCCATCAAAATCTCGTATCCAGGCCGTTTGACCAGCCGGTTTTTGTCGAGCTCCAGAGTTTCCTGCCTGGAGTGCTCTTCCAGAATCAGCTGATCATTTTCGGCCTGGGCTGTCCTGGAAAGAGACACCATTTCCCGGATCTGCAAAATAGCAAACTGCTCCTGATCATCCATGGGAAGCTGCAGGGCTTTATGAGCCGTACTGGCCTGGACAAACAGAATCGAAGCAAGAATTGAAGCAATCAACAAGGCCATCAGCGCTTCAATCATCGTAAAGCCATTGGCTTGATCCTTTTTCATTTCCAGTTTTCCATCCACTCTTTCTGAGATCCATCCACCCAGCACGCAGCTTACCCGGCACTCTCCTGTGTCTGGACCATATCCTGACTGATTTCCAGCGTCTGGCTTTTGGCCAGAGCACCTACTGAACTCAATAACAGAAACCCGGTAATCATACAGATCAGCAGTGCCAGTAAGGCTTCTGTTAACAGAAATCCATTAGCCTGCGGGTGTGTTTCCTGACTGCCAGGGCCGCGTACGGTAAAGGTCCGTGGCTTTGGCTGAACTCTTTGCTCAAAACCGTTCGAACTGGAGGATCTTTGTTCTACCTGCCTTCTTGGTCTTTGACTGTTATACCGGGGTTTATGGCTGGTTGAACAGTGGGATTGGTTTTCCCGGCTTGAATACTGTTTGTTCCAGTCGTTCTTGCTGCGGCTGTTTTCGTTTCGATCAGTCTTGTTCCAGTCACCATGATTACGGCTTATTCTGTTCCAGGTGGTTTTATTTTGAAACGCCCTGTTCAAGACGTCTTTGTTTCGACTCTCTTTCATACAGCCTTCTTCAGTCTGGCCTTCCCTGTTCCCGTCAGACCTTCTCTGTAAATCCTGATTCCAGTCATCGCTGTACCGGCTTTTATGCGCCCAGTTCTTTGGGCTTCTGTTTTCATCGAAGCGGTTGTTGCGGCCGCCTCTTCTCTTCTGGCGGGAAACCCCGCGTGACTTTGGTGATCTTCCCTTGACTTCCATGTCGTTGAGCTCACGCCATAGATCTTTCATTTCCTTTTTGGCTGGACTGTCCCACTTCTTTGCCTGATACTGATACAGACTGAGCTGGCGTTTTCGGTTGGAGATTGTTTTGCATGGGATGTCGCAGGAAATCCATCTGTCCTCTTCCAATCCTTTTTGGATGGTCTGTGATTTCTGGGGCGGTTTTTCCTGATTTTGAGCAGGGCGGGATTTTCTCTGGTAGTAGCGTTTGCATTCTTTATCGTGCAGGGTCATTGTTTGTTCAGTCATATTCGATTCTTCCTCTTCCGCTTCCAATCTGAAAGACGAGGCGGATACTCTGGTCATATTGGCGGCAGGTCACACTTCCGCCTTTGGTGATATTGCCATTGGCATTGAAGGTGACAACCTGCTGAGTGCAGCTGATTGTTGATGGATATTTCTGATAGCTGGTCGGGGTATCCAGGGCTCTGGCATCGATCGCCACGGTGCGGGTTTCGCGATTGGCCAGCGCCTGGAATTGTTCGATCTGAATGGTGTTGAGCAGATTGCGGGCAAACAGACCCAGGCTTGTTCCGGGTCGAGAGGCACGCAGCGAACTGGCCAGAATGACCACAATCAGCATCACCACCAGCATTTCCAGCATCGTAAAGCCGTTTTTTCTTTGCGGCTTAATGGGTGGCCTGGCCATCCTGAATCCGGACGGTGCTTCCATCCGGGCACTTGTCCTGTCCTTCTTTGAGATACCCTTTCGAGATCAGTTCAGACACCTGAGTAGGTGTCTTTTCCTCATCAATTTCGTAGAGCAGGATCTGCGAATTGACAATCTCGATGAGAGCACCACATCCTTTAGCGCGGATGATCTTTTCCTTCTGTTGGATGTTTGGCAGCGTTAGCAGAAGAAGTAATGCAACCACCAGCATTACAATCATCATCTCCAGGATTGTAAATCCATTCTTTTTCTCTTGTGTTCTGTGTTTGATGACATTATTCATATCAACACCTCCACCCTGATATACGCAAAATCCGGAATCTGTTTTTGAAAGTGGATGAATTTTTATAATTTTGAAAACCCAAAAAGATTCAGGCATAAAAAAACCGGCCTGCAAAAACAGGTCGGCTATATAGACCAAGATTAGACTGACCAGAAATCTCGCCAGCAATTCTCAACAATTCAGGAATACTTCCCTGAATATCAAATTATTTTTTGAACTGATTAATGTAGGTGTAGTGCTTTTCAAGACCATTTAAAGCCAGGGGCAGATCGCCGCGGATGACTCCATAGGCCAAATCATCATGCGCACTTTCCAGCTCATTGCGGCTTTCCATCTGTTCAATGATCGCGGCACGCATCGTCTGAATATAGGTGTCCATCAGATCTGTCAGGGCTTCATAGCTGGCAATCAGAAAATCATTGCGGCAGGCGCGGACGATAATGCGATGAAGTTCACGGTCATAGAAAATTCGTTTCTGTTCCGTCGGGGCTTTTTCCAGACCAATGATCATCTCTTCAAGTTCTGATTTTTCATCGGCATCAATGCGTTCAATGGCCAATGGCAGAGCTGCTCTTTCAATGGCCCAGCGAAATTCGGTGACAGAACGATCATTCATGCCCTTAATGAAATACATAAACGCAAGCATTTCAGCCATGGTATGGTCAAAGTTACTCGAAAGATAGTTACCCGAGCCCTGTCTGGAATACAGGATCCCCATATTCTCTAACAGACGCAGCCCTTCACGTACGGAGTTGCGGCTGATCTCCAGTCGTAAAGCCAGATCCCGCTCAGTGGGAAGTCTATCTCCTGGCTGCAGATTGCCTGCCTGTACTTCCTGTTTGACATAATCAATCAGCCGTTTATAGGTCCTGTTTCCTTGATCCATGATGTGATGAACTCCTTTCAATGCACTTCTTTATTGCTCATCTTTCCAATGGCTATGTTATCGCAAATAGCTATCTTATATTGGCACAATTTTTGTGGCTTTTCGACTGGCAATCTGCAGGAATATATCCTGTTAAGTCAATTTCTTTTCGATTTTTCATATTCAGACCAACTATTTTGGATGATCTTTCCGTACTGGAGGACAAATAGAAATTCTGCATTTCAAAAACAGATGAAACAATTCCTGAAAAAAAGAAACGCAGACCCTCAGGCTAGCGTTTCCTTTTTTCAATATCGTCGCGAATAATGATCTTTTTGAGACTGTCAATCTCGAAGCGTAAAGCGTCTACCTGACTCTGTAAATCGCGTTCTCTTTCCAAAGGTGAAAGGTTGGTTCTTTCTTCCATCTTCTTGGTAAGTTTGTACGCGAAATTGCTGATCCGGTACTGTCCCAGAGTTTCAGGATCATAACCAAGCTCTCTGAAAATTTTGCTGGGGCCTTTGCCATGCGTATAAAGATACCAGAACTCATTTTTAAACACCTGTGTAAACCGGATTGTTTTCTCAGAGACGTATTCGGTATACGGATTGGCACGGAGCTCTTCAATCTGCTCCAAAGTAAATTTCGTCTTTTGCATAAGACTACCCCCTGCATGATACCCATAAGTATAGATACATGCATATCCTATCTATAGTATTTCATGAATTCAGCCAAATGTGTCAATATTTTATACAGAAAAATATTTTATCCCTCATTTATTTCGCGGAATCCCACATCCCGAATCGATTCGATTTACTTTATTCATGCAGGCAGAGCAAACTACCCCGTTTGGGGACCCTCTTTTTTCACATCGTATTTTTTGCTCACCCAAATTAGACAGACTGTAATTTCTTAACATGTGATATATGCATTCTACTATCATGAAGTCGGCTTATGCCAAGATTTTCCCGAAAATTTCAAAAACTTTCATTCTTGCACCTTTTCTGAAAACGAATCTGAAAACACTTTGAAAGCGTTTTTACCAAGTTGGACACTTTAACGTCTGATCAGGAAATAATTACCACACCCCCGAAATTGTCTGGTATTCTACAGACACAGGAGGAAGACAGAAAGCCTCCACAAAGAAAGAGGTGAACAGGATATCAAATCAGGCGTCAGTAAAGACGTTAAAATCATCCGAAAGGATCTCCGACTAGAAGCGCCAAGGCACCCTGTAACAAGGGAATCCAAACAGGCTTTGATTCCAAGGAATCAAAAAACCAGATGCAGATCCAAAACGCTGAAATGATTTCCAGACCGATCCAATAGAAAACAGGATCGATGCCAGGAAGGTGTCCAAGACACAGGAAAAGCGAATTGGAGTTCCACCAGATTCGGTGTAAAGAAATCGAAGATGGAAAAAGCCGGTAGTGAAACGAAGCTGCCGCAAGCCTTTACCAGTAACCAGAACAAAACATTTCCAGTCACAAATGTCTCAAATAAAACCTGTGTTCTGGGGTAAAGAAGACTGAACATCCGGTAATGATTGCAAAGATCAGAAGAATCTGAAATCGAAGTCCAGAACTGGAAACAGAAATGGAAAGATACAATCATCAGATTCAAGCATAAACATTCACAAGCAAAGAAATGAGAAATCAGATCGAACCTGAAAACATGGATCGAGGATGGATCGGATCTGAAGCCAGAAACCATGAATGCTAAGCGTTGATTCATAAGCCGAGCCGAAAATGAATGGATTCATCCAACGTAACGAAAAATCGGTACAGAATGAATACAGTCATTCGACAGAAACAAAAAAATTCAGAGATCGAAAGAGATCTGAAAAGAAAACAGAAAGACTCGCAACTTCAGGACTACAGACTGAGCCAGAGCCATAGACCAGGTGGGTTCAGGTGAACAGTGAAGTTTATCAAAGAAACCGGAAAATCAAACAAAGACAAAAAGGCAGACTTCATCAGAAGCCAGCCGTTCAGTAAAGGAATAGACGGTTCAGACAGAAACAGAGAACCGATGTATCGTCAAAGCAGATGACAAACAAGCTGGAACTGAGAAATCAGGGATGATGGCAGGCACAATAAGCAGCCAGACATAAAACTGAAAGATCAGAAGAAAGTCAGTCAATGGAAGCCTGAAACGTGAAAAACGAATTGAAATGACACCTGAACCTGTGTAAAGAAACAGATGAAGGATCCCGTTCATGAAAGGTTGAAAAGCAAAGGATCTGTGTAAAGAAACAGAAACGAGCCAGACCATCATAAACAATCAAAGATCATTTCAGAAAACAGGAACCAGAAACTGGCCAGACCAGATGGAAAAAAGCGGGCGTGTTTTATGAAGCCATATCGATGGACGGTAAGCCGCTAAGTTCATAAAACCAATAAAACCTGATATACAATACAAAAACCGATATCCGAAACCTCAGGGCTGCTGAACCGAAAGGAACAGCAGCCTTTCTTTTTGAAAACCAGAAAGCTGATCTTCCCTTTCTGCCTGCCTTCTCCAGCCGCAAATCGAGCCAGCCTGAACAGTCGCGTTTTCCAGTTTACGTTTTGACATACAGAAGTCGTCCATCCCATCGATTAAACGTTTGGGCGATACTCTCCAGCTGCGCCCCAATTTATCGGGCTTTGGATGGAATCTCAACAAGCTCGAAACGATATTCCTGATCAGCGTCCGGATACTTAACGCGATCAACAGGGGATAAAAATTCTTCAAGCGGTCTGATCCATAAATCCCCCTGCCCATACAGCGGTCGATAGATTACCATTTCTTCCTGCGTATCGGCATTCTGACCGAGAGCTTCGACCAGGTAATAATTCCCCTTGAAATGACGGTAGACTCTATGCAAGGCAATCTGCCGCGCTTCATGATTCTGATTCATTCAATATTCCTCTTTCCCTAAGACTTTCCAAGATCTGCATCCTGAAATGCTTCCATTTCCCAATTACGGTCTTTTCCCCAATTACGGTCTTTCCAAGTTTTGAGGAAATCCGATCCTCTAACAGGAGCTTTGATCAACCTGCCTGCCGGAATCAGGATGCATACCCGTTTTCTTTTTTGTTTGTCATCGGCACAAATCCAATTGGCGTAGAAATGACTCTTCTGGCTTTACAGGGCAGTCTCGTCAATTTCCCGGATCCGTTCTTTATCAAGAATCTGGGGATCGTAAAACATGAACATCAAAGCAGCGATCAAAAGCAGGCAGCTTCCATAAATCGCATTGACACCCCACAAATCACAGGCCGCTTTTCCAATACCAGCCCCAATAAAGAATGTCAGCAGCACACGAAAATAGCTGAAAGCAATGGCACGATGTTCCTTGCCATTTTCAGCAGAAGACTGAACCAGCTGGTCCATCATCGAGCGTAAATTACCAATGCACATGGTTGAAGCAAATGGATACCCGTGGACTTTCCGGAACGTCTGAACCTGCAAAGCGCACGCAAAGGAAACCAGACAGTTGGCAAATGGATCGTACCCAATCCAGGGAGTTGCCAGAAGCAGGGCGATTTCAATCAGCAGAATGCTCTGGCGCCAGTGAAAACCGGAATGACGGAAGCGGCGATGAAACTTTTCAGCCACCGCAATTCCCGCCGTAAAAGAGAGAATCGGAAACAGGTAATGGATCAGTCCTGAAAAATCTCCATCGACCAGTTTGGCGGCCATCAGAACAATGTTTCCGGTCTGAGCATTGGCGAATACTTTTCCTCTGGCAAAATAACTGTAGGCATCCTGATACGCTCCCGAAAGAGTCAGAAAAGTTATGGTCCAGAATGATTCTGACATCTGGATCTGAGAGGTTTTCAGCTGCATCCTATCCCTCCTCGATCACAGCGGCTGCAGACAGACAATTATTTCAGCTGATTTTTGAATCTTCCATAAAAAGGTCTTCATGATCAAAAAAAGACCCGCAAAGCCTGGCCCGGCATGAAATAAATGGCTTCTTTGATCATCCTATCCAGAACAGCCTGACTTGTCCAACCATCCTCTTTCTTTCAATTGAAAGCGTTTTGTTGGAAGGCTTCCCTGCTCAGTCTGCTTTCTTTCTGCCCATTTTCTTTTTCGCATTTTCCCTTCGCCATCTTTTGACGGGCTTAATCCTGGCAGACAGCTCTTTTGTCATCGGTAGTGTCATTTGGTTGATCCAGCCTGTTTTTTCCTGTCTGGTTACTCGTTTTGTTGGCTGTTCTTGATTACTCTTTCGATCCGATAATATTATAGGCATTGGCCTTGCAAAGCCGGTTGGCCTGGTAGTCACGCTGGAAGCAGACCGCAAACAGAACGTCCAGCAGCCAGTTCAGGGAAGCACGTGTCGAAAAAGATGAGATTCTGGCCGCATGGTCCTCTTCATTTGGCAGATACAGACGGTAGGTATTTTCGTCAGGTTCCACGCTCAGCGCATTTGAGCTGATTAACAGCCATGGCCTGCCTGTTTTCTGAAAGTGGCGAATCATAAACGGTGCATTCCACCCTCTGGCTGCCATCGTGATGACAATCGGAAAATCACCTGGGCCACATTGAGCAGCCATCAGACGCTGTTCGTATTCGTCAACCGGAACCAGGACCCTTCGTTAAATGAGGTTGTTTTATCCCTGATAGGATAAAACGGTTACATCCCTGTCTGCGAACAGTGTTCGGCATTAGCCGGCGGGAGAAGGGTTAAGATACAAGATCCTTATCTAAGCCCCGCTTTGAGGACCAAAAT
>CAJTLE010000015.1 GCA_910577085.1 uncultured Allobaculum sp. | reverse complement strand
GCGATCAAACCTTCAACCGGTATGATTTCCAACCTGCGGGACGAGTTCAAAAGGAAATCAAAAGAAGAAAGAAATCAGATCTGGAATGATCTGCGTAAAAGCCCCTGGATGGGAGTAGATACAACTTTCACCAGAATTGGAGGGAAAACAGGTTATTTTGAAATCTGCTGCAACAACCAGAACGTTTATTACACGGCAGGTGAGCACAAAGGGGGAGAACTGGTCGAAAAATCACCAATGTATGGCTACGATAAAATCTCCCTCCATGATGGAGAACCCGTTTTCTTCAGAAACGGAAGTGCCCATCAGCAGTGCATAGTGCATCTTTTCCGCTATCTGATGGGAGCTGAGCAGGCTGAACCGGAACTGAAGTGGGCCGGGCAGATGAATTCTTTTCTTCATGAAATAACCCAGGAAACAGAAAAGCGGAAAGATGAAGCTGCCAGAATGGGCATTGATGTTTCTGATCCTTCCCTGATTCTGTTTACATATGAAGAAATCCAGAACTATATAAGTCGATTCGAAGAGATTCTGGATACAGCGGATAAGGAATATCCTCAAAAACCGCTGATGTATGTGGATGGGTTTAATACGAAGAAAAGACTGAGAGAGCAGGAAGACAGCGTCCTCTATTTTCTGGAACATCCATGGGTTCCCTGGAATAACAACATCTCGGAACGATGCGCCAGAACAATCAAGAGGAAGGTAAAACAGTCGGATGGAGCAAGAAGCCTGGAAGGAGCCGAAAATATTGCGGCTGTCTACACGGTTCTTCAATCAGCCCGGATGAAAGGAGACAACGTCTACCAGACCTGCCTGAAAATTTACGAGAAGCCAATTCCAATAAGTCAAGCAAAATAAAATCTGCTGCTTATCGAGACGTTTTTACGTGCTCGCTCAAGCAGCAGTTTTTTTTTGCTTATCTAAAACATTTATCTGACCGTGTGAACAGTAACTCAACAGCTTCTTTTGTCATCCCTGTACAATTCAAACCTCATCCCTGAACGATTCTGTTTCAAGAGATGAGCAAAGTCGTTTCCTTGAAAATGAAACAACTTCGTTTCAATTGTACTGAACTGGTGTCAAAAGAAAACTTACAATCTATCAAGAATGCGGTTTTTTTCAGTCCAGCTTTCTTGAAAAAGGAAAGACTAAGACATGGTTAGAATAGCGAATCTTTCACAAAATGAGAAAAATAAAGCCGGCCTTTATCCCTTTCATCCATTTTTCATGACAATATCCCATCGATTTTCCCACAATTCGGTATACTCATATTGGAGGACTCTGTCATGCAATCTCAACTTTGTGCATTCTGTTTTCTGTCTCTTAAAACGATAAAAGTGAATCTTGTTGAAGTGAGATCCAATCAGGTTTTCTCACTGATGACGATCAAGCAGAAAGCCTTCCTGACTGATTTTCTGGGTGATCAGACCCTGAATGAAACAGGAACTGAAAACCTCACCGCTATGGTCAGCACCCTGCAAAAAGTGGTCAGTCTCTATGGAACAGAGCAGCTCTGGCTGTTTTTTGATCCTGGTTTTCTGTCCCTGACAAATTTTGAATCCATTGTTCAAATCCTTCAAAACACACCAGGAATCTCTCCGATCGTGGCCAGAATGAGTCAGGATGAACAGAATCCAGAGGAAAGCCGGATTCCGGTGGAAAAAGATCCAAGAGTGATCTGTGTTCAAAATGGTCCGTCCATGCTTCTCTTTGGACTGACAAAAGGAAAGCTCACGTTCAGTGAACAAATGGAGACCAAACCCGTCCTGGACGAATCGGAAAGAGAAAGCCTTCTTTCTTTGAGCGAAAACAAACTCGATGCCCTGCAGAAAAAGCTGTACAAATCCTTTCATCATCAACTGGAGGAAATCGATTTTGATTCCAGTTCTCTGCTCTATCTGATCGAAGACAACCCCAATTCCATCCGAAAGCTTCTTATGGAAATTGGCTGGATGAAGCCGACAGAAAACACCATCGACCTGCATCTGCTGCGTGATCTTGCCCACCTGCTCGAAAGCAGCCGTCAGATCAATATCGAACAGACCATCCAACGAACTTCAAAACAGATTGAGCAGTTGTTTGATCAGGTTCTGCTTTTAAATACCCTGGCGCAGGCTGGTGGATTTGAAGCCATTGTCCTGCCTGGTCATCACTGAAATACACAGGCAAGACCTGAACAATTTTCGGCACTGTTCACCAACAGACAGCCAGCACTCTGACAGAGTCAGTCAAAACTACCCAACAAAGTAACCATCAAAAGGCAGAATGTCTTTGCTCTTATTCGTGATCCTATATGAAAAACAAAAAATACCCCTTTACCCAGAACCGGGAAATCTCCTGGCTCAAATTTAACCAGCGTGTGCTGGAAGAAGCAGCCGACCCGCGCGTTGAGCTGCTCGAACGCCTGAAATTTCTGGCGATCTTTACCTCCAACCTCGACGAATTTTTCATGGTCCGGGCCGGAAGTATTCTGGATATGTCCTTAGTCGACAATAAGCAGATCGACTCCAAATCCGGTATGTCCCCTAGTGAACAGCTGGATGCCATCTGTAAAGAGTCTGAACGGCTGTACAAGATGCGTGATAATATCTCCCGCAACTTAGGCAAAACCCTGCGCGAAGTACAGATCGAACCGCTCTCCTTCAAAAACCTCAACAAGAAACAAAGCAAGTTCATCACTACCTATTTTGAAAAAGAACTTGCCCCGCTTTTAGCCCCGCAGATCATTGATATCCATCATCCGTTCCCGTTTCTGATCAATAAGGAACAGTATATTTTCTTCCGGATTCTGGAAGAGGGAAAAACTAGATATGGCATTGTGCCCATTCCTAGCTATCTGCCGCGCATTATTTACCTCAACGAAGAAAAAACGCAGTTTATTCTTGCGGAAAACGTAATTCTCGCTCTGCTCGATAAACTGTTTTCCAAATCCAAAATTCCATTCAAGACCATCATCCGCGTTACCCGCAACGCCGATATTAACCTGAATGCGGCCGACATCGAAGATGACGAAGACTATCGCTCTTACATGAAAACGATTCTGAAAAAGCGTCTGCGCCTGTCTCCAATCCGGCTGGAAATTTACAAGAACATTGATCCCGAAGCCCTCGACTATCTGTGCAAACAGCTCCACCTGCATAAATCCCAGGTATTCATCTCGAAGCATTCTTCCCTGGATCCGTCCTATCTGTTCCAGCTCATTGATGATGTTCCGAATGATATCCGCCGGGCTCTGACCTATAAGCCGCTGGTGCCGGCTACCGATCGCCGGCTCAATCCGGATGCTCCGATCATTGACCAGATTCTCGATCATGATGTCCTGCTGGCCTATCCGTATCAGGATATCGGCCTGTTTATCCAGCTGCTTAAAGAAGCCGCTTCTGATGATCGGGTTCTGTCAATTTCCATTACGATTTATCGTCTGGCCAAGAACTCCCAGATCGTCAAATATCTGTGCCGGGCGGCTGAAAATGGCAAGAACGTCACTGTTCTGATGGAACTTCGCGCCCGTTTTGATGAGCAGAACAACATTCAGGCTGCTGAACGTCTGGAGGAATCCGGCGTCAATGTCTTCTATGGCTTTGAAGACTACAAAGTCCATTCCAAACTGATGCTGATCACGCTGAAATCTGATGACAAGATCCAGACCATCACCCAGATTGGAACCGGAAACTACAACGAAAAAACCAGTCATCAGTATACGGACCTGTCTTTGATCACCTCCAACCCAACAATTGGATCTGATGCCACTGAATTCTTCAAGAACATGAACGTCTCCAACCTGGCCGGCGAATACCAGAATCTGATTGTTTCGCCATTTAAGCTGAAGGAAGCTGTCATCCGCATGCTCGATGAGCAGATTGCACTGGCCGAAGAAGGAAAAGCAGCCCGAGCGTGGTTTAAGATGAATTCTGTGACGGACCTGGATCTGATTGCCAAGATTGCTGAAGCCAGCCAGGCCGGTGTTGAAATCCGAATGATTGTCCGGGGCATCTGCTGTCTGCTGCCAGGATTGCCCGGTTATACCGATCACGTTGAAATTCACTCCATTGTTGGTCGGTTCCTCGAACATGGACGCATTTACATCTTCGGTGAAGGAGAAAATGAAAAAGTCTATATTTCTTCGGCTGACTTCATGACCCGCAACACCGAACGCCGTGTAGAAGTCGGGGTGCAGATTCTCGATCCTGAACTGAAAAAAGAACTGGTGGATTACTTTGATCTCGAATTCAGAGACAATCTCAAAGGCCGAAAGCTTCTGCCAAGCGGCTTCTATACCAAAGTCGATCAGGACAACGAAGAAATGATCGACTCCCAGGAGCGCTTCATTGAGCTGGCCAAAGAAAACCGCTTTGTCCCCGCTCCGGCTCCAATCCCTGCACCAGCTCCCGAACAGGAAGCAAAACCAGAAAAGAAAAACTGGTTCCAGCGGCTTTTCTCCCGCAAATAAACCAGATCAGTCCTCAAACTCTATCGAACTGTAACCGTATAGAGCTCGATAGAACCCTATAAAACACTGTCCAACAGCCCAAAAGAGCCCAGTTTTCAGGCCGAATTATCTTGAGGCCCGAATCCCAATGACTGGACTCTTTTCTGTTTTTACAAAGTCATCCAGGAGACTTCAACTCCCGCTTCACGCCACGCTTCCCGGGATGCTTATCATACGATTCGTGCAGCTCCGGATGGAATCGAATTCAAAAACAGAATCTGGATCTTACCGCAGCGAATCCATGTCCGCTCTGCATTTGAAGAGAACTTTTCGTATACTTGTCTTTGGAAAGATCCAGTCTTTAGATTTTTCGAAGGTTATTGAATAAGATTGATTTTCTGAAGAAACATCCAGACTGATCAAGAAATCAAAGAGAACAACAAGCCTGATGAGAGGCTTTTACACTGGAAAGGAGGTACGTACAATCTATCCTTGGCCAAAAAACAAGGATAGATTGCGCGACATAGATGAATAAAAAAGAACTTGGTGAAATTAAAAAGCAGCTCAAGTTTGATAACGACAAGCTGCTGCTCAAAGGCATTCAGGAAGCCTATGGAAAAAACCGGGATGGTGAAGCGTCGATTCAGTTTACCCGGCTGATCAATCCTGACACGCTCGAAAAAGAAGAAGGCGAACTGTATTTCGATATTTTCAAAAAGAGTCTTGGCGGCACACCAGGCAAAAATCTGCTTGAATACGGTTTTGATGCTTCTGATCCCCAGGCCAAAGAACTCCAGCAGCGCTTTTATGACTATAAAAACGGCTCCTTGTTAAAAGAAGACGAATTCAAAGCTCTGGCCAACGAACTGCTGAAAAAAGGCGACTATCGAAACAACGTGTATATCACAGCCGGTATTTTTGAATATGCTGCCCCAGGCTTAAACGCCAACAATGAAGTGCTGGAAGAAAACTCAATTTTCCGCTTTATGATTGTGGCCGTCACCGAAGCTAGACTGACCGACATTGGTCTGTATTACTCCACGGCAACCAATGAAGTTGCCCGTAAGGTCAATGATGAAATGCAGATTATCCCGGCACCGCTGGATGCCATTTTCTATCCAACCTTCTCCAGCCGCGCCAGTGATGTCAATCATTTCCTCTATCACTGCAAATCGGCCAAAAGTCCAAACATTGAGCTGATCGAAGAATTCTTCCATATTCCATTTGTCTCGACAGCTCCAGAACAGACCGAAGGATTCGCAAAAGTCATCGGTGAAGTCTTCCCTCAGGGCATGGAAGCAGGCACGGCGATGAAATTCCATGAAAACATCAGCGACTATGTCAGTGAAAACTCCCAGGAAGATTCGATGGTCATGCTCGACAAACCGCGCATCAAAGATCTGCTGCTCGCATCCGGGGCCAATTCTGAAAACATGCAGCATTTTGACTCCGCGTATTCGAAAATCCTCGAAGATCAGGAAGTCGCCGCTGTGAACCTGATGGAAAAAGGAAAAATCTCACTCAAAGCACCATCCATTTCAATCAGTGTGAAAGATGATGCTCTTGAACAGATTCGCACCGAAACCATCAACGGAAAACGATGCCTGGTTATTGAAATGGATGAAGGCCTGGAAATTTCTGGTCTTCCTTCCAACTTACAAAGCCCAAAGAAATCGGTAAACGTTATTCGGGCGGCCCAGGATGAAAACTCAGTCGTTCCCCCGGCAGCAACCGCTCCATCCAGTTTTCAATCCGTATCTTCGACTGGTGCGAACATCAGCGAATCCTGGTCAGAGCCCACTTCTGCCCCAGCCTCCAGTATGATGCAGGAAAAAACTCACCCAGAACCTGAATCCTCCTCTTACTCTGCCGCCGGCTACACTCAGGCAGATGATTCTGATTCGATGGATGATGAAGACCATTTCGACGATCTGGACATCATGGACTTCAACAGCCAGACAGAACTTTAAACAAGCCGGACATCCAAAACGAGTGAGTAAACAACAGCGGATTGGATCCACTTGTCCTTACAAAACCACGAAGAGCCTGCAGTCTTTCCAGTCTGGAAGAAGCTGCAGGCTCTTTTTGACTGTCTTGTTGTTTCGCTGCCTAATCGTTTGTTGCCAAGTTGTGTTGTTGTTTGGTCATTTGACGTCTTGTCGGTTTAGCTGCCTTCCTGTCTTGATTGACTTGCCTTGTTATCTTGCGCTTTGGCCCGTCATATCACTGTTTAATATCATTTCGGCTCTTCCAGGCGATTAATTCTTTTCACTGATGGCAATGGCTTAAAGCCTCGAGGGCTTCCTTCCAGTCATCGGCACTGACCACTTCCGGATGGGGTGTGACTTCAAATGGGTCATGTTTGCGGTTGGTCCGTAACCATAAAGCAGGCATGCCACAGGCCAGGGCACCACTGATATCAGCTTTCCAGGAGTCTCCGATAACCAGAATCTGATCTGGATTCAGACTGGTGTGCAGATCGCGATTGGTCTGAGCAAGGGCCTGTTGAAAGAATGCCGGATCCGGTTTGGCCACGCCCAGGCTTTCAGAGGTGAACACTCTGGTAAAACGAGAAAGCATGCCCCCCATTTCCAGCCGGTTGCACTGTCCTTCCATCGGTCCGTTCGAGATGATAAATAAAGGAAGATGCAGAGATTCAAAGTAATCGAGGGCCTGATTGGCCCCTTCCATTGGAAAAGCACAATGGTGCAGATCATAGGAGAAGTACTGTTCAAATTCAACGGGTGGATCAAAGGGAATCTGCCAGGCTTTAAACATCACCTGAAAGCGGATCTTGCGCAGCTGCGGGCGTGTGAGATGACCATCTTCGATCTGATCCCAGAGCTTGCCATTTTCACGAAGGAAGATTTCAAAGTATTCATCCTTCCAGTCCAGATGGTAGCGTTCAAAAGTTTTGATCAGGGCATAACGGGCCGACTGGTCAAAATCAAGCAGCGTCTGATCGACATCCAGCCAGACAGCCCGTATGTTGGAAAGGTCAATTTGGGATTTAAAAAGTGGATTGGTTGTATTCATAGTGCCAGTTTAATGCCCTGTCGTAAGAATTGAAAAGAAATCCATCAAAAAAAGCTTCTGTCCGTAGACAGAAGCCTGGTCCTCTAGAAAATTTTTGAAGCAATATCAAAGACTTCCTGATAGGCAGGATGGTTCAGAATATCGCCTTTACGCGAAACGTTGGAGCCATAAATGACGCCGGCAACGTTGCTGTCAGGGACAGAAT
The DNA here is from genome assembly GCA_910577085.1 of uncultured Allobaculum sp. Lineage (GTDB taxonomy): Bacteria > Bacillota_I > Bacilli_A > Erysipelotrichales > Erysipelotrichaceae > Allobaculum. Next base: position 26,167 of record CAJTLE010000015.1, on the reverse strand, counting down.
CGGTGAAGCCATACAGGGAGTCGACCGTCTGCTGCATTTCAGAACGGTTAATGGCAGCTGTCAGAATAAAGTAGAAATCTTTACCGCCCAGCTGACTGAAGTATGGAGTCATCCGGTCGATGAATGTTTTCATCATGCCGGACATGTTATAGAAATAAACTGGCGTAGCCAGAACGATGATATTGGAATCCATTAACTCCTGAGCCGCCAGATCCGCATCATCTGTATCCTGTTCTTCACGGAAAAAATCAAAATCTTTATCTTTCAGGTTAATCCGGACAATCTGATTGTCAGGGTTTTGTGATGCACCTTTGTAGAACTGGGCACAAAGCAGATCACAGTTTCCTTCAGTCCGGGGAGATGAATTGATAATCACAATTTTTTTCATGCTCTTTCCTCCTGTAAACCTTTCATTCTTCATTCATTATAGGTTTAGGACAATCAAAATATTTCCTGGATGCCCCGACTGTTACGAAATGGAAAGCAGGTTTTGCAAAGAAGGGCCTGGCAGAAAAGAAAGAGAAGCCGACCATGCAATCAGAACTGGATTGTCTGATCGTTTCGGACAGCCTCTCATTGAAATCTAAGGTCTTACCTGGCCATTGCCGTAAATAATAAACTTGGTGCTGGTTAAAGCTTCCAGCCCCATTGGGCCGCGGGCATGCAGTTTCTGGGTTGAGATGCCAATTTCTGCTCCCAGTCCAAACTCATTGCCATCTGTAAACCGGGTCGAAGCATTGACATAGACCGCAGCCGCATCCACTTCATTGAGGAATTTCTGCGCGTTGGCATAATCTTTGGTCACGATTGTTTCGGAATGACCGGTGTTGTACGTATTGATATGGTCAATGGCTTCCTCTACCGAATCGACTACCTTGATGGAAATTTCGTAATCCAGATATTCCGTTCCCCAGTCCACTTTCGTGGCTTCTTTTTTCGGAGAAAGCTCGATCAGCTCGAGAACTTCCGGTTCGGCATGAATGAGAACCGGGTACTGGGCAAATCCAGCATCCAGTTTCTCCATCACTTCGGCTACACGAGAGCGGTGAACCAGCAGCGATTCAAGCGCATTGCATACGCCCACCCGCTGCGTTTTGCCATTGAGGATGATGTTGATGGCCATATCCAGATCAGCACTTTCATCCACGTAACAATGACAGTTGCCTGTGCCGGTTTCAATGACCGGAACCGTCGCATTTTCAACAACCGAACGGATCAGTCCGGCTCCGCCGCGCGGAATGAGAACATCGACATATTCACTGCAGCGCATCAGTTCACGCGAGGCTTCGCGGCTGTTATCAGTCAGAATCGATACCGCATTCTCATCCAGATTCAATTCTTTTAAAGCGTCTTTGAGCACTTCCACAATGGCTTCATTGGAACGGGCTGCATCTCTGCCGCCTTTTAAAATCACCGCGTTGCCGGCTTTGGTACAAAGCGCAAAGACATCAGCTGTCACGTTTGGTCTGGCTTCATAAATAACCGCAACAACGCCCAATGGAACGCGCTGACGTCCAATCAAAAGACCATTGGGTCGTTTCTTCATTTCCAGAACTTCACCCACTGGATCCGCAAGAGCAGCGACTTCCCGCATTCCCTGGGCAATCGAATGAATCCGGCCTTCGGTTAACATCAATCTGTCCTGTAAAGGATTAGGCATTCCATTTTCACGGGCTGTATCCAGATCCTGATTGTTGGCAGCTAAAATCTGTTCTGATCTGGTTTCAAGCAGATCGGCTGCCCGGTTTAACAGATCATTTTTAGTCTGGGTATCCAGCCTGGCCATATTGCGGCTGGCTGCTTTCGCGTTTTTTCCCAGTTCATTCATCCATTCACTCATCATAGGGTCTCCACACACGTCTCAAAGGAAAAATTCGGATCCGGCTTGGCCGCAAAGAATGTTCCTTCTCTTTCGCCTGCTATTAATCGGCCGATAATATGAAAATCTTTAGCGTTGGCGATAATCATATCGCAGTTGCTTGCACAGGCAATGCGGGCTGCATTCAGTTTGGTGGTCATACCGCCGGTCCCAACCCGGCTGGAAGATCCTTTGGCCCCTTCCATCAGCGCGTCATTGATTTCATAGACTTCTTCAATGAAGTGCGCCTCTGGATTTGTATGCGGGTCATCATCATACAGACCATCAATATCAGATAACAGAATCAAAAGATCCGCATGAATCAGGCTGGCAACCAGGGCTGAGAGCGAATCATTATCCCCAAATTCAATTTCATCGGTCGCGATCGTATCATTTTCGTTGACGATTGGAATGACACCCAGATCCAGCAGTTCTTCAAAGGTGTTATGCGCATTGCGACACGCATCCCGACGGACCAAAGAATATTTGGTCAGAAGAATCTGCCCACAAGTCTGGTTGTATTCCGCAAAAAATTTCTGATAAAGCATCATCAGTCGTGCCTGCCCGATGGCTGCACACGCCTGAACTCTGGACACCACATGCGGCCGACGGTCGAGGCCTAAAGCCTGCAGTCCAACCATGATGGCTCCAGAGGAAACAAGAACGACATCTTTGCCGGCATTATGAAGCGAACTGAGTTCCCGGCAAAGCAGTTCCATTTTGGTTAAGTCCAGTTTCCCGGTTTCGGGATAGGTCAGCGAGGAGGATCCGACTTTCACGACGATCCGTTGTGCCTGCTGTACTCGTTTTCTTAATGATTGCATGCGTCCATTTTAGCGAATCCCCCACTCAATGAAAACTCTGAAAACATTTTTCGCGTTCTGACTGCCGTTTTCATTCCGAATTCATAATCCCTTTCGCCAAAAAAATCCCTCTTACTCATCTATTCAGCCAACAGAGATACCTTCCTGCTTACTGGCTTACTGGATTGCACGATTAGGCCCAAACCAGTCTTGGAATCTCCAGACCAGATCCCTTGAACCAATCTCACCCGAAGGCCATTCCCAATATCCCCAAAGCCATCAAGAAGAGACGAAAAAAACTGCTACCAGACAAATGGCAGCAGTCGATATTTCACTTTCTGTTGATATTCCGGATAGCCATCCAGCTCTTGGGCAAGGACTCTTTCTTCCCCTTGAATCCGTTTGATAATAATCGGCAAATAAAAAAGGAAAACCAGAAAAGACAGACCTGATCCCAGAACAAGCGGTATCGATACAAATAATAGAATGGTTGCACTGTACATCGGATGACGAACCAGTCCATACAGACCGGTATCGACAACCTTTTGTCCTTTGGCAACTTCAATCGTTCTGGACAGATAGCGGTTCTCCCGCAAAACTTCTCCATACAGGACATACGCGGCCAGCAGAACAACCGTCGCAATCGACGAGACGATGCCCGGTAAAGGCAGAATCTGATATCGATAATCCAGGCCAGCGATCACAAAACCGCCAATAAACATCAGTCCGCTTAAAGCGATCACCTTACGTTGTTCCCCCTGCTCTTCTTTGGCTTTCATCCGTCTGGCAAGCAGCTCTGGATCTTTAACGAGAAGAACAATTCCGGCCAGAAACACAGGGATAAAGATCAGCCCCATCAACAGCCAGGCTTGCGGATAGTTCCAGGTTCCGGCCGATACAAATAACAACGCACCCACCAAAACTACACCAGCGACAAAGCGTGCGAGTGCATTTAAAAACAGTTTCGTCTTCATTTTCGGTCTCCTTTTAATGGTTAACAGTTTTTTAAGCTTTTGATCAAGGATATGGAAATTGTACCAATATTCATTCCAAACTGTTTCAGTTTCAAAGAAAGACCGGTTCAGAAGACAGCAGTCAAGGTGAAGCAGCTGCCACCTGTTTCATATCATGTGATCAAATTCAACTTTGATTGCCTGAAAAGGTACTTCTTTGGCCTTGGATCCGACTCAATTCAAAGGTTGTTGACGATATAAAGTTGCGACAGAATGTCCTCTTACTTTACAACAACAGAAATCCCGTTCGGAATGCAGGTAATCGAAGCCTCTTCCCCCTTGATTTCCCTGGCACGTTTCATGGCTGCGTCGAGTGTTGGGGCGTATTCCATCTTCAGACCTTCAATCATTTCTTTCTGGGATGGATCGGCCACAAAGATCACTGGATGCTTGCGCACGATCCGCGCCAGAATCTGGGAGCACCACTGATCCGGTCTAGTCTCTTCCTGTCTGGTATCCAGGAATTTCTGGTAGGCGGTTTCGATATCCGGTTCATCGGCAATGATATGGTAGAAGAAATCACCACCGGTACCATCTTTACAGCTGCCAAGCATGATAATCACGCCGCCGTCTTTAACAGTCGCTTCGCCAGCTGTCATTCCTTTTGGCGACTGATAGGCATTCTGGTCAAGGGGGTAGCCGCCATTCGTGGTAATGACAATATCGGCAGGCTGGGCCGGTACCGTTACAAATTCTTCCAGGAAATCGCAGCCGTTGCGATGGGCTTTTTCAAAGTCACCCGCAAATGCCGCTACGGTTTTCTTGTCTTCATCAATGACGACATTGACGATATACGCCAGTTTAGCCATTCTCGCCGCTGCAAGCATATCTTTATGGATCGGGTTTCCGTCCAGGATTCCGGTGCGGGCTTTTGGATCATCAATGAACTTGGAACAATGATTGCCCATGACCGTTACCGCATCCGCAACCCCTGGCAGAATACTCTTGCGTCCGCCGGAAAATCCCGCAAAGAAATGCGGTTCAATAAAGCCTTCCGCAATGACAAGATCCGCATCAACCGCATTCTTGTCGATAATACAGTCCGGGCCGGATGGCAGGATACCGATTTTGGTATTGCATTCCGGATTGTGGGCATCATGGACGATGATCTTGTCCTTGAATTCTTCATAGAGATCATCCCCCAGTTTTGCACGCAGCTCTTCTGTAGAGGTAGGCCGGTGGAATCCAGTGGCCACCAGCAGAGAAATGTCGATATCCGGATTGCCTTTGCGCAGATCTGCAATCATTTCTGGCAGAATATCCCGGCTTGGAACAGGTCTTGTATGATCGCTGATAATGATGACGCAGTTCTTCTTGCCTTCTGCCAGTTTGTAGAGAGGTTCACTTTCAATCGGGTTGTCCATCGCTTCCCTGACAATTTCCCGTCCATTCCGGTTACTTTTCAACTCACCGGTTCGGGATTCGAGAACTGGAGTATCGTCCGGAACTTCTAATGGAATTCTTGTCGTATCGTAGAAAAACTCAACAGTCTTCATAGCATTGCTTCTCCTTATCTTTTTTGGTGCTACCAATCTTGCTGTTAAGTCCATTATAGTGTATCCGCTTTCATTTGATGATGTTTATTCGCATATTTCTGTGATTGCATCACCAACTGGGTCCTCTTTGTCCATTAATATGGCTTCTTACCATATTACTTGTCCCGCATGATGACCTGGGCCGCGTGCTTCCTGTTAGCATTCGCTGCTGATTTTGTCTCTTGTCTAATTCTGCTTTTGATAAACCGCCAGAATCAGACCATTCTCTTCTCTGATCGATTCAAGTTTGAGCTGAATTCTGGGGCAATCTTTCTCAAAAAGCCGGATACCATCACCAAGAAGAACAGGAACCGTCGTAATCTGGTACTCATCAATCAGATCTGCCTGCATGCACTGGTGAATCAGATTGGCTCCACCACAGATCCAAATCGCTTTTCCTTCCTGCTGTTGCAGGGTATGGATCAGGTGCTGAATGTGCGTATCCACAAAGTGAATATTGTCTGTGTCTTCGAGTTTTTCATGCGTCAGGACGTAGCTTTGCAAAGCTTCATAAGGCCACTGGCCAGGAGAAAGTTCGTCCCGGATCTGCCGATAGGTTGTGGCTCCGCAAATGACCGTATCCACGTTCTGAATAAAGTCCTCATAACCATAGTCACTTTCATACGGCTCAACGTTACCCGCAATCCAGTCCACTCCTCCATTCTGGTCGGCGATAAAGCCATCCAGACTCTGTGAAATATAAAGAATGATTTTTCGCGTCATGGTTTTTCTCCCTCTTGTATCTCTAACCAGTTTGAATTCTGATTCAGTTCGCAGATTCCTGCTGCTTTCGATGATACTAAGTCTTGTCTTTTGAAAGAAGATCATGTTTCACTGTTCACCAAAAACGTCAGTCCTTCTCTGCTCTCCAAGTCAACTTCTCCTGTCTCCACGATCATCATCGGGCAAAATTACGATCAGACAGAATAACCGAATATGCGATAAACGCGGATCGAAGAACAGTCACTGCCAGTCACACGGAAAAGATAAGAAGTTAAGATTTGGCGCGAATTGTTTTTTCACTTTTTCAACAGTTCAAGTGTAATGACCATTTTGCAATCATCTTAAGTGCTTTCAAATTCATTTTTAGGATACACTGAGAAGACAAAGAAAGAGTAGAGGTGATTGAAATGAAAAAAGTAACAATCGCTGGCGGAGGCGTCCTGGGCACCCAGATTGCCTTCATGAATGCCTACAATGGCAACGACACAACCATCTGGCTTCGTTCTGAAGGAAGCATCGGCCGCATGGAGCCAAAAATGAAATGGGTTCATGACGCAGTCATGGCTGATCTTGAAGCAGCCAAAAAAAATCCGGCTCTGGTTCCAGCAGGCTTCAAAACTGATGAACCATTCGATGCAGATCAGGCGATTCAAAAAGCTGAAGAAGCACTCAAAGCCATTAAAATCACACTGGATCTGGCTGAAGCAGCCAAAGATGCGGATGTCATAATTGAAGCCGTTTCTGAAGATCCACAGGACAAGATCGAATTCTACAACAAGCTCAAACCAAACCTTGAAGAAAAAACACTGCTGCTGACTAACTCATCTTCTATGCTTCCATCCGCTTTTGCCAAATATACCGGTGATCCATCCCGCTACTTGGCTATGCATTTTGCAAACCATATCTGGAAAGAGAACCTGGTTGAAATCATGTCTCAGCCAGAAACATCCAAAGAAGCATTTGACGAAGCCGTGGCTTATGCGCATTCCATCGGCATGGATCCGGTTGAACTGCATAAGGAAAAAGCCGGCTATCTTCTCAACTCCATGCTGATTCCATTCCTTATGGCTGCACAGGATCTGTACGTCACTGAAGTTGCCTCCCCGGAAGATATTGATAAAGCCTGGAAAAAAGGAACTGGCGCTCCCCGTGGGCCATTTGAAATTCTGGATATCGTTGGTCTGCCAACCGCACGCAATATCAACCACCAGTTCGTGAATATCCCGGACGAAGTGGCTCCTTTCCACTACAAACTGATCGAAAAACAGCTCGATAAAATGATCGCTAACGGCGAAACTTTCTACGGCAAGAAAAAATAACGAGAAGGAAAGCTTCCAACACGGTAAACAAGAGGCAAAAAGAAACCCTCACCATCATTAACAAGTCAATTTGAAGAGTGCCTATTTTGAAGAACACCTGTACGAAAACAGCGGCAGGTGTTCTTTTTTTCGGTCAAGCTCTATCAATCAAGCTCTATCAGCCAAGCTCTGGTTAAATCTGTCTTCTTGGCCCAAACCGAGCTGACTTTCAGGAGTTGGAACTATTCCGGGATATTGCGTTCTCATTTCTTTTTCTTTGATTCCTGTTTCTCCAAATCCAAATCCACCGATTTTCAGGCAAAACGCACCCCTGCAGCCAAAACAGATTCTTTCGCTGATCGAACCTTCCTATAATGAGAAAAGAGAAAAGAAGAGAAGGTACACGCTGAAATGGAATACAGAATAATAGGCGGAGTTGATCCGGATGATTTAAAGCGATGAACCGAAATAAAATCCAAAAACTTACAGACTCTAAATCCTGCAACATAACCATCTGCATTCTGGCCATCTTTTCTGTGGTGCTGGCGGTCATTGACTTCAATCAGGGACTTTCGCCTGGTGAAAAAGTTATCGAAGAAATCATCTATGCTCTTTTCGTTCTTGATTACTTTGTCAGATTGACCATCGCCCAAAGCAAGAAGAAATTCTTCACTGGCAATTTGATGGATCTGATCGCAATCATTCCATTCCATTCAACTTTACGAATATTCAGAACGTTCAAATTTTTCAAAGTTTTCCGGACTGTCAAGTTTGCGAAGGCGCTGCGAATGACCAAGATTGTCCGGATCGGTTCAGTCGCCGGACGATTTGCGGTGAAAGCCAAAAGATTACTCAACACAAATGGATTCAAATACGTTCTGCTTTTATCTGTTGTCTCCGTTGGGCTGGCTGCCTTGTGCATGATGTACCTGGAAAAAATGTCGTTTCAGGATGCGCTCTGGTGGTCCTTTGTAACGACGACAACAGTTGGATATGGAGATTTATCACCAGTAACCGGGCTTGGCAGAATCGTCGCAGCCGTTTTAATGCTGGTCGGCATTGGCTTGATTGGTTCTCTGACCAGCAGCATAACAACCTTCTTTATCACGCCCGCAGAAAAAGAAGTGGAAAAACCGAATTCCGAAAAGGTTGAATGGGTTTTTAAGATCTATCAGGATCTGAATGATAAAGAACGTGAGATTTTTAAAGAGATGCAATCTAAAGAATAAGATACAGCCCCCATCCACCGATGAGGGCTTTTTAGAAGAAACAAAATTGGCAGTCAATACCTGCCTTGTTACTATTTTCGGGATTTCCGAATTTAGCTGTATTCTTCGGCTTTTTCTATAAATCAGAAATTTGAGTCAGAATCTGTCCAAATGAATGGATCGTCTGAGCCAGGTCAGCTCGCGAGCAATGAATCCTTAGTTCAAAGTCCTCTTCATCAAAAACAACTGAATTCTGTTTACAGATCCGCTTAATTGCTTCCAGTCGCTGATCGGTTAATTTAATACCCGAAGCGATCAAATCATTCACGATATATCCGTCATCAGAAACAAGATACCGGTCACCATCGTTTTCGACATCCACACTAATCTGGTCGCCATGTCTGTCAAAAAGAGGAAGAGCGATCTCTGATGAAGTTTTGAGATTCTGAATTGAAAACAGACTGCCAGAACAATCCGTGATTTCCGTTTTTAAAAAAGTTGTCTCTTTTTCAGTCATTGCTCTCTTCCTCCTTTCCGAGTTTATTTCATCCACCTTACCAGACAGCAAATTCAAAACCCATATAGAATCCCTACGAATTCAGAAGATTTGGCCCGAGTCAAATCAACAGCAGGTAGATTTATCAGTTCATTTACAACAATAATTTTGAAAATTTTATCGTGCGCAGTTGTAAATCATTGTGCATTGACTTTTCCGCAAATAAAAAACTCCCTTATATAAGGGAGTAATTTTCTAAATGGTCAGGATGGCGGGATTTGAACCCGCGCTCTCTTGGTCCCGAACCAAGCACTTTACCAAACTAAGCTACATCCTGTGGTGCGAAAATGATTTTAACACTTCTTTACTGCAGTGACAAGTCACTGAAAAAAACGTTCCCATTTTCCTGCGATTTTGCACCCATGCTTTCAGATTCGGATTGTTTCTGCTTCGACTTGTCGATCAAGTCAACCATCCTGGCTTAAGCACTCTGGAAGGAATCCAGAATAGCAGCCATAGCTGGCTCGGAAATCTGGCTGTCTGACCATACTCCAAACACACAGCCGCCGATCTGACGGATCAGCCAATAGCCGCCCGCATCCGGCATTGTGACAAAAGCCTGCTGGTAGTTATCGCCGCTTTCATCCTGAATTCCCTCTGCTGTTGGCGATGGAACAATGGTCTGATAGGCACTCTGTGCTTCCTGTGGCGAGTGAAACCAGGTGCCAAACATAATCATGGAGTCCTGATTTTTAGCCGCAAAGGTATAGACCACCTGAGAAGCATCAAAAAGACCGATGGTTCCCGGTTCGGTGAACTTCACATTCCAGCCCTGAGCAGAAAGGTCCTGCTGGATCTGGTCTGCCGCTTTGAATTCCTTGCGGACATTTTTTACGACACTGACTGATGTGGAATCCGTTGAAGAAGTAAGCGAGGCATCGTTGCTTTTTTTCGAACAGCCTGTCAAGGTCAGAAGACAAAGGCCGCTGATCAATAAAGTTCTGAAAATTCTCATACATTCCTCCCTGATACCATCTTTTGTTTGAAACAGAAATCGTCTGCCCATTAATTATAGAGAACTTTTTTTCATTTACCATGCCTTACCGCTTTTTCACATCGTATGACCACGCTCACAGGCCTTACAACGCACACAGAATCAAAAATCTGTCCGTTTCAAAGCTGATTTTGCAACTCTTTCCCCTCACATTTTCAATTTCTCTTCAAAAAAATGTCTCCCGACTATAATTAAGACCATTCCAGAAGAATCCTTTCCTGCAAAGGTTTGATCGTCTGATCCTTTTGGAAATTGAAGAGAATGAAGAAAGAAGGAATGGATATGGAAATGATTCGCCTGCAGATTCAGATTCTGATCTTTCTGGCGATCGGCTTGTTGTTTGGCAAAAAGAAATGGATCAGCAGAGCGAGTGCTGACCAGCTAAATGGTCTGGTGATGAACCTGATTCTGCCCTGCTCGATTTTTCATGCCTTTCAGACCAAACTGACACCGGAGATTTTGAACTCGACTTTCTCTATTCTGGTTCTGGCCATTTTACTTCAGGTTATCTTCATTGTGGTCTCGGGCTGGATCTGGAAGTTTGTGTCCGATAAAAGCGAGCGAACCAATCTGGAATATGGAACGGTCTCGAACAATGCTGGAACGCTGGGGATGGTTATAGGACAGGCTGCCTTTGGTCAGGAAGGGGTTCTGTACACTTCGATTTATGCGATTCCACTTCGGATTGTCATGTGGAGTTATGGTGTGGCTTTATACAATCGCGACCATGTCGTCCGTCTGAAAGATCTGGTGATCAAGGTCGTTACTCATCCCTGCATGATTGCGATCTTTTTGGGAATCATCACCCTGGTCCTGCAAAGTCTTGGCTATGAACTGCCCACTCTGATCACCCAGACCGTATCTTCGCTTGGCGGATGCAACACGGTATTGATCATGATTATTATCGGGGTCATTCTTTCCGAAATCCCAGTGCGGGATTTGTTCGATAAAAACGTCATTCTTTACACCGTTCTTCGATTGATCGTCATTCCCTGCCTGGTGCTGGGCGGGCTGATGCTTTTTCACATTGGCGGGATGCCGTTAAAGATCTGTGTGCTTGAAAGTGCCATGCCAGCTCCGGTTACGATGGCCATGCTTTCGCAGAAATATGGAGTCAATGCTCCGTTTTCAGGAAAAATGATCTTCCTTTCCACGGCTGCTTCCACGATTACCCTGCCGTTATGGACACTGATTCTCAACGCTTTTTAACCAAAACAGGAACTCAATTTCTTCTCAATGCAGGGATCTTGATGGATCTGCAGCTGCACCGCTCACGAACTGGAAGCTCAAGTCTTGACAGATTAAGTATTGGAAATTCAAGGATGGACAAAAGCACAAAATGCCATTTTTCCGGCTCTGCAGTCAGAGTTGGGAAAATGGCATTTTTACATATGCTCCATCCTTTTAAGATTTGTAAACGCGGGTCATTCGTTTGTCCATCTGCATTCAGCTGCGGTTCTTTCTTCGAATCCTCTGCACAAGATGCCAAGTAAGAAACCAGTCTGATCAAAAAGGAGAGCTTGGGAAATTGGTAAGATCATTGGCTGTCAAAAAAGTCCGATGTCGTGAGGAAAGAGATATTCTCATACCCAAAAGCCTTTCCAGTCTTCCAGTCTGTTCATCGACGCTGGCTATTCCTGAATGTTTTGCGGAATATAAGTCAGGTGGACAATGCCATCTGTAAGGACATCAACATTTTTCAATTCAAACGAAACAGGGGCATTGTTTTTGGAGTCCGGAATTTTCGCAAAAACAGAGGCAGTGTTTACTTCTCCATCCGCTGCCGGAACCAGGAAGAGGGACAGTTTATCGACAACACCAGCCGATAAGAATGTCCAGTCGGCCATGCCGCCACCACAGACAAGCATCTTTTCAATGCCAAAGAAAGAATACAATTTTTCACTGATGATCCGGGCATCCAGATCTTCTGAATCCATCACGATTTAGGAAATCTTTAAATCTCGTAAGTAAGCAAGATACGCCTGAGAAGCAAGCGCACTGACCACTTCAATCACCTGCGCATCTGGTCGGCCTGGCCGTGTATAAAACCGGCTGGTCCAGCCAAGCTGCCCCATTGGGTCTAAAGCGACGAAATAAAGATCCGCTTCTTTAGGACAGACAAAATCACCAGGTTCAACGCTCTTGTTCTGATACGGTGCAAGGTCTGGTGTGTTTCCGTCTAAGAATTCATCGACCGTTTTCGTCCCATACAGCCACGCATCAGCATGGGCAACTGTACGGGCCTGTCCATAATATTTTGAGCCTTCTGCCGTGATCTCGACCCCCATATACGGTCCATCAATCCGGCCGTTGAGTGAACTTAGAATCTGAATTGTTGTATGAGGTCTATTCATGTTTGTTCGCACAGCTTTGTATAGTTTGGCTGCGCCTGCCAACTTTTCTTTTCAAACTGGCTCTTTACGGTTTTCCTGCTGCGATCAGAGTTTTGAAAAAGCAGAACTCCAATCCTACCTGGCAGGAACTTTTTTGAGAGTCTATGGGCATTGTACAAACCGATGGTAACTACCGGTCAAGCTCTCTTTTCTGACTTATTCCAATATTTTCAGCCTGAATCGGCATGAATCCGCATCAATCCACATGAATGAAAATCCTACAAATTCAATTGAGAATCATCGTATGGGTCGAATCATCGAATAGTTCGAATCGTTCCAAGCGCTTCAATCCCTTCCGCTTTGAAGCCCTCAACAAAAAAGATGCCCCGTGCAGGGACATCTTCATTTCGTTATCATTTCGATTCAAAGCGCCAAATCCTGTTCTTCATAAGAGCAGAATCGATACTTCAAAAGAGCAGAATCGGTATTTCAATGGTTTTACTTGTTTGCGTCAGCATTAAAAACGTAGCGGTCCAGACGGTCAAAGGCTTCTTTGACTCTGGAAAGCGGCAGGGCCAGGTTCAGACGGATCGCATAAGGTCCATGGAACATACGGCCATCCTGCCAGCAGACGCCGCAGTCCAGACCTGCCTTTAACAGTTCGTCCATGGTTTTGTTGTTTGCTTTGCACCAGTCTTCGCAATCGATAAACAACATGTAAGTTCCCTGTGGCTTGCTTACTGTGACACCGTCAAAATGCTGGTCAATATAGTCACAGGCATAATCAACATTGCCTTTGATGACTTCATTGAGCTCATCGACCCATTCATGGCCTTCAGGCTGATAGGCACCGAGCAGAGCATACATGCTTAAAACATTCATCTCATTGTAGTGACTCAAAGAGGATTCCTTATTGAGACGATCGCGCAGTGTCTTGTTGTAAATAATATGGTAAGAACCAACCAGACCAGCCAGGTTGAAGGTCTTGGATGGAGCATAGAATGCAAAAGTATTTTCGCGCAGCCAGTCAGTTGCCATCAGAGTTGGGGTATGTTTAAAGCCTGGACGGATCAGGTCCGACCAGATTTCATCGGAAACAACTTTGACATCGTACTTTTCGCAAAGCTCTGACATCTTTTCCAGTTCCCATTTCTCCCACACACGGCCGCATGGGTTATGTGGGGAGCAGAAGACCATCGAATGAATATTGTTTTCAACAATTCGTTTTTCCATATCTTCAAAATCCATGCGCCAGATGTTGTTTTCGTCTTTTTTCAATGGCGAAAGAACCATGTTGTAGCCATTGTTTTTCAAAGAATTGGTAAAGCCGATATAGGTTGGTGAGTGCAGAAGAACTGAATCTCCTTTGGAACAAAGAACATTCAGGGCGCTCAGAACACCGCCTAATACACCGTTTTCGTACCCGATATATTCCGGTTTGAGATCCTGGAAATCATTGCGGCTGCTCTGCCAGTCAATGATTTCATCAAAGTATTCAGGACGGGGGTTGAAATACCCAAATGCAGGATGGCTTAAGCGCCTGGCAACAGCTTCAGTGATGGTTGGCAGAACCGGAAAGTTCATGTCAGCAACCCACATTGGAATTTTGTCCAGGTTATCAATTGTTTTGACATCTTCTTCTGGCATCATCACAAAACGGCCATCATCATCAGGAAATGGAACCAGATCAGCCGCAATGGCATCCTGCCCTTTGCGGTTCATGATGGAGGTAAAATCGTATTTCATTGGAATCCTCTTTTCTTCTCAGATACAGACAAAAGGATCCTGCCGGAACGCTTGAATCCTACAGCGTCCGACTGGATCCTGTTTTCTGTCTACCTCTGTTTATATCTGCTCAATGGCCAATCGTCAATCCTTTATGAAAGGTCTTTCTAATTCATTGAAATCATCTTCCCGGGCTGTCAGAATCTTGAATCGATTGTGAAAAAGCAAATCAGTAAAAGCATTAGATTTCGGCCGTTTATGATTGTTTTAAAATCCGGATTTGACAGATCCGGAGATTGTCTTTCCTTTTTGGCAGTTCGGTCTATTTCTTCTACTTCTACTTCCTTATCTCTACTTTTTCTATTTCTGCTTCTTTATCCATTCAGGTGCAGCGTTGTTATCGAGCAGGCCAAGTCTTTCAAACGCATGATACAGGCCATCTTCATGGATTGGTTCGGTTACGTAATCTGCTTTGTCCTGAATGGCTGGATCTGCATTGCCCATGGCTACCGCAATTTCAGCGGTCTCAAACATTGGAAGATCATTTTCAGAATCCCCAAAAGCAATGGTCTGATAATTCTTTTCCTCCTGCCCGAGGCCTTCCAGGATTGGCTTGAAGGCAGTTCCCTTTGTCAGATTGCGATCGGTAATTTCACCATTCACGCCGCTATTCTCTTTAAAAATACTGAACTCGGTGGTCACCATATTCTCACGGGCAAGCAGATCATCAATCTGACCTGGTTTCAGACCATGAAGCGAAATTTTCATGATATCCGCAAATTCGTCTTCTTTGATTTCGGAAATATCTTTTGCATTCATGAGTGCTGAGACGATCGTTCCATCTTTCGACTTTTCATACATATGGTCTCGGGCTTTCTGGTTATGAAAAAGGGTATTTGAGCCTTCCAGCGTCACTGCTACATCCCATTTGTTGATCTCGTCGAGCAGACGATGTGTTCTGACTGCACCTAATGGCTGGCAGAAAATCTGTTTCCCATCCAGCCAGATTTCCGATCCTGCGGAGTAAACCTGTCCCGATAAGGGCAGTCCTTCAAGAGCACTTTCCGCACTGCTGCGGCTGCGTCCAGTATTGGTCAAAATCAGATGGCCGTTTTCTTCAGCTTTTTGAACAGCTTTTAAAGCGGATTCAGGAACTTGTTCCATATCCCAGAATGTTCCATCCAAATCCAGAAATACGATTGATTTCATGAGCAGTCCTCCATTCTTTATCCATTCTCGTCTTCATCATTTTGTGCAAGGTCTTTTACTTATGCAGGTTCATGATAACAGTCAAAAAATCGGACCGGAAGGAAAGCACGGGGGCCTGGAAAAATTGATCGAAATCTCATGGATGGACACTTTTATGGAATGGGTTTCACGAAACGAAACAATTGTTGCAGGATGAAATTTCCCCTTAAATAAAACCGTTCTCTTCTATTCAATCCGTCTGTATCCGATGGAAAATGGGGCTGCATTCTGAAGGTTGCCGTTGTCCAGACATTCAATCCGTCTGTATCCGATGGAAAATGACCTCAAAAAAAGACAATCTCCATTTACTTGAAGATTGTCTCCGTCAGATTGTCTTAGTCTGAATCCACTTCCAAAACCAATGCCAGAATTCAGATCCAGGCGGTCAGATAAACCGGAAGTCTGTCTTTTCGATTTCTTTAAATGGACGCAGATAGGCCTTTTCGTATTGCTTTTCAAGCAGATGGTCACATTCAGAAGCCAGATCCGGATTCTGATTGCGAAGTGTCTGCAAAGCCAGATGAATCCCACGCAGTGCCTGGTCCTTCTCGATGATGGCAAGTGTCAGGTCCTGCCATTCCTGCTTATGGTCGGCCAGATACTCTGGTAACGAAGCCGGAAGCTGGTATAGGTGGGCAAACGCATTTTCATTGTCCAGTAATGGTCGATACAACAAATCCAGCAGACGATCCATCTGGTTATCTGTCATGGCTTTTTTCATCTGCTCAATACGTTTTTCGGCATCATTAGCCAGATTGAGCAGTCTTTCAAAAGCAGCCGGACTTTCCAGCAGCACCGCATCGTTCAAATCGACATGAGTAGCTGTCTTAAATGCAGCCAGCGCCAGCGGGTACTCCCCTTTTAGCCAGAAATAGACCGACTGGACTTCCAAAGGCAGATGAACCTGAGTCAGACGGTTTTGCAGGGTTGCTTCCTCAGGCAGGTCTGGTAAGAATTCGTGTCCCTTCTGATTCTGGGTTTCAAGCCAGGCAAGGATATCTGCAGCCAGTTCCGGAGTGGCGTTGATCAGCTGAATCGTACTGGCCGGATCTTCCATCAGCAGACCATAAACCAGAACCTGCTTCCAGGCAGGTTGATCCGCCTGCCAAAGACGGTCAAATGCTTCAGGAGACACTTTCCCTTGAACTTTGTTTTTCAAAGCCTTCAGATCAGGCTGCAAGGAGGGATAGGTCTGCAGAAAGCGAACCACAAATCCTGTTTCTGAAGGATCATTGAGGATGGCTTTTTCATACCAGTTCCAGGCTTCATTGAGTGTTTTTGGATCAACTCTGCGTTTGAGCGAATCCTCCGACATCATTGCCCATGTGCGCTCAAATGAAGGCTTTCTTGTCTTTTCGTTAATCAAAGACCCGCAGACTGGACAACATGTTAACGACATGCCGCCCGCAATCCGGGTCTTACACTGTTCACAATGCATAGAATTACTCCCTTTCCCGTTTGATTCTTGGCGCATTGACCCCATTGGACCAATTGGATCTTTACCGATCGAATCTCTGTGGACATCTCAAAATGGATTGAGTCGTTTCAGTTTTCACTCTGTTCGATGCAACAGGTGATTTCTGATTTCGGTCATCCTTTCTATCAGGACAGACTGTAATCCATATTCTATCAAAAACTGGTCTTTTTCTAAGACCACCTGTCAGTTCTGTGCTCAGGACCACAAAATCTTCACTTATGCAGCAACAAAACTGCCTGATCTATCAAAATTCAAGTCAGATAAAATCATCCATGATCGCAGGTCTTATCCTCATCTGCAGGCCAGGCTCTCAATAAAAAGCTCAGAATTCATCTGTTTCTGGTAAATACCTTTCCCAATGACTTTTGCATCCACACCGACACCGGCTGACCAAAACGTAATGGTCAGTCAAATGAATCCGTACTCTAACCAAGGACGTTTAAAATAGTCTTGAAGTAAGAAAGCGAGGCTTTATTTATTATGGCTAAAAAAGGTATCGTTTTAGAAACTCAGTCTGAACTGACAACTGATCAGATCAGCACAGTAGAAGAAATTAAAGAACATCTGATTAAGGCACAGTCCCTGGTTGATGTTATCGCAAACTCCATCGAAGGCAAAAACAAAGACAACACTCTTGATCTTGCATCTGAACTGAACTCCATGGTCAGCGTCTATGATGAACTCGATCATGCAATCGAAGATGCAGAATCTGTGCTGGATGCATTAAAAGAAGACCAAAAAGTCGACGAAAAGAACGACTAATTCCTTCCCATTTGGCTGAAAGCAGGGCACAGTTCCCTGCTTTTTTCGTGCACCGATTCAATCTTTTCATACGCTGATTTGATATTGGATTTCTTCATCTTCCCAAAAACAAAAGCCAGCGCTGCTTAAGCCGGCCTGGGTTACTCGATTCAGCCTTTGACAGCCCAATCTGCATGAGTCTGCAGTAAGAGTCCCTATATATGTTTGGATGCTTGCAAGCAGCAAAGGATCAAAAAACGTCTCCCGGGTGTGCAGGAGACGTTTTTGTCTTTATGATTGAATCCGGCCTGGTCTTTCATGGTTTCCATGGAAACCGAAAGCATAGGCTAATCAGATTCTTTGAGGGCTTTCAGCTCTAATTTTTCGATTTTGATTTCTTCTTCCAGTAAGGCAATGGCCTGGGTTGTGTATTCAGCAGCGGTTGGCAAACCGTTCAGTTTGCCAACAACAGCTTTAAGACCGCCAAGCACCTGTTCTTTGTCGGCAATGCTTTCTTTGTAGGCTTCAATTTTTTCAGCCTGACCTTTGATGGCAGCTAATTTGGCTTCTAATGTTTTATCCATACTTCAACTTCACCTCTGTATGCTTTCTTCTTCTATTTTGACAGTCTTCCCAGCCAAGAAAAAACCATCTGCACAGCCATTTGGGATTCATAAAACATCCCAGGCTCAGAGCAGATGGTTTTACAGGATTTCTGTCCAGTGTTGACATATAGTGGGAAATTAAGAATTCTCGTACCCCACCAGAGAGCATCAGGCGAATTCGTATTTTGGAAGGCTGATCGTAAAGACAGCCCCAGTTGTTCCATCCGTACGGTTGGCAGCTCGAATCGAACCGCCATGAGCTTTCATGATGGACTGACAAATCGGCAGTCCAAGTCCAAAGCCCCGTAAAGCCCCCGGTGCATTGGATTTGGTTGTATAGAACATGTTGAAGACTTTTTCAATGGCTGCATCACTCAGACCTACACCATGGTCAGATACACTGATTTCAACAAACTCTCCATCTTCCGTTTCTTTGACTTCCAGTTCGATTGGCGTGATCCCTTTGGAATACTTATTGGCATTATCAATCAGGTTGATCAGCACCTGCTTGATCAAAGCCGAATCCATCTGAGCCGCCAGAACATCATCTGGAACAATAACCTTCAATGGTCGATTGGGAAGCCGCAGCTGCATCGTTTCCACCGCCGAATTGACGACATCTTCGACAACCATCACTTCTTTTTTCATATCGACCTGACCATTCTGCAGACGCGTCAGAGACAGGACGTTTTGAACCATGGTAAACAGCCAGTTGGTTTCTTTGGAAATACTTGAAGCCAGTTCGTGTTCTTTCGAATCGTCAGGAAGCATTTCCATCAGAATTTCACACGTACCGGTAATACCGGCTAAAGGGGTGCGCAGATCATGAGAAATCGAGCGCAGCAGATTGGTTTTGTAACGTTCCTGAGAAAGAACCATCCGGCTTTCTTCCTGTCTATTTTCCAGGATGATTTTATCGATCACGATTGCAGCCGTTTCGATCATCGTATTGATGGTTCGAAAATCCTGCGGCAGAAAGTTCTGGGCGTTGACTGCCGGGATGGCAATCGCCCCAAAAACTTTTCCCTGCGCGGTATAGAATGGCCATTCATATTGAGTCGGTGTAATAAAATAGCCGGTTTCAGGTTTTGATCCTTTATATTCTTCAAACGTGCGGTTCGTGTCCGTTGGAACGGTCCGGTCAAGAACCCCTTTTTCATACAGCGAAAACTGTTTTTCCGGTCTTCCTTCTTCATCAAAGAAAAGCAGTCGGCAGTCGGTGCGGAAGGTCTTACTGATATTGGCCAGGGTGAGGTTTACCACTTCATCTAAAGAGGAAACACCGGCGAGATCTTTGGTCAGATGATAGAGAACCTGACTTTTTTCTTCCCGACGCCTCGCCTGAACTTCTGCGGCTTTGAGCTTGCTTGTCAGTGAAGAGATCAGAAGTGAAATGCACAGCATCACAACGGTTGTGAGCGCGTGGTAGGGACTAAGCTGAGCAAAAGATCTGGCAGGGGCAGAAATAAAATAGAAATAAGAAATTGCCATTAAAAGAGATGCGGCACAGCCATAAATATAACCCTGCACCCAATAAGAAATCAGAACAACGCCTAAAGTATACAGACAGCATAACAACTCGTCTGGAGCATGAAACGTCTTTAAAGATTCGGTAATCAAAACACAAAGAATACAGACAGAGAATGTCAATACCCAGTACTTCAATTGTTGGTACTTTTCACCAGTAAACATATTTATTCTTCCTTAACCCAGTCCAGAGACGGACTGGTCTTTTTTCTTTTATTCGTTCTTTAACTCAATGATAATCTTTCCCAGTCAAAGTTGCCACTTGATTTTTTTGATAAATCAGAGAGTCATGCCACTTGACACGATTTTATCAAACATATTTGATTATATCTGAATCAATTTTCAAAATTTCAAGTCCTTAAGAACATAGTTCAGCGCTTTAAATAGAATATAAGTATTTAAAGTTGACAAAATTATTCACCGATTCCTTTTCATTCTGATTCTTCCCAGACTGTCCCCGGACAAAAAGAATAAATCCAGTCTTCTTTTCATTGAAAATCAAAGCTCTTTTTTCCTTGGATTATCCTCCAATTCGAATCTCATCCTGTTAATCAATTTTGTTTACTCTTTTTGTGCAACGAGTTATTTTCTCAACGTCCTCTCCATTGTCTGTCCCGATTGAACAAACCCAGCTTTTTGTGTCAAATGAAAAAGGATTTATGAAAAAGCACTCTGCAAATCCCCAGATGCCTTTATACTGTCTTTGTTTCTCAATATAAATTTTCTATTCCTGCGAATAAAAACAGTATAAAAGAAACAAAATGAAACAATTGAAAGAAACCCTCCTCGCTCGTAAACTGATTTTTTCGTTCTCTTCCAACTTTTTCAAATTCGTACCTGGTCACAAATTGCTTGATTTGAGTAATAAAAAATGGCCTGCTTTTGACAGACCATCAATAATTTCAATCAATTGTTTTCAATAAGACATTTAACCTGCTTTAAGGAACGCAGGCCATATTCAGATTTTGAGGACCAGAAACAGAATTACTGTTTATGACCAGTCATGACAACGTTCTTGTTTTCGCCTTTGCCATAGGAAACGGCATCGCGCAGATAGCCCTGGTAAACATCAACAAGGTGATCCAGATAATCGGCAACAGGTTCAGATTCATCTTTCAAAACCTGGTAGGCGGCATGAGCAGCTGCTGCTTCTGTACCGGCCAGAACCGTCATGGCAATGACTCTTGGGAAGCCTTTGTATTCTTCGGTGCAGATTTCCTTGAATTCTTCTGTTTCAACAATGGAGTTGTAGACAGGCTGAATGTTGGTGGACTGCTGGAGCAGTTTCATCATATTGTCAGGATTATCGACATACAGACCTACCTGCTGATAGCAGTAGTCGAGCAGTCTTTGATACGTCTCAACATCAGGCATACCCGATGCTTTTTCACTGATGGCTTTGTAATTTGCTTCCATGACCTGGTCAGTCATTGAAATGATCTCTTCGAGTTTTTCTTTGGTTAATAAACGATGAAGTTCACTGCGAGTATCTTCCATAATAAAAAATCCTCCTTGCCCTTCTATTTTAGAGCGCAAAGGAAAGATCGCTTGCTGACATGACTTTCCTTTTTTACGCAGTCCTGCTATAGACCATGGACAACGCCTAGGAAGATTCGTTTGACCAGATTTACTTTCAACCAAATTCTCTCAAACCAATTCATGCCGCTATGATGGAATGATCCATCCCGTCCCAAATTCATGCGCCAAATAAGATGGGATCAAAAAGAGAGGATGCTGTAAAAATGCTGCTGGTCAAAAGCAATTGCTGCTGCAATTTCTTCGGGTGAATACCGGTGGTCATCCACAGAAACAATCCATATCGTCTTCCCATCATCAAGCTGGTGGCAGCCAGCAAGAATCCGCCCTTCAAACTGCTGCTGGCCTGGTTTAAGACCAAGAACATAGGCCCTCTCTTTTTTGAAACTGGAAATTCTTTCTGAATCCGCCACACTTTTCTCTTCCTTATCGGCAGTCTGAATCTGATCAGACGATAAAATCCAGCCGCGCACCGCCTTGACTGGAGCATAGCTGCTTGTTGAAGCAGTCACTTCGATCTTCTCATTCAGACGGCCAGAATCCGTCAGATCTACCCAACCTGAAACCCAGGCATTGATTCGGATGGAGTCATCAAAAACCATCTGTCCATTTCCATGTCCAAGATCCAACAGCCAGAAATAATCCAGTGCTTTTACGAATTGATCCTGATCGTAAAGCCTTCGAATCTGCTCGACACTCATCCATCTACAGGCACAGCTTTCATTACACTCCGCCAGGTCAAGATGAGGTTCTCCTCCATAGTCAAAAAGCCAGACATCAAGAATATCCTGCAAAGCTTTGCCATTCATCTTCTCTCGGATCTGGCTGAGCACCACACGTCCCTTTGCCGGACCAAGATTGACACCAATCTCTTCCCTGACCTCCCGCAGCGCACCTACCAGACTGCTCTCCCCTGCAATCACATGGCACCCGGACACTCCCATTTGAGTGGAGTGTTTTTTCGGTTTTCTGCTCTTTGCGCAATCAGCAACTGCCCTTTTGCATTGCGAATCCAGACATGAACGCAAAGATGAAAATCACCCGGGGCTAAAGACATCCCCCGCTCAATCGCCCTTCCGGTCTTTTGTCTGGTTTCGGTATAAAGATCCAAAAGTTCTGCCATCGTCGTTTTCCCTCATTTTGTTCTTTATCTTAAATCAAAGACTTACCAGACAAAAATTTTAACCAGCATCAGCACCGGTGTCAGAATCATTCCCGCATACAGAAAGGCCGAATTTGCAAAACCTTTGGCATAACAAAGACGAAAACAGATCCGTGAACGAAGCGGATAAAACAGGCGGATTCCTTTTCGATTCAGAAGATCCAGCAGCAGATGGGAAAGATAGCCCATCGCAAAATAAACAGCTAACATTGGACTGATCATCTGCACACAGACCGTAAACAGAAACAGAGCCAGAATGGAATGGGTAAAAGATCGATGGCTCGTCCAGGCTCCCAAAATATACAGGACCATAAACCCGACCGCTCCCATCCACATCTCTTCTTCATTTGGATTCAGACCAATCCCAAAGTGGAAAAGCGTAGAAGCATACAACAGACAGGCCACCGCAATCAATCCGGTCACCTGACTGATCAGAACATCATTTTTCTGATCCAGACTCAGAATATCTACATCTGGTGCAACTCCCCCAAATGCGCCGGCAGCAACCGCCGCCGCACAGGCTACAGGGGTATTAGGCGCAAGCACCAGAGCGCTGAGCGCTCCGATGCATAAATGCGTTTTACTCATCATATTCGTTTCTCCTCAGCGCTTTTTCCTCACCCTTTTTCTGGCTGATCTAACTTTTCGATCCGCCAGTACTTCCTTTTTCCCTATCGGTTTCTCTGCTAGATCTCCATCAACCTTCAATCAAAAATCAGTCAACATTCATGACCACAAGGCAAAGATATTCTGCAGGTTCAGGCAAAGAAAAAGCGCATGAAAATCTAACCAGATCGTTAGTTTCATGCACTTATTCTACTATTGATACGGATATTATGCACATTACTTCAAAAACACTTTTTGTGAATCGATCAGAAAATCTCTTTACAGCGCACATTTTGAACAGAAAAGATCAAATCACCAGCTGTTTATACTTTCTTAAGCCCACTCTTTGCCTAGATAGGATTGAATGAAACAGATGACTCTGTTGCGCAGGATGGAGCATGATCAAAAAGCTGCAGGAATGTTTATTCCTTGCAGCTCATCTTCAGGTATAACAGCTTTTCCAGAACAGGATCCTTTCAAGCCTTTGTAACCCCATGTCCACCCGTTTCATTTCGATTATCTTGGTCGTTATCTTAGTCGCTATCTTAGTCGGTCAATTAGAGAAGCCATCTCATTTCTTTCTATACTTTTGGTTTCGACTATTTGGCTTTTCGGGAATCGTCATCTCAATGACTCCCTGTTCCAAAGCCGGATTCAAATAATTTTTTCGAAAAGTAGGACGATGAGAAAGATTGAGACGGTCCATGATTTCACCTGCTGAAAGTTCTTCATTTCCCAGGACTGCCAGCAATTTCTGGATAGATGGATTAGACGGATGAATTACAGAACGATCCGCATTCCCAACAACCGATATTTCCTGAAGGGTTATCTGCCGTTATTCATATATAACTATTAAGTGTAAATAAATGTTTATATGATTATCTACGAGTCACTTATGTTATCATTTAGGCATGAAAAGTCCAGTAGCAGTCACTCCCGATATGGTGACTGATGAAAGGTACACAACCGGCAGTATCGGGAAACTGCTCGGGAAGAATTACAGAACCATAGCGATTTATAGGAATAAAGGTCTTCTGCACATGGAACAGGATCCGATATCCGGCCATTGGTATGCAACAAAGGAAGATGTTATCGAATTCCTTAAGAAACAGGGATTATGGGTAGAGATGGCTCAGGAGAAGAAAACCGTCTGCTATGCCAGAGTTTCTTCTCATGACCAGAAAAAGCATGGCGATCTTGACAGACAGTCCATGAGACTGATGAATGCTGCAGGAGGACCTGCGCAGGTGATTCAGGATGTCGGTTCGGGATTGAATGCAAAGAGAAAAGGCCTGTCCAGACTGATAGAAATGATTATCAGCGGCGAGGTTTCTAAGGTTTACATCACCCACAAAGACCGGCTTACCCGATTTGGTTATGAATACCTGGAGACGTTCTTTGAGTCATACGGAACAAAGATTATTGTTACGGAAGACATGGAAGAGAAGAACGCACAGGAAGAAATGGTCGAAGATATGATGTCCCTGCTTGCCAGCTTCTCAGGAAAATTATATGGGATGAGAAGTTCAAGAAGAAAAGAAGTCGCATTAGAAGCGGCAGAAATTATCGAAAAAGAATAACAGGAAGGAAGTGCCTGCAATGATGCCAGCAAAAACCAGAGATGTTGTGCCGTATCAGCAGGCACTTCTCTTTTGTAACGAAGATCTTACATTAACTACCTCCTGCCGGCCGGACAGAATGGGCGGCTGGTCTACACTGAAACCTTTAAATGATTATCTTGACCAGATGGCAGAGACCTATGCTCCAATCCTGCACTCTGCCTTCACCCTCTATACAAAAGGGACAGGCAGAAAACAGATTAAACAGAAGCTTTCTGCAAAATACAAAGTTAAAGCCAGAGTGATTAACTCGGCCATGAATCAGGCAAAAACGGCTTTAGACTCAATGGCGGAAGTCAAAAAAAGTCAGAAGCAGGCTCTTGAAAACAAGATCCATGCTTACGAAGAAAAGATCACCAAAGAGGAAGAAAACCGCAGGCAATGGCATTCCACGGTGAAGTGGCATAAGCCAAAACCAGGTGATGTTAATAGAAACAGAACGTGGAAGGCAAAGATCCACAATATGAAAGACCGCCTGCACCATATGAAGATGAGACTTGAAAACTGGGATACCCGTAAGAATCGCTTCTGCTTTGGAAGCAGGAAACTGTTCAATGCCCAATATCATCTTCATGAGAATGGTCTTAAAGACCATTCTGAATGGAAAGCTCTCTGGCATAAAGAAAGAACCAGATTGTTCTATCAGATTGGAAGCACCGACGAGACCTGCGGCAACCAGATCTGCCAGTTTTATCCTACAGGTGAACCGGAATGGTTTGAAATGAAACTGAGATCTGGATATTCAGACGACAAGACCCTTTATGAACACGCTGTTCACGTTCCGTATCTCTATGAAGAACTGAAAGAGGGCATCCTGCATGGGTCCGTCAGCTACCGTTTTGTCAAAACAGAAAAAGGCTGGTATATCCAGCCCGCCATTACTATCAAACAGCAGAAAGAACCTGAATACCTGAACGGCATGGCAGGCATCGATATCAACGATGACTTTATTTCGGTCTGCTGGGCCAATAGGAAAAGAGAATATCTGGAATTCGAAGATATCCCTTATCCAAATAATCTCAGTTCAAAAAAGAACGAATCAAAATTGAAAGAGATTCTTGCCCGTGTATTCCAGAGAGCCAGAAGAAAAAAGTATGGCGTAGCCATCGAATCCATCTCTCTGACCCGAAAGAAAACCAAAATCCAGAAGCAGTGGGAAAAGCAGTACAACCACATGCTTTCAAGATTTCCATATACAAGATACATGGATTCATGCGAATCCATTTCGATCAGAAAAGAAGTACCGCTTTACTATGTATCACCTTACTGGTCTTCCGTCCTGGGAGATCAGCATAAAGAGGAATTCGGAATTTCCAGGCATCAGGGGGCAGCCTATATCATCGCTTCCAGGGCTCTTGGATATGAGGAGTTCTATGTAAAGGAAAAGAAGAATGAAGTAAAAGAAGAATGAAGTAAAAGAAAAGAAGGCCGAGGAGCCTTCACAGGAAAGTAAACCAACGGGGAAACCCGTTTAAATAGCTGCTCACACCATTCCTGACGCACAGAGGCTGCATTACGTCTGCTTTATCGGATACATTGTCATGACGCCAGCGGATGTCATGATCTTCCCTTTCCGTCAGATCAGCAGGTAAAGGGATGC
>CAJTLE010000014.1 GCA_910577085.1 uncultured Allobaculum sp. | reverse complement strand
CACCAACTTGCAGGGCTGATTGCGGGAGGCATTCACCCCCGACTGAATGGCAAAAAAACATCAAAAATCATTTCAAACTCTATATTATTGAGCCAATCAGTCGGGGTACTCTGCCTTTAAGAATAGAAATCCTATAGAAACTGAAACGGGGAGATCTAGTCCTGATCAAAATCCATATAGGCCCCCTTCATCGGGCTTGTTGCATGCGCCGCAAACAGTCTGAGGGTTCCACTCTTATATTTCATTGGTCTTGGCTTCCAGTTCTTTTTCCGTTCTTCCAGAACCGCCGCAACTTCTTCAGGGGTTTTGTGCTCCCCATTGATACCGACAATATTGAGCTTACGGCCCATGACATCGACTTCAATCAGGTCGTTTTCTTCAACCAGCGCAATTGGACCACCCGTTGCAGCTTCTGGAGAGACATGACCAATGACTGGTCCAGTGGATGCGCCAGAGAAACGGCCATCTGTAATCAGGGCAATCGAACGGCCAAGTTCTTTATCGGAACTGATGGCTTCAGACGTATAGAACATTTCTGGCATACCTGATCCTTTTGGTCCTTCATAACGGATGAAGACCGCATCGCCTTTCTGCACTTTATGATTCAGTACGGCGTCCAGGCATTCTTCTTCACTGTCAAATGGACGGGCCCGCAGCGTAGCTTTGAACATTTCTTTTGGGCAGGCCGTATGTTTGATAACCGCACCTTCTGGAGCCAGGTTTCCTTTTAAAACGGCAATCGAACCATCAGTTCCAATTGGATTGTCATAAGGACGGATGATATCCGAACGAGTGACATTTACGTTATAGCGTTTGTTGAAATCTTCCAGCCATTTTTCACAGCGTTCATAGAAGCCATCTTTTTTCAGTTCTTCCAGGTTTTCGCCAACCGTCTTTCCGGTAATGGTCATGGCATCGAGGTGCAGATGATCCTTGATCTCTTCCATAATGGCTGGCACACCACCGGCATAATAGAACACTTCAGCCGGCCATTTCCCTGCTGGACGGATATCTAACAGATAGCGGGCATTGCGATGGAGACGATCGAAGGTGTCACCTGTAATTTCGATGCCCAGTTCATGAGCAATCGCCGGGATGTGCAGCAATGAGTTGGTCGAACCGGAAATTGCGGCATGAACGAGAATCGCATTTTCAAAACTGTCCATGGTCACGATGTCCGAAGGACGCATGCCTTCTTCGTGAGCCATTTCAACGGCTCTTTCGCCAGCTTTCTGAGCATAGTCAAGCAGATCCGGGCTGGTTGCCGGCATCAAAGCCGATCCTGGTAAAGAAAGCCCGAGTGCTTCTGCCATAATCTGCATAGTCGAAGCCGTTCCAATAAAGGAGCAGGCCCCACAGCTTGGGCAGGCATTCTGTTTGGCCCAGTTCAATTTGTCTTCATCGATTTCCCCACGCTCGTATTGCGCTGAATACATCCCCAGCTGTTCGAGCGTTAACATTTCGGGGCCTGCATTCATCGTTCCACCAGATACAACGATGGAAGGAATGTTGACCCGGCAAAGTCCCATCAGGTTGCCCGGCAGACCTTTGTCGCAGGACGCCAGATAAACACCGGCATCAAATGGAGTGGCGTTGGCCTGGATTTCGATCATATTGGCAATCATCTCACGGGAAGCCAGTGAGTAGTTGATGCCATCGGTTCCCTGGCTTTCACCATCGCACATGTCGGTCACAAAGTACCGAGCACCATGACCGCCGGCCTTGGCTACACCCATACGGACTCTGTTGACCAGTTTGTCCAGATGTCCGCTGCCGGGATGCGAATCACCAAACGTGCTTTCAATAAAGATCTGTGGTTTCGAGAGTTCTTCCGGAGTCCATCCGGTTCCAATGCGAAGGGGGTCAAGTTCAGGGGCAAGTTTGCGCATTTCCTGGCTGATTAATTTTTTCATGTCGTTCCTCTTTCTATTCGTGTTTACTTATTGTGTTTTCCACATTCATCTATTGGATGCATCGATCTGCTTTCAGTTCTTATACCTGATCTCTCAGTAAACCGTTTATCGATACATTTTTAGTCTTTCTTTTCTTTAGTTTATGCAAATTCTTTTCTTTACAAAATGTAAATTGAACCAGAATTGCGGATTCATTCAAATCCCTGTCTGGAAATTTCATTTCACTTCAATTGAGTTCTAGGCAAAGAAGGAAATGACAAGCGCTACCAGAAAACCGGTCGTTCCAACCAGTGTTTCCATCACGGTCCATGTTTTCAAAGTGGTCTTTTCATCCATGCCAACCAGCGATTTGACCAGCCAGAATCCAGAATCATTGAAATGAGAGCATACCGTACTACCACCTGCTACAGCTGCAGTGACACAAGCCAGGTACAGAGGTGAAAGTTCAGCGATTCCAGGTAAAGCCGCTACAATTCCGGCCGCCATCGTCATGGCAACAGTCGAAGAGCCGACACAGATTCGTACAAGCGCTGCGATGATAAAGGCCAGAATGACCAATGGCAGATTCATGCTGGCAACCGCATTCCCAATCAAATCACCCATTCCGGAATACTGCAGGATATAACGCAGCACGCCGCCGCAGGCAGTGACTAACAAAATCAGACCTGTTGGTTCAAGTGATTTCGTCATAACTTTTTCCAGTTCGGCCATTGAATACCCATGGCGGACACCAAGAACAAACATGGCTACAACTGTTGCGATCAGTAAAGCGACAAAAGGTGTACCTAAGAAGTTAAAGATTGGGTTGAGAAATTTCAGTGGTTCTACGACTCCTGTGATTGAGCTCATGATGATCAGAACCAGCGGAATCAGAATAATCGTTACAATCGTACCGAATTTTGGCAGTTTGGATTCATCAAAATCTTTTGCATTCTGTACGTGTTCTGGAACAGGTACAAAGTATTTCTTTCCGCAGATCGATCCCCAGATCGGACCCGCAACAATCATCGCAACAGTACCGCAGGCAAGACCAACCAGGATTACCCAGCCCAGATCTACTCCCAGCATGGTCGAAACCAGAACTGGACCTGGTGTTGGAGGAATAAATGCATGACCTACCGCCAGACCGGCTAACAGTGGAATGACGTAATACAAAGAAGAACGGTGGGTTTTCTTGGCCAGTGAGAAAGCCAGTGGAATCAGAATAATCAAACCGGCATCAAAGAACACAGGCATGGCGATAACCAGTCCGGTAATTCCCAGAGCCCAGGCCGCTTTTTTATCTCCAAACCACTTGACCAGGTTGACCGCAATGGACTGGGCGCCGCCTGAGACTTCCAGTATTGCGCCAAACATCGAACCTAGTCCGACCAGCAAGGCAATTCCTTTCAATGTATTTCCAATTCCATCATCCACAGAACGGATAATTTCTTCCAGCGGCATTCCGGCGATCAGACCAATCGATAAAGCACCGATCAGGATCGAAATCATTGCCTGAACTTTGAACTTGATAATCAACAGCAGCAGAATTGCCAGCCCGACAAGGGCTGCAATCACCAAACGCGTAGGATCTAACGTTGTCATATGTTTCCCTCATTTTTCTGTTATTTGTATGACGTCATATCTTTTACACGTTTTAGTTTAGTGAAAGCGCTTGTCAGAGTCAATCATCAGACAAATATTTCTCGAAATCACATTATTTACACATAATAAAAAGACCTGATCACAGATTAGGTCATTATTTTTAATTCATCATGGAATTTAATGGGTATTTTTACGTCTTTTTAAAGGAAGATCAATGATTAGACGTCTGATTATTTGCAGAGTTATTCTGCATTCTCTCCTGTAAAGCAAGCCGGTTGTAGTTCAGATGCATGATCATCGCATACCTTGCTCCGTTCGGATCTCCATTCAAAATTGCATTGGTTATGGCACGATGCGTCTCAATGGTTTCATTTTGAAGCTTGCGGCCAGTCAGGACAATAAACTTCTGAATTCCAGCCGTAATGATTGGAATCAGATTTTCAACCACCTGGTTTTTGGAGCATTTCGCAATCTGAGAGTGAAATTCACTGTCCTTATGCGTATGATCCTCATTCAGAACATAAAGGGCTTCGGTTTCATCACATAACTGTTTCAGTTTCTGCTTATCTTCTTCTGTTGCATTTTTAGCGGCGTTGGCGGCAATTTCCGGCTCGAGCATCAACCGGACTTCCAGAATATCCATTGCTTTAGCATACTCATCTTCGATCTGATTGAGACCAAGAGGGTCATCCTGAATCGGTTCACGGCTTTTGACATAAGTTCCGGATCCCCGGCGCACTTCCAGAATGCCCTGGGCAGCCAGCGAACGAATTGCTTCGCGAACGGTGCTGCGGCCGACTTTAAACCGTTCAGCCAGTTCAAATTCATTCGGTATTTTCATGCCGACAGCCAGTTCTTCATTCTGGATGTAGTTCATGAGTTCTTCTTCAATCTGTCTGGTCAGCGGACGTCTGTCATATTTTGTCTGTTTGTTCTCCATTCGTTCCATCCTCTTTCATCCAGACGCGGGTTCTGATTTCTGAGCGTCCCTGATTGTCAGTTCTGCTTTTTGGAATGGTCAGAGTCGGTCTGTTAAAAACAATCTGTCTGCAACGCCTGAAAGGATGCAAGACAAATCTGTCTGATGTTTTTATGATAACGAAAAAACCGCCCTTTTGGGCATTCAAATGAAAACCATCGAATTTCTCCCTCTTCTCAAATACCAAAAACACCCTCAAAATCGACACTTTCTGTTTAACATTCAAAACGAAACGATGATCCGTTCTTCCTTTGCCCCTCTTTTTCTTATTCACCTATGCCTCGCTTCTCTTCAAACCTGATCAGCAGTTTTCCTATCTATATTTATTCTGGATATATTCTGGTCAGTCTATTCTGGTGGCAATTCGATTGGTGTCATCTTATAGGTACTTTCTGATCTGTCATTGATCCATTAGTACTCAGGAGAATCGATTTTGCAGTTCATCTTCTTCTCATTTCATTTTTGCGGCCAGCTCATCCTCTCTGTTTTTATCCCACTCTGTGTCCAATGGTTGCTTGTCATACGATCTGCTTTCTGTTTTTCGATTCGCGTATGACCATATGAATGCTTTGTATCCTTTCCATTTTGGAAAGAATGGTCTGAAAAGCGATAAACAAGCCTCATCTTTATAAAAGTTTCGGAAAGTATAGTAATATTTTCGGTAGTGACTCAGACAGGAACCCTATTTAGGGACTCCTGCTTTTGATTTGGAGGGGAAAATATGAGTTATCAGATTCCAAGAGGAACACAGGACATCTATGGCGATGACGGATACAAATGGCAGCAGCTTGAAAAACTGCTTCGTCATTTCTGCTATCTGTACGACTTTGATGAAATCCGGACTCCGATCTTTGAGCATACCAACGTTTTCAAGCGCGAGAATGATTCCAGTGACATGGTCAACAAGGAAATGTATACCTTTGTGCCAGCCAATTCGAATACATCTCTTACACTCCGTCCTGAAGGAACAGCGGGCGTTGTCCGTTCGTATGTAGAAAATAAAATGTATTCCAGCCCGGATCTGCCTGTAAAACTGTATTACTGCGGTCCGATGCACCGTCATGAAAGACCACAGAAAGGCAGACTGCGCATTTTTAACCAGTTTGGGGTGGAATCTCTCGGTCTGAAAAGTCCGTATGCCGATGTCGAAGTCATGGTCATGGCTTATTCTATTCTTAAGGCCTTAGGTCTTCAGAACATCACCATTCTGCTCAACACACTCGGTGATGACCAGTCCAGAGCAGACTATCGGGCTGCTTTAAAAGAATACTTTGCACCCTATGTCGATGATCTTTGCGCTGACTGCAAGCGCCGTTATGAACAGAACCCATTGCGTCTGCTTGACTGTAAAGTCGATCACGACAAGGAATGCATGAAGAATGCTCCGATTATGGCTGACTATCTCAATGAGGAAAGCCGCGAGTATTTTGAGACTGTTACCGGTCTTCTTGATGAAATGGAAATCCCATACCGTATCGATCCAAATCTGGTTCGTGGTCTGGATTACTATACCCACACCGTTTTTGAAATTGTCTCTGAAGACAAGAACATGGGAGCTCAGGCGACTTTGTTAGCAGGTGGACGTTACGACAATCTGATCCCTTATTTTGGCGGACCAGAACAGTCCGGCATTGGCTGGGCGCTTGGTGAAGAACGTCTGCTGCTGGCATTAGAAGCCGAAGGCATCGATCTTGGGGGCAAGCCTGCCCTGGATGCCTATGTCATGGTTCTCAACCCTGAAGCCCGTGATTATGCGTTTGAAATCCTGACTGCTCTTCGCAGCAATGGCTTTAGAAGCGACATGGATTTCATGCAGAAATCCTTCAAAGGTCAGTTCAAAGCTGCAGATCGGGCCAAGGCTCGTTTCAATCTGTTAATTGGTGAAGATGAAGCCAAAGACGGTACCGTTACCGTAAAAAACAAGGCAACCAAAGAACAGATCACCATGCCTGTGGATGAACTGATCGACTACCTCGACCGCGCTCTTGTCGACGAAGAAGAGGAAGAAGAAGAACATCACCACCATCACGACTGATCCTGCAGGCCTGCCCTGCGTAAGACTTAATTTGGATTCAAGTGAAGACAGAACTCAACCTGTCACCATTGATTGCCTGAGGATTGAATCAGGCTCGAAAGGAATGAACTTAGATTTATGAATAGAAGCCATCACAATGGAACCCTGCGTCTTGAAAATGAAGGCCAGGCCGTTGAACTGGTCGGCTGGGTTTCGAAGAAAAGAAACTTCGGCGCAATGAACTTCATCGACCTGCGTGACCGCTCCGGTCTTGTGCAGCTCGTTTTTGATGAAAGCTTTAATGAAAAACTGAAAGACGTCCGCCAGGAATATGTTTTACACGTTAAAGGTGTTGTCAAAGAAAGAAAAGACAAAAACCCACAGCTGCCAACTGGGGATATTGAAGTCATCGTCGAGGATGTAGAAATCGTCAACCCGGCAAAAGTTACCCCATTAATCATCGCGGATGAAACCGATGCCCTCGAAGATACCCGGATGAAATACCGCTATCTCGACCTGCGTCGTCCGATTATGCAGAAAAACCTGATCGAACGTGCAGCCATCGTCCGTTCCTTACGTGAATTCTTGGATAACCATGACTTTATCGAAGTAGAAACACCTGTTCTTGGCCGTTCTACACCAGAAGGTGCCCGTGACTTCCTGGTTCCAAGCCGTGTTCATCCAGGTACGTTCTATGCCCTGCCACAGTCTCCACAGCTTTACAAACAGCTGCTGATGATTGCCGGCATGGAACGCTACTACCAGTTTGCCCGCTGCTTCCGTGATGAAGACTTACGTGCCGACCGTCAGACTGACTTTACGCAGCTT
Organism: uncultured Allobaculum sp.; assembly: GCA_910577085.1. GTDB lineage: Bacteria > Bacillota_I > Bacilli_A > Erysipelotrichales > Erysipelotrichaceae > Allobaculum. The sequence goes on along the minus strand of CAJTLE010000014.1, from coordinate 27,026 downwards.
GATATCGAAACTTCCTTCCTGGACGAAAACCAGATTCTGGCCATGATGGAAGAAATGCTTAAAAAGCTGATGAAAGATGTCAAAGGCCTGGATATCCCAACACCATTCTTACGTCTGACCTGGGAAGATGCGATGAACCGTTATGGTTCTGATAAACCAGATAACCGTTTCGGCATGGAACTGCAGGACTTCACTGACCTGTTTAAAGACAGTGAATTTGTTCCATTCAAACACGCCATTGAAAACGGCGGTGTGATCAAAGGCATCGTTGTCGATGACTTTGCACCTTCCAACAAAGAAATCAAAAAACTGACTTCCGATGCGCGCAAAAACGGATCCAGTGGTCTGGTTGTTCTCAAATACAAAGATGGCGCATTCTCTGGTTCTGCGGTTAAATCTTTAAAACCAGAAGAACTTGAAGCACTCGCTAATGCCAGCCAGGTGAAAGATGGCGGAAGCGTATTGATCGTTTCGGATCCATGGCTGAAAACCTGCACAGCTTTAGGTGCTTTACGTAACGACATTGCCTCTGAAAAAGGCCTGAAGAAGAAAGACGAATTCTCCTTCTTATGGGTTGTTGACTTCCCAATGTTCGAATGGTCTGAAACTGAAAACCGCTGGGTTTCCCAGCATCACCCATTCACAATGCCAAAACGCGAAGACATCCCATTACTCGACACAGACCCAGGTAAAGTGAAAACAAATGCCTACGACTGTGTTCTGAACGGCTATGAACTCGGCGGTGGATCCATGCGTATTTACGAACAGGAGCTGCAGGATAAGATCTTTGAAGTCCTCGGCTTCACACCAGAACAGACCCAGCAGAAATTCGGCTTCTTCATTGATGCCTTCCAGTATGGAACACCTCCACATGGTGGTTTAGCCTTCGGATTAGACCGTGTTGCGATGATTCTTGCCGGTACTGACTCCATCCGTGATGTCATTGCCTTCCCGAAAAACGCTTCGGCCCGTGACCCAATGTCCGATGCTCCAAATATTGTTGATCCAGTACAGCTCGACGAACTCGACCTTGCTGTCAACGTTGAACCAAAAGAGCGCAAATTCTTCGAATCCTATAAAGAAGGAAATATTCCTGTCACTTTATCGGATGGTGAAGAAATCGAAGTTTCCCTCGATGAAATCCGCGCCTGGAAAGAATCCCAGAAGTAAGTTCTGCTTCTAGAATTCTGACCCATTTCTATAACCTACAAACCCTGAATCCGGCTGATCCAAAGCCTGATTCAGGGTTTTTGCTTTTTCAGCTGGAGTATCTGGATTCGACGTTGAATTTCCAAACCCATTTCACTGCTGTCCATCGCTGAACCTATTCCAGCACTGCCCATTGCTGCCCTTGTTTCGTAAGCATCAACAACCTGTCTGTAAAGCTGTGAAATCTGTAAGGTTAAAAAACATTGATATCATAAAAAAGAAACTTATCATGGAAGTAGAAAGTCTTCAGTCAAATTAAGGTTTGGTTACACGATTTTGCTTTTAAAAGTGAACCTGCCCCTGATTTTGTGAGGTAGCTGGCTTCAGACTTTAAAAATAGGAGATACTTTCTCACTGACCCCATGGCAAGCCATGGGGGTTGAAATACACCCCTGTTACTTGACAGGACAGCTTCGGCTGTTGTCTGTGAGTAGCCTTGGTGAATATTGTCTTCGGACGATACGAACTCCGTTGTTTATGTCATCACACCTTAGGATATCGTTCTAGTCTTAAGCTCTGTGGCTCTGCTTTAAAAACCTGTTCGGGGTAACAGGCGGTGAGTTTGAGCGTAAAAAGCATTTACAACATTGGCGAAGGACACCTTACAGCCTTCGGGCTGGTTTATTTACAGAAAGGAGGCATCTGTAATGCCGGAAGCTTTGACCTATGTTCTGGACATTGATGGCAATCCATTGATGCCAACCAGACGATGCGGAAAGGTCCGCAGACTCTTAAAAGCAAAGAAAGCTAAAGTTGTAAAGAGAACTCCTTTTACCATCCAGCTTTTATATGAACCTGATACTCATGTGGTTCAGCAGATCACATTAGGCGTCGATGCAGGATCTAAACATATTGGATTGTCTGGGTGTACTGACGCAAAAGAACTCTATGCAGAAGATGCAAAGTTGAGAACCGATGTATCCAAAAATCTGACCGCAAGAAGAGAGGCGAGAAGAACAAGAAGAAACCGCAAAACAAGATATCGAAAGCCAAGGTTTGACCATCGGGTGCATTCAAAACACAAAGGATGGCTGGCGCCTTCTGTGGAGCAAAAGATTACATGCCATTTAAATGTTATCCGAAAAGTGACAAAGATCCTGCCCGTTTCAAAGATCGTGATTGAGACAGCCTCTTTTGATACACAGAAACTGAAAGCACAGCTTGCAGGGCAAAAACTTCCTGAAGGTAAAGATTACCAGAATGGCGAAATGAAGGACTGGCTCAACGTCAAAGACTATGTACTGTACCGGGATCGATACACGTGCCAGTGCTGCAACGGAGAATCCAAAGACAAGGAACTGCAGGTCCATCACATTCATCAAAGAAAAGATGGCGGCAGCAGCCGTCCGGAAAACCTGGTTACACTCTGTAAACACTGCCATCAGGAATACCATAAAGGAAATATCAAACTTCCAGATAAGATTCTTAAGCCGGCTTCATTTGCAGATGCGGCTTTTATGGGGATCATGCGAAAGACTCTGCTGGAAAGAGCACAGACAGAATTTCACCCCATTCCTGTAGAAGAAACATTCGGATATCTGACCAAAGCAGAACGTCTTGGGCATGGTCTTCCCAAAGAACACTACGTTGATGCGAGATGCATTGCAGGCCATCCAGAAGCAAGACCTATTCAAACTGTCTTTTTCAGCAGGAAAGTGAGATGTCATAACCGACAGATTCATAAATTCAATCCTTCTAAAGGCGGCATCAGAAAACTGAACCAGTCGGCAAAGGTCATTATGGGCTTTCAACTTTTCGATAAGATCAGATACCAGAAAACAGAGTGTTTTATCTTTGGAAAACGAACATCAGGCAGATTCGATATCAGGATGCTTGATGGAACCAAGATATCTGCTTCTGTTTCCTGGAAGAAATTAAAAAGACTTGAGTCATCAAATGGATGGCTTTTTGATAAGCAAAAAGCTGCATTGTAAATATCGAACAGCAGATGCTTGGCGGCAATTCCTCCCCACAGCAAGCTATGGGGTTTCCTTGCCGCATTAGATGACTATTGGGCGGACAAAGCTTCTTCTGTAGAAAACTGCAAAGAAAAAGCGATGCTTCCATTGGATGAATACAATGCCTGCTGGTCCAGTGATGCTTCTTCAGAAAACTGATCTTGTCAAAATGGTCTTCCCGCCTATATCTCATCCTTCTGGATGCCCTTCTATCCTTCTATCCTTCGAGCTTTCACCATTTAAAAATGCCCTGCAAAACCAGAGACATCAGGTTTGCAGAGCATTTTTTGCTTTTCAGATCAGTAACGATAGTCAGTATTTCTTTCCAGGATGATGATCATTTCATCACGGGAAGCCAGCGCCGAGGTTACCTGGCCAGTCGTGACCCCAACCACACGCCAGCCTTCTCGGGCCAGTTTGTTGAGCAGATTTTCCAGCACTTCCGGATCAAATCGGCCGCTGAACACTCTGTCCTTTTGGGTGAGTACCTTGTATTCGTATGCCATATCCAATTCCCTCTCTTTTCCTTTGCAGGATCATTTTCCGTTCTCAAAAGCTTTAATTTCTTCTATCTTACTGTAGAACAGCAGCTCTCGGTCAAGACGTCTGGTAAAAGATCAGACTGCTTCTAACACCTGGCACCTGAAGACCAGATCGGTTGAAAAGGCTCTAAACGCACAAGAGCAGCAAGCTATTCTGGCTTTGCTGCTCCTTTTGGGGAATATCCATAATAATTGGACATGAATTCTTTTTTGTATTCTTCAAAACGGCCTTCAAGAATAGCCTGACGAATTTCTTCGGTTAAGCGAAGGGTGAATCGCAGGTTGTGAATGCTGGCAAGATTGAAGTATTTCGCTCTGTCTTCCGGATCCTGGCTCTTCAATAAAGCCCGCAGCTGACCCCGGGTCCAGCCCGCCTGGCAGACTGGGCAGTCACAGCCCTCATCCAAAGGAAGATCACTGTCCGCGAACTTTTCAATATTGATATAGCCATATTTCGTGTAGATCCGGCCATGTCTGGCTTCACGGGTTGGCGCCACACAGTCAAAGGTATCGGCTCCATTTTCCGATCCGATCAGAATGTCATCCGGACGGGAGAGACCAAGTAAGTGACGCGGCTTGCCTTCTGGCAGTTCTTCATTGCACCAGCGCAGGATATTGTGCAGGTCACTTTTCAGGAAAGCACCGCCAAGACCATAGCCATCAAAGTCCATAGCCCCCAGCTTACGGGCAGTAGAACGACGCAGATCTTCCCAGCGTCCGCCCTGCAGAACACCATATAAGGACTGACGATAGCCCAGATCATCACGATGTTTTTTGTGTTCATCCAGAGAAATCTGAGCCCAGCGTTCAGTTCTGGCCAGGGCTTCCACATTATATTCATACGAATCCGCCAGTGAAGTCAGTTCATCAAAGGCCATATGGATATCGGCACCGATGCGGTTTTGAATATCCATGGATTCTTTTGGACCGATGAAGTCATCCTGATCCGTAAATGGATCATGGAAGTGAATACCATCTTCGGTCACGATAGCCAGACGATCTTTTTTCGGCGCATTGGTCACTTCTTTTTCACGTTCCATCGAAACAACTTTTCCGATGCCGCTGCCTAAGGACATGACCTGGAAGCCGCCGGAGTCGGTTAAGGTTGGTCCATTCCAGCCAGACCATTTGGCCAGACCGCCATTTTCAGCGATCTCATAAGATTTATTTCGTAAGTGATAGCCATTGGAAAGCATGGCCTGTGCATAGATAGAGTGCAGATCATCCATGCTTAAAAAGCGGACTTCCCCATGTGTTCCCACACACATGAAAGCTGGCGTTTTGATATCGCCATGGGGAGTATGGATCGTTCCGGCCCGGCCTAACTGACCAGGAATCCGGGCTTCAATATCAAAGCTCAATCCTTTTAACTCGTCAGAAGAACGATTGTTCTGATCTTCTGTCGGTGCAGTATTTTTCATTTCTTCCTGCATAAAAAGCTCCTTTCTGAAAAAAGACTGGATCTCTTTGTTGGATAAAAGAAATCCAGTCTTCTGGTTGGTTCTAATGTTGCAGCCAATCGTTTTGGTCTAAAACAGATCAGCTTCGGGGGATTAAAAAATCAGTCTGCCAGGTTAAGCCTTGGCAGCTTCTTTGGGACCACGACTGAGATAAACAGCCAGTTTTTTCTGGATTACGGCTTCAACTGGAGAAAGAATCAGTTCTAAGCCCATACCTAGTATATAAGCAAAAACGGCCTGAGCAAGGAATTCGTTGAATGGGAGCACCCCAAAAAAGGCGATCGTTTCAAACGTTCCCGAATCCAGAATGTGAGCGAAGGCACTTGAGCATAACGCACGGGCAATAAAGCTGCGCGCAAAGATCGAGTTTGAGGCCTTCATCTTAATAAACAGGTAGTTGTTTAACAGGTTGGAAAGCAGATATCCGCAAAGGGAACCCAGAATGATTCTTGGTGAAAAGCCAAGAACTGAAGCAAAGGCTTCCTGCATATCCCATCCCGGATATGGCGGCAGAGCAATGACCGCATAGAAGACGACGACTGCGATGAGGTTCACCAGAAAACCGGACATGATAATCCGGGTGGCAATTTTCTTACCAAACAGTTCAATGATCAAGTCTCCAAGAATATAAGTCAAAGGGAACAGAAGCAGACCACCGTCTACCGCAATTCCGCCCAGATCCCAGAGTTTAATCGCACTGAGATTGGAAATCAGCAGTGTTCCGGCACTTAAAGCCGTAAAGTAAATCAGTAATTTTAATTTTCTGTCATTCATACCTTTTAGTATATACAGATTTCAATCAACTCCCCTGTCGGGAGCGCTTTCACTTTTATGGACTCTATACCATTATCCAAGACAGTCCAGATTTTCTGAAATTTCTGTCACTTTCGCGGATCTTTCCCAAAAATGGCAATTGATAAGCTTTGTCCGACCATCAAAATCATTCCTGAATTGGCTTAAGTACAGCCCCCTGTTTCTACCCTTCTACCAGTAAACAGACGAAAATTGGCAACGAAAAAAGTCATGGCCTGTTTTCGAGGTCATGACTTGATTCATCAATATCGATTTTGACTGGTTGCTGCCAGTCTTGATTATTCCGCAAGCAATGCGGTGACTTTGCGGGCGTATTCAACTGGATCGGCAATTGGGAAGCCTTCAATCATGCAGGCCTGATCATAGAGAACCTGTGCGATGGCTTTGACTTTTTCTTTATCCGTTGAGTAGTCAGCACGTAAGGTGGTCCAGATCTTGTTGTTCGGGTTGATTTCCAGAATTCGCTGGGCTTTCATGCCAGGAACTGGTTGTTCACCAGACTGTTCAGCCATCATCGTAAACATCCGTTCCATTTCAAAGGACATGCCATCACCGGCCACCAGCATGACTGGATCGTCAACCAGACGGTTGGACAGACGAACTTCACTGACATCTGGCAGTGCGTCTTTCATGAATTCAAGCAGGTCTTTGTTTTCTTCGTTCTGGGTCTTCAATGCTTCTTTTTCTTCATCAGAATCCAGATTCAGATCGCCCTGCTGAGCGTTCTTGAAGGTGTGGTCTTCGTAAGTGCCAATGGTCTGTATGACAAATTCATCGATTTCATCAGTTAAGAACAGAACTGGAATGTTCTTGGATTTCAGTTTGACTACCGTTGGCAGTTTAGCCATTGCGGCTGGGTTCGTACCCGAGACATAGTAGATCTCTTTAGAGTCTTCCGGCAGACTCTTTACAAAGCTTGCCAGGCTTTCCAGTTTTCCTTCATTGGATGTGTAGAACATCAGAAGATCCTGCAGTTTGTCTTTATCCTGGCCGGCGGAGTTGTACAGACCAAATTTCAGATCCAGACCAAAGTTCTTCCAGAAGCCTTCGTATTTTTCTGGATCCTTTTTCTGGATGGAAGCCAGTTCGCCAAGTACTTTCTTTTCAATACGGTTTTTGATGACACGCAGCTGATGATCATGCTGGAGCATTTCACGGCTGATATTCAACGACAGATCCTGGGAGTCAACCAGACCTTTGACAAAGCGCAGATAGTCTGGAAGTAAGGATTCGCAGTTGTTTTCAATCAGCACGCCAGGGGAGTACAGCTGCAGACCTGGTTTGTACTGACGGCTGTAGAAGTTTTCCGGACGACGGGCCGGGATATATAACAAGGAGGTAAAGGAAACCGATCCTTCAACACTGAAAAAGATTTTTTTGAGTGGTTTCTGGAAATCATAGAAATGATCCTGATAGAAGCGGTCGAAATCTTCCTGCGTAATATCGGCTTTATTGCGTTTCCATAATGGAACCATGGAGTTGAGGGTCCGTAATTCTTTTGCGGTTTCGTAAGAAGGGGTTTCGTTGTTTTCGTCGCCTTCCACGCGTTTCTGCACTTCAACTTCCATCTGAATCGGGTAGCGAATATAGTCGGAGTATTTCTTGACCAGATCCTGAATCTGATAGGAATCCAGATACTGAGAATAAGAATCCAGATCGTCATCGGCTTTCAGTTTCAGGGTAATGGTTGTACCATGGCCTTCTTTTTCGGCTGGGTCAATCGTATAGCCATCGGTTCCATCGGATACCCATTTCCATGCCTGGTCGCTTTCAACCGAGCGGGAAACAACTGTGACTTCATCACTGACCATGAACGCAGAATAGAATCCGACACCAAACTGACCAATGATGTCGACATCATTATTGGCGTCTTCCTGCTGCTGCTTTTTGAGCTGTTCTTTAAAGGCTAAAGAACCGGATTTGGCGATTGTTCCCAGATTTTCTTCCAGTTCTTCCTTCGTCATACCAATTCCGTTATCACTTAAAGTCAGGGTCCGATTTTCCTGGTCCAGATCAATCCGGATGGACAGATCTTCTGGCGTCTGACCGTGTTCCAGAGCATACAGATAATATTTATCAATCGCATCGGATGCATTGGAGATCAGCTCACGTAAGAAAATTTCTTTATGCGTATAGATCGAGTTGATCATTAAATCGAGCAGCCGTTCCGATTCGGCCTGGAATTTTTTTCGTTCTGACATAAAATCCTCCTCAGTTAGCACTTAAACTCTTTAACTGCTAAAACTATAGGCCGGTGACTGTGAGTTTGCAAGCACTTCGCCATTTTCTGTTTGATCTAATACAGACCAGACATCTTTTGATTCATATCTTTATTTTTAAATCTCCTTTTTCTATCCAAGTCATGCACAAATTGTAGAAATCAGCCTCGAACAAGCATCGAATCAGCATTGAATAGACTGAATAATTGAATATAAGAATCGCCTTTCAAAGACCAGGGCGATTTGACCGTTTAGAAAGAGCCGCATACTGAAGTTCAGAGCTTAGCCGTAATGGAATGTTTATCTATTTAATAATCACTCCACAACTGTCCGCTTTGATTGGATACATTTTTACTTTGGCATAATCCACCATTTTTATTAGGCATTTTGTTACGCTTTGTCTAAGGTGAGTAAAAAAATAAACAAACACCAGGGATGTTCATCCTTAAATACAGGAGGATTTGTTTTGAAACTTCGAATAAAAATCGCATGGGTTCTATCCATAATAATGGCGATATGCTGCATGCTGCCAACCCAACCCATGCAGACATCAGCCGATGAGTTCGATCCAGGCACATCACCAGTCACACAGACAGAACGTGGAGTGCTCACTCCCTCCAATCCAGCGTATGCAAAAGTGGATCTGTTTAACTACAGCTTCGCCGGCATGAGTCTGAATATTCCGTTTACCGGCAATAACGGAAATGCATCTTATGCCAATAATGGAATTAACCAAAACCAATACCTGGCTTTTGGCGGGGAGGACAGACCACGCTATGATACCGCCTTTCCCAACTCAGCCGGATGGGGCCCGGACATCAACGGATGGGCCAGCAAAATGTGGACCAAGCGGTTTGTCGATCGCAATCTTGGAGATGACGGATACCCACAGATTTCGATACAGGATCCAAAAGATGCGACTAAAACGATCAATCAGTCTTTAGAGTACCTGTTTGATCCCGAAATTGATGAAAGTGAAACGGCCTATGAAAAAGCCTGGAGCGATGTCAAAGGCCTGTTCCAGTTTAACCAGGATGGAAACTACTATTACGATTCCCGGCAAAACTTCGCCTCATTTGAGCCATCCGATACAGATCCAGCTACCGGAACCTTTACCCTGTATAATCGGCCTGCTGTTTCATTCAACGGAAGCGGTCCAGGACAATTTTTCCCATTCAACTCTGCCAGTCAGGTGTTCGAAACCAATGATGATGGTTCTTTGAAATACACGGATGACGATCTGCTGATCGCCAAAAACCTCGATGCCTCAAGCAATGCGCTCAAGCACTTTTTTGGTCTGACCATGGAAGTCCCCTTCTCGCAGCCAATGAGCGGCATGATTGGAACCAATTCGCAAGGAGCAAAGGTGCCCATGCGCTTCCAGTTTTCCGGGGATGATGATGTGTGGATTTTTATCGACGGTGTTCTGGTCGGTGATCTGGGTGGTGTCCATGACCCACTCGGTGTGACGATCGATTTCCAGACCGGTAAGATTCTCTATTACAATCCAGACGGCCTTCAGGAAGACGATCAAATATCCAGACATCCATCTACTCTTCGCCAGGCTTACCAAATGGCATGGGGCACATCGGATGAGTTTGTCACCAATCCGACCGGAAAACAGAAAATGTATCAGAGCCTGTTCTATTCGAAAGAGGAAGTCAGTCCAAATTCCAATGCCTACAATACGTTTAGAAACTACTCTGACCATACAATGAAATTCTTCTATCTCGAGCGCGGTGGTTCGGCATCCAATCTGCGTATGGAATACAATCTGCAGCCGCCAAAAGCCCACCAGGTCCGCAAAGTGAATGAAAACGGACAATCCATTGGCACAAGTGCTGATCCCGCTGTCTTTGAGCTGTATCAGGCAGATGACAACTGGAACCAGGTTGGCACCAGTCCGATCGGAACCTATTCGACCAACGACCAGGGCCAATGCCTGCTGCTCGATGAAAAAACCGGGCTTCCGCTGGATTTCACCCTGTTTGGATCCCATTTCCTGCTTCGGGAACTTCAGGCGCCAGGGATTTATAATCCATCCAAAGAACCCTATCAGCTTCTGTATGATCCAAAAACCGATCAGTTGATCGTCAATAATAGTTATCAGACCGGAGCCTACTCCAGCTTTGAAGCCATCATGACCAATACCGATATAACCATTGCTTCTGCAGCCTATGAAGGCAATGGCGCTTTCACAAACGTTGGTACCCTCACCGAACAGCAGGAACAGAGCGGATTGAGTGTTCTGGTGCCGTTGTTCCAGAGTGATTCAGCGGAACGAGGGACTTCTGCCACAACGTGGTATCCGGTCTATGGATCCAACCATTCCGGTTTCTTCTTTGTCGACCAGAATCTGGAAGATAACCCTCATGCCGATCCGGCCATTATGAACGCCAATCTCAGGCTGGCTGCTCTGACTGCTTTGCAGCAGATGGAAATCTACAGTGAAGATCCGTCCAGTCCTTCGTGGTATCTGGATTGGGATGACCATACCTACCGTCTGACTGGAGACCTAAACGATCTGCCGGGAAATGCCGAAGATTATACGCTTTACAACTCTGCCCAGGGGACAAAGCTTGGCAGCAATCAGTCTTTAAGCTATGCCCTGGTCTATTTCCCGGAAAGCTTCCTTCAAAAAGTCCTGCAGCCGACTCTGTCTGAAGGCCAGAGCGTAGCCGATTTATCCAAAAAAGAACTGTATGAAAAACTGGGCAGCGTATATGGTTCAGCCGTAAATGCCTTCGACGATTCAGAGAGTTCAGACGCTTTGGACTATGGAATTCAGTTCCTTTCTCCAGAGCAGTTCAATACCCGCTTTTTGAGTATCCTCTACATACCAAACGTCACTCCAGATCTGCATGTTCTCAAGCATGACGAGAGCGGCAATCCGATTGCAGGAGCAGAGTTCACTCTCTACCTGCAGCAAACCGATGCCAATGGGGCTGAAACACAAATTGAAGTGGGAAAAGGCGTAACTGATCAAAACGGTTCTCTGATTTTCTCGCCAAAATTCCAGAAAGATGAAAGCGGCGCGCTTTCGGCTGGTCAGGCAACAGTTCAGGCCAGCTCGAAAACCACCACGGATCCAAATCAGTTAGGTACGGGCTGGAATGTGGAAGGAAGCCGCTATCTATTAAAGGAAACAGGCGTTCCCGATGGATATCTCCCGAATTCCGCAGCCCTTGAGGGAATTACGGTTATTCAGGGAGCAAATGCTATGTATCCGGATGCGGGCAGTGCCGATGATGGCATTACAGTCCGTTCTCAGGTTGGCGATCTTGTTCAGACCATGAAAAAATACGCCACAAGCGGTGAGATCAACAATACGCTCCATGACATTACCGTCCTCAAACAGATCCAGCCATCCTCTGCCGCCGACAATATGGAACAGTTTGCCTCGGGCTGGAAACCACAGTTTACAAACCAGGCCAATCCAGACTTACCGCATACGATTGCCCTGCCTGATCCAGGAACGCAAGGGTATTCTCAGCAGAAACCGGTCTACGTTGATCAGCTTCAGGCCTATCTTTCCGTGGGATCAGCCGCTGATTTAACTTATTCCACTGAGCTTGGTCATTACGTTTACCAGGATGGCAAAGACCTGTTCTTTATCACGGATACCGGATTTATCCGGACCAACGCCATGCAAAACTGGAAAGCCCTCCATACACAATCGCCGGATATCTATCACGACACGGTCAACACCCCGCTGGCCCCACTGTTTCTTGGCGAAAATACAGTGCTCATCGAAAATGATCATAAGACCAACCTGTTATTTGCCAACTTTGTCGAAGACAGTGATCTGCTTGCACCAGGCAATGAAAAAGAGCTGGAGGATTTCAACAATACAAAATTTGAAATGACCCTTCAGTTAAGCGGCAGCAACCTGAAGCAGGTCAAGACAGATACTGACTATGCTCTGATCACCGGAAACTCAGAGACTCAAAACAGCCTGACTTTCCAGAATGAATCGAATGACTCGAATGACCAGAATGACTCGGATTCTTTTAACGCCATTCCTGTACACTTCTATCCATCCGAAGACGGTCAGACAATATCAGCATCCTTTACCATCATGGGTTCTCAGTCCGGTATCTGTGATAATCAGGGCGAAATCCTGCGCAATGCGATGGTCTGGCACTTTGCTCAGGCACTTCCTGCCGGACTGCACTATACCTACCAGGCCGCTGCCCAGTCCGATCCAACCGGTTATGAACTGATTACCTATGACTACAGGTCCGTTTCATTTCCAGACACCGAAACCCAGGCATCCAGTACAGAGGCCCAAAGCACCACGACCTCAGCCAGTTCAAACAATTCGCTCAATGACATTTCCGGAGTTATTTCCAAGAATGTCCTGCTGCGCAACAATACAGTTTACGCAAAAGAAACTCCTGTTCCGCCTGAACCGTCCAATCCGGATCAGCCGGATACGGACTTCAAACCTGTCAAGAGCGCAGATCCGGCCAGCTCAACGACAGTGAAACCCGGTCAGGTGATCACCTACACCATCAGCTGGAAAAACACCTCCACAACCCGAAGTGATCTTCAGATTGTCGACACGCTCGATCCGGATCTCGAATTTATAGCCGACAGTGCGGTTGTTAAAGACAGCTCGGGAAATGCTCTGGATGCAGAGGACTGGACGCAATCCAACAATGGCCAGGCCTATACCTGGACCATTCAAAACCAGAACGCTGGAAGCAGCGGAACGATTTCATTCCAGGCCAAAGTAAAAGAGATTCAGAGCGAAAAAACGATTACCAACACCGCAAACCAGATCATCGGCTCCCAGCAGACTCCATCCAATACGACCCGTCATCCGGTCCAGGTAACCCCAAAACCGGATCAGAACCAGGATTCAAATCAGAACTCGAATCAAAATACGAACCAGAACCAGATCTCGTTGAATGTGGACAAGAGAATTCTGGTCAATCCGACCAGCTCCTCATCCTTTGCCAAGGCCGTCACCAATGAGCAGACAGTCAACGCAAAAGATACCCTTCGCTATTACATTCGGGTAACCAATACCGGAAACCAGAAAGCGGTCAATCTGAGCATTACTGATAAAGTTCCTGTACTGGCTGTTGAAGGAGATACCGGATCCAAATTAACCCTGGTGAAGAAATCGGCTGATTTCGAAACTGGCCGCCGACCGGTTTCCAGCAAAGTCACTGAGAGTACATCACAGGTGGAATGGACCATTCCGCAGCTCGATCCCGGCGAAGATGTCATTGTCTATTTTGATGTCACCGTACCAGCTGCCTCAAAACTCACCCGCTGGAGCAATCAGGCCAGTGTGAGTGCAGATTCTATCAGCAGTGTAAAATCGAATACTGTTCTGGTCAGCAGTGGATCTGGAAATTCCAGCAGCACGTCGACGCGGCCGAATTCAATCAATACCGCTGTTCAAAGCTCCTATGGCAAATGGATGAGCCTTGCAGCTGGTTCAATTGTGATCTGCACCACGCTGATTGGACTTGAAAGAAGAAGCCGCCGTCAAAATGAAAAAGCGGGAAAATCCAGCCGGAAATAAGCCCGAAACCAGCCGGAACAAATCCGGAAATCAGACTGAAAACTGAGCGGGCGATGATTCCAGGATTGACCAATCCCGAATCCAGAATTGCATCGATTTGAAATCCCGCAATTCGAACGATTGTCACAGGACAATCAATCCCTCTTCGATCGCATAAAAGAGAGGCAGAGTGTCACCCCTGAATGAAATGGTGACATTCTGCCTCTCTTTATTTTTCAATTTTGAACTGATTTCACTGCTTTTGATCTCGCAGCATCCAGTGGTTGGAAACTCTGGTATTTTGGCCTCATAAGATCCAGAACTGTTGCAGTTCAGGCTTTCTGATTGCTCTATTATCCAGTCGCGTTCGTATTCGGATCAGCCTTTGTTCACTTCCTCGATTACAAAGTTAACCGCATTTTCCGGCTGGCGGGTCAGGTTAATGTACTGAGCCCCTTTGGTTTTTACAACTTTGATTCCATACTGATCAGCATCAGCTTTGATCTCGTCGTATCTTGTCTGAACCTGCGGGCTTAATACGACAAGTTGGAAGTTCTGCAGAATTCCGGTATGACCGCCAAATGCTTCGGCCTGAGCGGTTACGGGCAGTCCTTTTTCCTGGGCGCCTTTATTGACCGCATTGGCAAACATGGCCGAAGTCCCTGCACCAACACAAAGAACAAGAACATTGAGCGGATTTGTTTTCGAAGAATCGCTTTCGGAAGCTGGTTCTGTACTCTGATCTGAAGCTGCAGTTTCTGTATTTCCATCCACTGCTTCTAATTTGCTTGATGAAGCGGTAACCACGGAGGGAGTGGTTGCTGCTGAAGATGGTTCAGGGCTGGAAGCTGCATTTGTAGTGGCGGCTGCAGCAGTTCCAGATTCTGCTTTTTCTTCTTCGAGATTCTTATCTTCCTCTTCAACAATGGAAGCATCATAGGCTTTGATGAATGGAAGGTAGACAATGCAGTCAACCGCAATCAGCACCAGAGCAAGGATGAGAGCCAGCCAGGCCATTCCGGTTCCAAGGAACATCGCAATGGGGGCCGGGGTTGCCCATGGCAGGACGTAGATGAAGGAATTCATCTGCAGGACATCCACGAAAAATTTGAAGATCCATGCATTGAGTACTGGGGCCAGCAGGAACGGGACAAAGAAATATGGGTTCAATACAATTGGCGCTGCAAAGAGAACGGGCTCGTTCACTCCGAAAAGGCCTGGCAAAAAGGAAGCCTGTCCTACTGCTTTGAGCTGTTTGGATTTGCAAAACCACATCAGAAGGAAGGGAACAACCAGCGTGCATCCGGTTCCACCAAAGCAGACGATGAAGTTCTGGAATCCGGCAGTCAGGGCAATGGAGGCATGTTCACCATTCTGCACCAGCATCAGATTGGCTTCTACATTGGCATAAATGGCCGCAGCAATCGCTGGTTCAACAATGGATGGTCCATGAATGCCCAAAAACCAGAAGAATGCCATCGCTCCACCGATCAGACCCAGTCCAAGGTAGGAATCGGCTGCCTGGAAGAACGGGGAGAACAACATGATGATGCTTTCGGCAAAGCGGGCCCCAAACAGTTTAGTCGTCAGAAGATCAAGGAGTACACAGCCAATGACAGAGAACGAGAATGGAAAGACGTTCCGGAAGACATTGGAAATAACCCCTGGAACTTCTGGCGGCATTTTGATTGTGATGTTTTTGATCATGCAAAACTTGTACAGGTTGCATGAGAGAAATGCGGCAATAAAGGAACAGAGCAGCCCCTTTGTTCCCAGATACGTTACATCAATGCCTCCATCAATTTCAGTCACTGCAAGTGTCAGAAATCCGCAGATGCTTGCCAGCATGACGGAAACAATGTTAATGCTTTGGCTGCCTGGAAGTTTGCGATTGAAGCTTTCTGCAAGAGAGCGTGCGGTTGTGGCAGCAACCAATATGGCTACAACCCCCATCGTCAGGTTATAAATCCGCCACAGCCAACTCGATAATTCAGCTGGAAGAGTGAAGCCAAATACTTCGGGCAGAGCTGCGCAAAGAATAAAAATACTGGAAAACAGGATGGCAGGCATGGCTGTTAAGAAGCCATCACGGATCCCCTGAAGGTAGGCGTTTCCTGCCATTTTATTGAAGAAAGGTCTTCCCTTCTCGATAAAGGCAATAATCGCATTCATCTTCTTATCCTCTTCTGTACAGTTCAATCATGTCGGTAATCAAATCGCGCAGCAGGATCGTTGTCATCAGATGGTCCTGACCATGGATGAAAATGAATCCCATGTCCATGTCTTCCCCGCCTGCTTCGGCAGCCAGAATCTGGGTCTGGCTTTTGTGAGCAAGGTTGATGTTTTCATCTGCTTCAGCCAGTTTGGATTCGACATTGTTGAAATTGCCTGTTCTTACTTCCTTGAGCAGGTCGAGCAGGGTGCTTCTTGCATCGCCAGAGTAGGCGACAATTTCAAAACCGGTCATCGTTAATTCGTCTTTCGTCATTTTCTTTTTCTCCTTCTTTGGGCAACTGTCGGGTTCAGTTGATTGTTTGAGTATGAATGATCTTGTTGTTTATATCGTTATAAATTATTTCTAATTTAATTAGCTGCGATTCTTATGCGGTTCTATATCCCCAATCCAGGCTGGTTTCCTCATTTTTCAAATTTAGATGATTGTTTTCGTTTCTGAGAGCAGTTTGTACCAGTAGGCAGAGGCTTTCGGGTAGCGTTTCTGGGTCTCAAAATCGACGAAGAATAAGCCATAGCGTTTGTTGTAGCCATTCGACCAGCTGAAGACATCCATTAAGGACCACAGGAAATAGCCTTTAACATTCACTCCATCTTCAATGGCATCCGCCAAAGCTGAAAGATATTTGCGGATATAGTCGATTCTTGGTTCGTCCATGATGACACCGTCTTTGAATTCGTCTTTATAGCCCATGCCATTTTCAGTGATATAGATCGCTTTGTAGTTCGGGTAATCGTGCTTGATGCGCATCAGCAGATCGTACAGTCCCTGTGGATAAATGAGCCAGTCCCAATCCGTGCGCTCTAAGCCTTCTTTATAAATCCGTTCCCCAATGCCTTTCACTTTGTAGCTGCCGGTTCCCTTATCGCCTGTTCCGTTATGGTGGATGGCGTTTTCACCGTTGTAGGCTTTGACGAAATGACTCTGGTAGTGGTTGATGCCCAGATAGTCGTTGCGATCTTTCGCCTTGCGCATTTCAACGAAGTCTTCTTCAGAAAATTCGTAGTGAGCGTTGTTGGCTTTGCAGATTTCATCAAGAGCCTGCAGGGTTTCTGTAGAATATTCCCCTTTATAGGTAGCATCCAGTAAAAAACGGACTGACAGTGCATCGTCAAGGAAAGCGGCATGGATATCTTCTGGATTCTCACTGGCCGGATATTTTGTTTCCAGAGAATGAACGACGCCGATCTGGCCGGAATAGCCATTTTCCTTAAACAGGTTTACGACTTTTGCGTGGGCATACATCATATTGTGCAGGCAGGCGATGACTTTGGTCAGATCGTATTTGATACCTGGAGGGAAGATGCCTAACAGGTACTGGTTGGTCGCAATCGGATAAATCTCATTGAACGTTGTCCAGTATTCCACTTCCCTGAACTCGTCGAAGCAGAATTTCGCATAGTCAATGAAGGCTTCAACCGTTTTGCGGTTTAAGAAGTCGCCATCATCAAACAGGGCTTTAGGGGTATCGAAATGATGCAGAGTCACAAAGACTTTGATTCCCCGTTTTTTCGCTTCCGCCAGAACATTGTGATAGAATTCAACTCCTTTTGGGTTTACTTTTCCTGTTCCATCCGGAAAAATCCGGCTCCATGCGATCGACAGGCGGATCCCGTTGACACCGAACATCTGACACAGCTCAAGATCTTTTGGGTACTGATGATAGAAATCACTGGCCGGCTCCGCAAGGAAACGTCCCTGCTTTGCGAGGAATTCATCCCACGCCACTTCCCCTTTTCCATCTTCGTGGGTTGCGCCTTCTGCCTGGTAGGCGGCTGTCGCCCCGCCAAACAGAAAGTCTTCAGGTAGTTTTTTCATTTTTTATCTCCCTGGCAGCGATGCCCTTTTGCTTCGCTGCATTCAAACAAATTCGTTTGATTTTGTTCGAATTTGTTTTTTCTTGTTGTTGCAAGAATAATATACAGTCTCCACCTTCCAGAGTCAACACTATCAAACAACAATTTCAAACATTTATACCGCTTACACGTTGGCTCTTCAAAATATTCTGTTTGGTTTTGTTTGTTTTAACTTGACCCAGACTCAAAATCTGTATTAAATAAAGATGGAGATGTAAGGAGGATTTACCCATGCTGAAACGAGAACGGCTTTCCCGTATTCAGGAAATGATTGCCGTTAAAGGAATTGTCACCGCATCCGAAATCATGAACGCTCTTGGTGTCTCGGATATGACGGTCAGACGGGATCTTGATGAGCTGGAAAAAAACGGAAAACTGATCCGGATTCATGGCGGAGCGCAGGCACTGGACTACAACATCGATTACGAACTGTCCCATCTGCAAAAAGCGACAGTAAAAGTAGAAGAAAAACTCGCCATCGCCAAAACAGCAGTTGAACAGATCAGCGATCACGAAACCGTCTTTCTCGGGCCAGGAACCACAATTGAAATGGTGGCCCAGCTGTTAAAGGAAAGAGAGATCCGAATCGTGACTCCTTCCCTGCCAGCTTTTGAAGTACTCAAAGATAAATATGAAGACCGACTTCTGCTGATTGGCGGATACTACCGCTCCAATACCAAAGCTTTCTGCGGTCCTTTGGCCAACCAGGTTGCTGCGAATATGAAATTCAACAAAGCCTTTATTTCGTGTAACGGAATTGCCGATGATTCCATCACGACTTCGTCCATGGAAGAAGGCGAACTGCAGCATATCGCCTGCAGCAACGCAAAAACCGTCTACCTGCTGGCAGACGGCCATAAATTCAATCGTGAAGATTTCTATGTTTACTATCACCTTCATAACATCGACAAAATTATTACCGACGATAAGGTATCGGAAGATATTCTCGAACATTACCGTCAGTTCACCAGCATCCTCGTTGCAAAAACGAACGAGAAAACAGAGGTCGCTGACGACACAGAGACCACAAGCAGAACCGACTAAAGCAGTTCAGACAGAAGGCAAAACAGACAAATAGACAGAAGCCCCACAATTTCATTTTGAAAAATTACCTGAGCAGATTTTGAATGCAGGCGACATACCTCTGGAAAGCAAAACGATCTGTTCAGGAAGCAAGTCCACCAGATTGATCTGACAAACCAGACAAGGACACAACCCGCAGATACAACAAGACATAGATACAACAAGACATAGATACAAAAAACATGGATAAGGAGAAAACAAAACATGCAAGGAGTAATTTTTGATTTTAATGGAACACTGTTTTTCGATAATGACAAACACGTAAAGGCCTGGAGTCGGATTTCAAAGGACCTTCGCGGCAGACCCATTACAGAAGACGAGCTGCACACACACATGAATGGAAAACCGAATATTGAAATCGTCAAGTATCTGACCGACGGCAAAGCCACCCCTGAAGAAGCTGAACGTCTGTCCACTCTTAAGGAAAAATACTATCGGGAAGCCTGTGTGGAAGATCAGGCCACTTTCCATTTGGTTGAAGGAGCAGAAAAACTCTTCGACGATCTGAAAGCCCAGGGTGTTCCATTTACAATTGCTTCTGCATCCATTAAGGACAACATCGATTTCTTTGTCGAAAATTTTCATCTCGACAAATGGATTGAGCCTGAAAACATCGTTTATGATGATGGATCGTATAAAGATAAAGTAGCCATGTTCCAGAAAGCTTCAAAAATTCTGAACGTCCCACTCGACAAGATGACCGTTATTGAAGACTCTCTTGCTGGTGTAAACAACTCCATCAAAGCCGGCGTTCAGGATATTCGTCTGATGGATTCCGGCCATATTTATAATGAAGTCAAAGATTACCCGCAAATCAAGCAAGTTGTCATGAACATGAACGAGATTGAGCGCTGATCAGTCAGCCTTATTTTCTGTGTTTTCTTTTTCGCAGACCTTCTCTGCCGGTATGCATCAGAAATTCCTTACTGGCAATTCCTGCTGGTCATTTCTTACCGGTAATTCTTTATTCCCTATCTTTCGTCGCCGGATCGTCCACTGGATCATCCGGTTTTCTTATGCACCAGCATAAAAATCAGACGGATTATCGCATCCGGTCTGTGATCCGGCCTGTCAACTCTTACTCTCACCATCTGCAGACAGACTTCACTTTTTTGCGGAAAGCTGTCATTTTTTTGGTGTATCCCATGTCTTTTCTTCTTTTACCCTTACATCCATGAAGATTTCCATATTCTTTACATAAAGCAGAACAGGGACTAAGATGATTCAAGGCTGTGTCGGGTTTTCAATTCCAGTTGATTGAGAATCATCAATTCAAAACAACCTGTATTCAGACAAAACAGCCTTTGTTAAGAGTTTTAAGAAAGGAATTTGTATGGCCAATCAAAAAGCTGCAATGGACTTTGGCAAGGGACCGATTGGATCGCTTCTGATGCGTTCGGTGCTTCCTTTGCTTGCCGCCCAGCTGCTCAACTTGCTTTATAACATTGTCGACCGAATCTATATTGCCAGGATTCCAGGATGCGGGCAGGAGTCACTGGCTGGCCTTGGTCTTTGTTTTCCTCTGATTACGATCATGACCGCCTTTATCAACCTGTTTTCTTCTGGTGGTGCCAGTCTGGCTGCCATTGCCTGGGGCGAAAAGCGGATCCAGAAATCGCAGAAGATCATGAACACTTCATTTTACCTGCTCGTCTTTGGTTCCCTGATTCTGGGCGGCCTTGGTCTTCTGTTTTCCAGATCCCTGCTGGTGCTGTTTGGAGCGGATGAGGCAATGCTTCAGTACTCCCTTTCTTACCTGCGGATTTATCTTTGCGGAAGCCTCTTCTCCTTTATCTCGCTGGGTCTGAATCCATTTTTCAATGCCCAGGGGCGCTTCCTTACGGGTATGGCCAGCATTCTGATCGGTGCTTTCTGTAACATTGTGCTGGATCCCATCTTCATCTTTGTTCTGAATCTTGGCATCAATGGAGCAGCCATTGCGACGGTCATCGCCCAGATTCTGGCGGCCATTTTTGCATTTTGTCAGATGCGAAGCAAGAATTCGTTCTGGCGGATTGAACCCTTTTCCAGAAAGTTCTGCTCCTGGTCAATCATTTCAGATATTACTTCCCTGGGACTGGCCGGCTTTATCATGCAGCTGACCAACTCGGCGGTTCAGATCGCCCAAAATCAGGTGCTCATCAACATTGGCGGCAATGAGTATGTGACCGTTATGACGATCGTCAATTCTGTCCGCCAGATTACCGATACCGTGGTCTTTGCGATGGCTGACGGCACTTCTCCATTGATCAGCTATTGTTATGGAGCCGGCCTGTATGCCAGACTCAAAAAGCTGATCCGGATCATGACCGGCATGCTTTGTTCCTACACGCTGTTGATGTGGATTTTAATTCTGCTTGTTCCCGATGCCTTTGTTGCCCTGTTTGATTCGGGAACGGGTCTGCGCGATGCGGCGGTTCATGGTATGAACATTTACTTTTTCGCCTATATTTTCCAGGCGCTGCAGTACAGCGGCCAGACAGTCTTTAAAGCCATGAACAAGAAAAAGCAGGCCATCTTCTTTTCCCTGTTTCGTAAAGTCGTCATTGTCGTACCCCTGGTCTATCTGCTTCCTCACGTATGGACTCCCCCTGTTTATGGGGTTTTTGCTTCAGAACCGATTTCCAATGTCATCGGGGGTCTGGCCTGCTTTATTACCATGTATTTCACGGTTTATCGCAGACTGGATTCAAAAGCCTGAGTCTATTTGTGGGTTATCTGCGGTCGATGCCAATCCACTCGAATCCATTCCCCTTTTGATCTACTTTCGCCGGTTTCTTTGCTGACCGGCTTTTTTCATGCCGATTAAACGTCAATTGATCGTTTGTTTACAGGTGGATCACGCAAAAAAGCCCCAGAGCCATCTCTGGAGCCTGGAAAATGAAAGTCTGCGCCTGGAGTTTGCCTTTTGGGCTGGAATGAATTGTTCAGCTTTTCCAGTTTTTCAATGCCTCCTGCCGATATTGTCTTGGAGTCATGTGGTAGGCTTCCTTGAATTTGGAATAGAAGAAAGTCTGGTTGGAATAGCCGCACTGCGTGGAGATCTCTTCGATCGACAGATCTGGACGTTCAAGCAGCATCCGCTTGATCTTTTCGAGTTTAAAACGCGAGATATGCTGCGAATACGAAAGGCCGGTCTGTTCTTTGAGAAGACTGGTCAGATAGACCTGGTGAACATGCAGATCAATGGCCATCTGCTTGAGGGAGCAGTTGAGGAAATTCTTTTCCATATACTGCAAAGCCCGCAGAATAATCTGGTTAGAAGGTGACAGTGAAGTCTGTTCAACCAGAGTCTTCCCGGAGCCGACCAGATCCATTAGAATCAGCTGCATCATTGTCTCCTTGATCTTCCTTGAATTTCTAGTGGGATACAGCTGTTCCCAGATCAGCTCATACAGAAAATTGAGAATGCGTTCGTTTTCACTGACATCAAAAACAATGTAGTTCATCGAAGTGTTGCCAGGGTTGAGTGTGTTGGCAAAAAAATACGATAACGTGTTTTCTTCATCCAGCAGACTGATCAGATACTTTTCGACAAACTCTCTGGACATCGTAAAGTTGATAAGAACATCATTTTCACCTAAAACACCGATAGAATGGACCGTATTGGTATCAATCAATGTCATCTGGTTCTTCTTCAGCCGCTGCGGTTTCCCGTCAATAATCTGGTCGCATTCCCCTTCAAACATAAAATTCAGTTCAACAAAATCATGAGAATGGTCCGGTGTGGGGGTAAATCGCGGGTTGCGGGTGATCATGAAAGACTCATCGGAATTGAATTTGTCATATTCCAGATAATCAATCAGTGAAACTCGATACTCTGGCAGGTTGTGCCGTTCATCGCGCTCGTCCAGGCGCATCAGCTGCTCTTTCAATTGTTGTTCATTCATATCTAAAGA
The DNA here is from genome assembly GCA_910577085.1 of uncultured Allobaculum sp. Classification (GTDB taxonomy): domain Bacteria; phylum Bacillota_I; class Bacilli_A; order Erysipelotrichales; family Erysipelotrichaceae; genus Allobaculum. Next base: position 4,236 of record CAJTLE010000014.1, on the reverse strand, counting down.
ATAGCACTACATCCTTAAAAATAGTCAGTTTTCTTCCTAATTGATGATATACAGGAAAGCGTTTTCAACTGGTATCCTGACTGTGTAAATTAGTCAATACCAAAACGAAAAGATAAATGTCAGTCGATCGTTTACAAACTCTATCGGTTTGAGTGCCTTTTGCCTAAAACCCTCAGTCTTCTGGAGAAAGATGATTTTTTGAACCGTTCATCCCTGCCAGACAGAATGATAATTTCCAGTCTTAAAAGATGACAGGAAGAAAAAGCACCTGTCCACGGAAGAAAAAACCGCTTTCCAGATGAATTTCTATCCGATTGTGACAATTCAATTCGTTTTGAATAGAGAGGCGGATCAGTCTGACTGATCCAGAGGAGAAATGAATGAACGTACTCAATGAACTGAAACAGGATTCTTTTGCATCCCACCTGTGGCCGTTTTTCTGGCAGCATGGCGAAGACAATGAAGTACTTGGCGATTACCTGGACGCCATGCAGTCTCAGGGCCTGTCCCGCTTTTGTGTAGAATCCCGTCCCCATCCTGAATTTTTAAAAGAGGGCTGGTGGAAAACGATGGATTTTCTGGTCGAGGAAGCCAGAAAAAGAGGGATGCAGTTCTGGATTCTCGATGATGCCAAGTTTCCAACCGGTTATGCCAATGGCCAGGTGCCTGACGAACTGAAAAAGCGCTACCTCCAGATTCATCAGTACGACCTGCTCAGCCAGGGCTTTCCACTCGAACAGGACCTCAGCGTTCCTGCCCGGGTGATGGAATTTATCAAAGATCGCCGTCATCAAAAAGACCAGATTGAAAAAGTCATTCTGGCCAGTCATCTGACTCCAGGTGTCATTGACTGGTCTTCCCTGAAAGATGTCACCGACCAGGTGAACGATCGCACCATCCGGCTGGATCTGCCAAAGGGGTACTATTCCCTGTTTGTGATCTATCAGACATCGGCCGGCGCTGAGGATTCCACCAAAGACTACCTCGATCCGATGAATCCCAAAGCCACTCAGGTGTTAATTGATACCGTTTATGAACCGCACTATGCCCGCTACAAAGAGGAATATGGCAAAACCATTCAGGGTATGTTCTCCGATGAGCCACGTTTTGGCAACGTCAAAGGACCGTATGAAGTCATCGGCGTTTCCGATATGCCGTTGCCTTTTAACGAATATGTCCGCAAGGCTTTAGACAATGATCTCAGGCCTGAAGAATGGGTCTATCTGTTCAAAGGCGATACCGACCGGGCCAAGGATGTCCGGGCGTGGTATATGGATGTCGTTTCTGGTTTATTTGGAAAACACTTCTCCAAGGTTCTGGGCGACTGGTGTCATGAACATGGCATTTTGTATGTCGGCCATCTGATTGAAGACAATGAAGTCCATGCCCGCCTTGGCTATGGACCTGGCCACTACTTTAAAGCCATCAATGGCTTTGATATGGCCGCCATTGATATTATCGGTGGTCAGGTTGTTCCGGGCATGGACTTTCATCATGATGCCTATATGACCGGCGGCAGCCGCGGTGACTTTTTCCATTACACGCTCCCTCGTCTGGCCGCCTCTGAAGCCCGTTTAAATCCGGCTAAAAAAGGCCGTGTGATGTGTGAAGCCTTTGGTGCGTATGGCTGGAGTGAAGGTCTGAAGATGATGAAATGGATTACCGACTTCATGATCAGCCATGGCATCAATTACATTGTTCCGCACGCGTTTGATCCGAAAAAGTTTCCAGACTGGGACTGCCCGCCCCATTTCTATGCCCATGGGATGAATCCACAGTTTAAACACTTTGGCACGTGGAGCCGCTATGCGGACCGTCTGGCCCATTTACTCAGTGACGGCATCCATCAGACACGGATTGGTGTTCTTTATCATGCGGTGGGCGAATGGAGCGGCAATGAAGGCAAAGATACCCCAATCCTGAAGGTCCTTGAACAAAACCAGGTTGATGGCACGCTGATCAGTGAAGACTACCTGAAACAGGCCAAAGTTGAAGGGGATCAGTATGTTATTGGCGACAACCGTTTTGATCTGTTGATCGTTCCGGCAGCCTCCCACCTGCCCGCCTGGCTCAATGAGCAGATTGCCCGTATCCCAAATGTGGTTTTTGTGGATGAAAAACCAGCCAACTATACAGGAAAAGGCTCTGTCGTTTCCTTAGAAGAACTTGGAAATCTTGTCCGTCCTTATCGCGAGGTCATCCCGGCTAGTGAAGTCCCATCCCTGCATGTCTGGTCCTATCAAAGAGAAGATGGCCAGGTATACTTTCTGATGAATACCAGCGTGATCGACACGATCGATACAGCCATTGAAGTCGATCAGGCGGAAAAGCTGGCCAGCTATGATGCATTTACCAATACCCTTAAAACTCTGCCAAAAGATGAGAAGGGCCGCATTCTTGTTCATCTGGAACCCTTTGAATCCCTGGTTCTCGTTGAAGCAGACCCAGATGAAGGCTGTGTAGAACGGGGCGAAAAAATCGCAGCAATTAACAAAGGTCTTGTCAGCAAGAAGTCTTTCAACCAGGATGCCTTTGGTCCTGCAGCACCAACCGATTTCCAGGATCTGAGCCTGGACGATCCTAGATTTTCCGGTAGCCTCCTGTACGACTTCACCCTGCCCGAAGACTTTACAAACGGTATTCTCCATCTGCCGCAGGCTTTTGAAACCGTCACAGTTACAGTCGATGGAAAAGAACAGACCCGGATTGCTCCGCCTTATGACTTTGTCCTGAAAGAGGTCAAAGATCCACATATCCAGGTTGAAGTCATTACAACTCTGGCCCGTAGCCAGCGCGAACTGTTCTCGCAGTTTATTCCAAGTGAGCCCATTGGACTTTGCGTTGCTCCTGAACTGTATTCCATCAAATCCAGATAAAATACCAGTCCGATTTATCTGTTCAAAATAAACTTCATGGCTTGGCAGCCACATGCCGGAATGAAAACGGTGAATAGATATTGAGTGTAGACAGTCCTTCTCCATAAAATTAATAGTGTAAGGAAAGAGTCTGAGAATTGCGCTCTAAATTATTGTGGATTTCCCTGCCGGGTTCAAGGCAGTAAAATAAACTGCTAAGCAGGAATGCCAGAGTACATGCCAGAAGTCCTCGAGGCTGTAAAGTAATTTTCTCCGTCAGAATATCTCTGATAAGCTGATCAGTACGCACCATTCCTGCTTCAGGCTCTTCTTCTTACACCTTGTGGAAAGGAGAACCTATGAATGAACAAAGATAAGATTTCTGACGAAAGCTGTGCTCTTGTTCAGGCGGTAAAAGCGTGTGAACTAACCAGCCATCAACCTCATGAAGAGAAGCTCATTCTTCAGACTGCATGCGGTATGGATGTACATAAGTCATTTATCGTTGCCGTGACCAAGACCACTGATTCTCAAGGAAAGGTGATTACACATAAAAAAAGATTCTCGACTTTTAAAGAAGACTTGATCGAATGCAAGGACTGGCTGCTTGAACATGACTGCCATCATGTCTGCATGGAGTCAACAGGTAAGTACTGGATCCCTGTTTTCAATATCCTTGAACCGGCCATGAAGGAAGTTCGCGTATGCAACCCTAAATGGCTGTCTCTTATAAAAGACGAGAAAGATGATAATAAGGACACTGACCGTATCTGTGATCTTTATCGACATGGAATGACACGCTCAAGTTATATCCCATCAGCCGATTTTCGAGAACTTAGAGCCACTTCCAGACAAAGAAGAAAGTATGTTCAGATCCGAACTGCCGAGCACAACCGGCTGATCAATTGTCTTACAACGGACAATTACAAGCTGGATATGGTGTTCTCAGATATCAGAGGCAAGTCTGCAACCAGAATTATCAACTTGATTATATCAGGCAAACCTTACACGGATAAAGATATTCTGAGCTGTGTTCATCCTCGCTGTAAAGCCAAGCGTGAAGATAGAGGCTGCTGATAAAGTAGCTTTTTCGAAAAGCCCGAATTCGGTTGATTAGTTAAAAATCGGCTAGAAATCACATGAATGTGGTTTCTAGCCGATTTTCTTGTTCAAACGGAGCGTTGAGCACGAAATGCAGGGTCTTTTAACCCTTTCTATTCGCTTTTTCCGGCTTTGAAGCCGAATTTTGGGCGGACTCCTCCCTGGGCTTTTCCTGAAGTTTAAAAATTCGCTTCATGTTCGCAAGGAAGATGGTTCCACCTGCCTGAATTGTCATGCCGGTTATTCCGGCAGCACTGGCCTGACCAAATCCGTAGTTCTG
>CAJTLE010000013.1 GCA_910577085.1 uncultured Allobaculum sp. | reverse complement strand
GCTTCTGTAAAGTTCTTTTTAGTGCGCCCATTTTTACCAAAAAACATAAACGTAATCCAGATATTGCCTTCTCTATCAAGGCAAATGTACCTGCATATGGCAAAACTGATTTCTTTCTGATTACTCTGCATTTACACTTGACATTTAATAGTTAGGCTTATACCGTGATGGAAGCTGCCCGCCATGGAAATATGAAGACGAAAATCTCGTTCTTCATCATGGGCTTTGGAAACATGGCGTACCATCAGTGGATTAAAGGTCTCCTGTTCCTTCTGGTTGAAATCGCATTTATTGCTTTTATGGTCCTTTTCGGCGGCCATTGCCTGGCTATGCTCCCAGGGCTTGGGGACACAGCACAGGGTGAGGTCTGGAATGAGGCCAAAGGTATTTATGAATATACAGCTGGTGATGACTCCCTGCTGATCCTGTTATATGGCATCGCAACGATTTTCATCATCATCGGTTTCTGGATTATCTGGTGCGGTACCGTTAAATCGGCCTACAAAGCACAGGTAATGTATGAAGACGGAAAGAAACTTCCGACTTTCAAAGAAGATGTTGCTGATCTGTTCGACAAGAAGATGCACTATACTCTGCTGACTCTGCCAGTGATCGGAATTATTATCTTCACCGTTTTACCACTGGTCTTCATGATCAGTATGGCGTTCACCAACTACTCCGTTATCGGTAACCATCTGGTTCTGTTTGACTGGGTTGGCTTCAGAAACTTTGGTGATGTTCTGAACTTTGGCAGCGAAATCGGTTCTCAGTTCTGGGCAGTACTGGCCTGGACACTGACCTGGGCAATCTGTGCAACGTTCTCGAACTATATCCTCGGTATGATCCTGGCTTTGATCATCAACCGCAAAGATACCAAGGGAAAAACGTTCTGGCGTTTCTGCTTCATCTTATCGATTGCAGTTCCTCAGTTCGTATCTCTGCTGATCATGCGTCAGATGCTCAACGAACAGGGTGCCATCAATACGCTGTTAATGAACTGGGGCTGGATCAGTTCGCCGCTGCCATTCTGGACGAATGCCACATGGGCACGTGTAACGGTTATTGTCATCAACTGCTGGCTGGGTATTCCATATACCATCCTGCAGGTAACCGGTATTCTGGAAAGTATTCCTGGTGACCTGTATGAAGCAGCCAAGATCGATGGTGCCAATGCAGTGACTACGTTCTTCAAAATTACGCTGCCTTACATGTTATTCGTAACGACTCCTTATCTGATTACTCAGTTCACCGGTAACGTAAATAACTTCAACGTTATTTATCTGTTATCGAGAGGTGACCCGACTCAGGTTGGTCATACTGCCGGCGATACCGACTTGCTGGTAACCTGGCTGTACAAACTGACCATCGACCGCAACCTGTACAACACCGGTGCGGTAATTGGTATCTTCACCTTTATTGTCCTGGCAATTGTTTCTCTGGTAACTTATCGCACCAGTGGATCCTATAAGAACGAGGAGGGCTTCATGTAATGGCAAATAAAGTGATTAACCCGGAATCGTATGCTCTTAAACGAAAAATCGTCAATATTCTGGTTTACATTCTGCTGACGGTTCTCGCTGTAATCTGGGTCATGCCGCTGGTGTGGATCGCCCTGCAGTCTTTCCGTGCAGGACGTGGTGCCTATGTAGCATCCCTGTTCCCTTCGAGCTATACCATTGACAACTATGTGGCGCTGTTCCAGGATACAAACAACCTGAACTTCCCACGTGCATTCATGAACACCTTTATCGTGGCGGTGTTCAGCTGCATTATCTCGGTGTTCTTTACGCTGTCGGTATCCTTCTGCTTCTCCCGTCTGCGTTTTAAATGGAGAACCCGTTATATGAACCTGTTCATGATCCTGGGTCTGTTTCCTGGATTCATGGCCATGCTGGCAACCTACTTCATTTTGAAGGCCTTAGGTCTGACGCAGGGAGATCTGATTAAAGTTGCACTGGTTCTGGTGTACTCCGCCTCAACTGGTATGGGCTTTACCATCTCCAAAGGCTTCTTCGATACCATTCCAAAGGCACTCGACGAAGCTGCCTATGTTGATGGTGCAACCAGATGGCAGGTCTTCACAAAGATCACCATCCCATTATCCAAACCTATTCTGGTCTATACCGCTTTACAGGCATTCATGGCTCCATGGATAGACTTCGTTTTCGCAAAGGTTATCTGCGGTGCCAACCAGGCTCAGTACACGGTTGCTTTAACGATGTGGAATATGTTAGAGCGTGAATACATCGACACCTGGTTTGTCCGTTTCGCGGCTGCCGCTGTTCTGGTTTCGATCCCGATTTCCATCATGTTTATCAAGATGCAGGGATTCTACACCAACGGTATGGGTGGTGCCGTCAAAGGGTAAACTCAAGTTTACGGAATTTTCAAAGATCGAATGGCATCTGGCTGTTCGATCTTTTTTTGATCTGAATGGAGACAAGTAAAAGAGAAAAAATCAGGATACAGGATAAGGGAAAAAGTAAACACAGATAAAACTCATTTTTCGTTCGTGCGATGGATCTGGAATGGCAGTTTATGGAGTGCGCCTGCTCAAGACTGGCTTCTGCTTGTCTGATGAAAGTTTCAGAAAAGAAAATGGTAAAGTCTGCTCACCGCTTTCAGAAAGATGATTCGTCAGTTCTCTTTAAAAATATTTTAAAAGTAAAGCAGATATGACTAGACAGACCAAAAAGGGAAACGATGCGGAAACGGAAAGGAACAGGCCAATTATGGGAAAGTATCGAGTTGTTGAAAATCTCTTGTATTTTCTTTTGGCAGGTGTAAATTAATCGAGAATTTACTAAAAGTCAAACTAAAAATTTGGTAAAATTTAATCATCAAAACAGGCTCTTGATAAGAGAAAACTTAGAAAGCAGAGGAAACTTTATGAAAGCTGACCACGCAAATCTGGAGTGGCTCGAAAATCCCGAAGTCTATACGGTTAACCGTCTTGATGCCCGCAGCGACCACCGATACTACCCGGATGTCGAAAGTGCTTTACATCCAACCGAAATGATCTGGCGCCAGTCTTTGAACGGTGACTGGAAATTCAGATTCTCCAAGGATAAAGACAGCCGCCCGGCTGACTTTTATGCCAAAGACTATGATGCCACCGACTGGGAAACCGTTCCTGTTCCTGGTCATGTTCAGTTTTATGGTTACGACCAGATTAATTATGCCAATAAGCAATACCAGTGGGATGGCGTAGATGCCATTCTGCCTCCTGAACTGCCAACCTATAATCCAGCTTTCTCCTACATCAAAACCTTTGAAGTGGACCCGGCTTTAAAAGGCATGTGCAAAGAGCTGGTTTTCAATGGTGTAGAAACCGCTTATTATGTCTGGCTCAACGGTGTATTCGTGGGCTATGACGAAGACAGTTTCACCCCTTCAAGATTTGATGTCACTGACCTGATCCATGAAGATGGCCAAAATGTTCTGGCGGTGGAAGTCTGGAAAGCATCCACGGCAAGCTGGATTCATGACCAGGATATGTTCCGCTTCAATGGAATCTTCCGTGATGTGGAACTGTTTGGCATTCCAGCTTTACATATTAACGACCTGGAAATTCGCACGGAGCTTTCCGATGAATTTACCAAAGCCAGAGTTGATTTCACCCTCAAACTCAACGAGGCCAAAGCCCATGAAATCCGTCTGCAGATTCTGGATGCTGATGGACAGGAAGTGCTTGCTACAACAGTGGCTGCACCTGCCGAGAATCAGGATCAGTTCAGTGTCAACATGGACAACATTCATCTGTGGAGTGCTGAAGATCCATATCTGTATCAGGTTGTTCTTTCGCTTTACAACGAACAGGGCGAACTGATCGAAGTTGTTCCTTACAAACTCGGTCTGCGTGACTTCCGGATGGTCGATGGTGTCATGATGCTCAATGGAAAGCGTATTGTTTTCCGCGGCATCAACCGTCATGAATTCAAGCATGACAGTGGTCATGTCATTGATGAAGAAACCATGTTATGGGATATCAAGTTCATGAAATCGCACAACCTCAATGCCGTGCGTACCAGCCATTATCCAAACCAGACCAGATGGTATGAACTTTGCGATGAATATGGTCTGTATATGATCGACGAAGGCAACCTCGAAGCGCATGGCATGTGGGAAATCATCAAGAAGATTCCTTACGATAAAATGGTTCCAGGTGACAACCCAAAATGGACGGGAACGCTGATTGACCGCGTGACCAGCATGGCTGAACGCGATAAAAACCACCCATCCATTCTCATCTGGTCTCCAGGCAACGAATCCTGGACTGGAACGAACCTGAATGCGATGACCAAATATCTGATGGACCGCAACGATGGTCGTCTGGTGCAGTATGAAGGCTGCTACTGGAACGAAGACAAGCAGTGGGAAGTCGAAACCCAGATCGAAACCCGTATGTATCCACCTGCAGCGGTCGTTGAAGAATATCTGAAATCCAACCCGGCAAAACCATACATCAACCTGGAATACTCCCATGGTATGGGCAACTCCTTAGGCGGCCTTTGTAAGTACATCGAACTGGAAGAAAAATACGACCAGTATCAGGGCGGATTCCTCTGGGATTATGCAGACCAGGCTGTTGAACACATCGATCAGTGCGGCAAGAAAGCCTTAGGCTATGGCGGTGACTTCCGTGATCGTCATGCAGACTACAACTTCTCCGGCAACGGTGTCCTGTTTGCGGACCGTAAAATTTCTCCGAAAGTGCAGGAGATGAAATACCAGTATCAGGACGTCAAACTGTTCCCGAACGAAAACGGCGTCAAGATCTTCAATAAAGCTCTGTTTACCAACACCAATGCTTATGATCTGCAGTACACCCTGACCAGAGAAGGTGAAATTCTTGAGCAGGGCATTCTGAGCGCTGATGTAAAACCAGGCGAAACCCGTCAGATTGACTTTGACTGGAATCTGGACAACTACCGCAAGGGTGAAGACTTTGATGGCGAACTGGTGCAGACCGTTTCGCTCTTACTGAAAGAAGATCGCAAGTATGCACCAAAAGGCCACGAAACTGCCTTTGGTCAGAACGTTCTGGGTACGTACAAGAATCCGGCAATCGCCAATGGTGAAATCAAAATGGTTCCAGGGGATAAAGACACCGGCTTCTATGGCGATGGTTTTGAAATGAAATTCGAACAGGGTCTGGGTATGACATCCCTGCGCGTGGATGGTCATGAATACCTGGCCACCAGCGGCAAACCAGCCTTCTTCCGCGCTCCAACTGACAACGAAGCGGGTTACCAGCATGACTATCAGACTTCTGTCTGGGCATCCGGTACGATGTTTGAAAAAGTAGACTCAATGAATGCGTACCTGTCCGAAGACAAGAAAACCGGCATCGTGGAGTACGTCTACAACGTTCCAGGTCTTTCTAAAACCAGTGAGCCTGTTCAGGTGAAAGTAACCTACACCATCTCCTATCCTGGTATCGTCAAAATCGATGCGGACTGGAAAGGCCAGGAAGGTCTGCCTGAAATGCCAATGTTTGGAATGGACTTCCGTTTCTACAACGATCTGACCCACTTCAACTACTATGGCAAGGGACCAGATGAAAACTACACCGACCGTAACGATGGTGCAAAACTGGGCATTCACTCTTCCACAGTTGCCCAGAACATGACTCCATACTTGCTGCCACAGGAATGCGGCAACCGGACGGATGTTCGCTGGATCGAACTGCTCGACAACGAAGAAAACGGTCTGCGCTTTACCATGACAGACGCACCATTCCAGGCCAGCATTCTGCCATATGATCCATTCATGATCAGCGCTGCTCTTCATCAGGAAGAACTGCCAGATTCCTACTACACCTTTGCCTCCATCCGCGGCTTTAACATGGGTGTTGGCGGCGATGATTCCTGGGGATTGCCAGTGCTGCCAGAATATTGTCTGCCATCTGATGTAGACCGTCATTTCTCCTTCACCATCACCCCGGTACGGGCTGAAAAAGAGTAACGAAATCTGTTGAAGGACAAGAAATAACAGAAACAGCAAAACAACAAAAACAACAGAAGCAATAAAAACAACGGGAAGAGCAGCCTTGCCTGTGGCAAACAAATCACGCTGGATCAAGGACTCTGTCCGTAATCAAAATAGAGAAAGAATCAGCACTTGACAGACTGGATAATGGGGCAGTGGATGATCGTTTGCGGTGATCCGGAAAGTACAATGAAAGTACTTTAAAGACGCCTCTAAGACTGAATCAGTGCTGAAATCAGAAAATAGAATTAAGGTTTAAGCATAAAAAATCATGTTTTATAAGCGGCTGGAACTGCTTTAAGGCATCTTTTTCCGCCGCTCAAAAGAGGCGTATGCCTCTTTTTTAGTGGACTTAGAATTGGAGGGGCCATTATGTCTCACTTTATTTACGAAGATGAGATCCTGTACGGATCTGCCTACTACTACGAATACCTGCCCATTCGCGATCGTCAGAAGCGTCTGGAAGCCATGCAGCGAGATTTTGATCTGATGAAAAAAGCCGGACTGAATACAATCCGGATTGCCGAAAGTACGTGGAGCACATGGGAGCCAGAAGAAGGAAAGTTTGACTTCTCGGATCTTGTTGACATGCTCGAGCTCAGTAAGAAAAATGGTCTGCATGTAATTATCGGCACCCCATCCTATGCCATTCCGGCATGGCTGTATAAAAAACATCCGGAAATCATGGGTGTTGGTGCTGATGGTCGTCCTGCTTTATATGGCCATCGTCAGTCTTTCTACTTAGGAAGCAAACCGTACCAGGAAGCGGTCCGTAAAGTGGACGAAGAGATGATGAAAGTCGTTAAAGACTACGACCATGTCATCGGCTTCCAGATTGATAACGAAACTCACCACCAGAACGTCTTCAATCCTGAACTGCAGGAAGCATTCGTTGAGTCTTTAAAAGAACGCTATGGAGATGACCTCGACGCTTTCAACCGTGATTTCGGTCTGCACTATTGGAGTAACGCTATTGCATCATGGGATGACTTCCCAGCTCTGAATGGTTCGATCAATGCGCAGCTGCTCAATGAATTCGAAAAATTCCGTCGTAAGATGGTTGAAGACTTCTGGGCTATGCAGATTGAAGTTGTAGACAAATACCGTCGCCCAGATCAGTTTGTAACACAGAACTTTGACTTTGGCTGGACCAACCATTCCTACGGCATCCACCCGGAAGTCAACCAGTTCTCAGCGCAGACACTTTTTGATGTCATGGGCGGGGATATTTATCATCCATCCCGTGAAGACCTGACAGGTAAGGAAATTTCCTTCGATGGTCATCAGATGTATGCCTACAAGAAAAAACCATACCTGACTCTGGAAACGCAGGCCATGGCTGGAAATGGTTCGACTCCTCTTCCAGGTCAGCTCGAACTCAATGCCATTGCCCACATTGCCAATGGATCCCGCATGGTGGCGTACTGGCCATTTGCGGCAATTCACCACTCCAAAGAAGCTATGCTGGATGGACTCGTTGGCCATGATCGCAAGTGGACCCGCATTCTGGATGAAGCCACTCGAATTTCCAAAGACTTCAAGAAACTCCAGCCTGTGATCGCCGGTACTTACAAGAAAGCCAAAGTGGCTTTACTGATGAACAAAGAATCTCAGTACATGCTCAGCCAGTATGACTGGATGGAACAGAGCCGTACTTACAATGCCTACAATGATATGATGCGCTGGATGGCTGACGTGCTTTATGAAATGAATATTCCTTACACGCTCATCGATCCGGAATATGAAACAGTTGAAGACCTGTCCCAATACGATCTGTTGATTGCTTCGGCTTTCATCTCTACAACAGACGTGATTCAGGACAAACTGCGTGCCTACGTAAAACAGGACGGCCACTTATTGGCTACCTTCAAGAGCTTCCAGGCCAACGAACGCATCGAACTGTATATGGAAGCCCGTCCTTACAAGATGACGGATGTCTTTGGCCTGGATACTTCCATCGGCTGCCGTCCTACCCTCAAAGAAATTGAACGAGAAGGTCTTGATCCCCGGGCGTTTGTAGAAGAAATCAATCCAACCACAGCCGTTGCGGATATGGTCTTTGAAAATGGGGATACCGAACCGGTTCTCTATCGCAATCAATATGGAAAAGGAGTGGCCTGGTATTTAGCAGCCATGATTACTTCTGCCAAGCTCAAAGATGTCATGCGCCAGATCCTGATGGAATCCGGCATCCAGCTGGCGAAAGTCGAATATCCAATCGTTGTTGAAAGACTTTACCATGATGATGGCCATGAAGTTCTGTTTGTGATGAACTTCTCTGATCACAAGCATTATTTCAATGTCCCGGAAAATGCCAAACAGATCGTCGTGGCGACTGGTGAAGATGAGCTTCCAGTCTTAGAAAAGGCCATGAGCCTTCACCCATGGCAGGCCCTGGTTTTCGAACTGGCTTAGCCATCTGATTCCCGATTGATCGACTCAATTGGTTTCCAGCCGATCTGAAGTTCTATTTTTAAAATCTGTAAACTATACAAGCCCTGAATCCAGACTGGAAATCCAGTCAGAATTCAGGGCTTTATTTTTGAAAAAGAAGCGGTAACTGGTTCTGAACGAAGTCAGCCGACTAGTCAGGCTTTCAGAAAGTCTTCAATGGCTCTGGCGACTTGTTCTTCCTGTTCAAGGTGAATTCCATGGCCTGCGTTGTCGACATGGATGACTTTGACCTTACCGCCATTCTTTTCATAGGTATCGAGTAGTTTTAAAGTCTGGGACATCATGGGCTGTGGCGGGCAGATTTCCGGTCCTGGCCAGCCGGCCACAAGACCTCTCGCACCGGAGACATTGATATCACTGCCCGAATAGTCAGAGACAATGACATCATTATTGCCAAAGAAACAGAGAATCGGGATCTGAGGCTGAATGTCTGGCAGGTCTTTCATGTTGCAGTAAAGCGGAGCCATGGTGTTACAGATCCCTTTGTCGCCCGCAATCGCGTAGGGCCATACATCTGATTCAATGACATTTCCGGGATACCAGTCTTCACCAAGTTTGGTCTGTAAAACACCATCCACAAAGGCTTCCAGCCATTCGGGGTCCATCTTGAAACTGGGCTGGACATAGACATTCTGGATGACCGTCCGGATCAGATCACGGTCTTGGTCCTGCATGGCTTTACATAAGGCTTTAGAGGCTGTAGCGGCGCCAGAACCGATATTGGCCGGTTCCAGAAGCGTGCCATCGACATCTCTGGTCCCGCCAAATCCATAGGGCGGACAGGGCGCTTCCAGTAACAAAGCCGTTAAGCGGTTTGTATGATCAATCGCCAACTTCTCAGCTACAGCGCCGCCAAGGCTCCAGCCCATGATCGCAAATTTGTCCCAGCCTAATGTATCGGCAAGACTGGCCAGATCGTCACTCCAGTCTTTCATGCCGGTTACGGCACTGACCGGCAAGGCTTCAGTCTGGCCAAAGCCACGCAGATCCGGAACGACCAGATCAAAGTTTTCTTTCAGTCGTTCCATCAGGGGGACGTAAAAGATGGAACTGCTCGCATTGCCATGGACGAGCATCAGTTTGGGCTTGCCTGGATTTTCATGCCGATAGGCAGCAATATTCAACCGATCGGTCTGATAGTGGTTTTGGGTGTAAGTTTTTGCCATAACTTTCTCCTTAAAAGATGGATTGAATTCATCTGGAAAACAAGGCCTGCTGTAGGTGGGCAGGCCTTGTCTGGGTTTTGAGTGGTTCCTTCTGTTTTTCAGCCGCGCAAAGGCATCGTTTTTTGCTTATTGATGCTGGTTGGGCAGTGTTACAAAGAGTAATTATTGATTAGTGAATGCCATATTCTCTGGCCGCTAATGCCAGTTCTTCGCGGAACATTGGGTGAGCGATACTGATCAGGGCTTCCACGCGCTCGGCAATATTTTTACCGCGAAGCCAGGCCACACCGTATTCGGTAACAACGTAGTCTACATCATTGCGGCTGGTGGTTACTGCAGCACCGGGAGCCAGGAATGGAACGATCTTAGAGTGGAGCACTTCATTGCCGGATTCGTCTTTTGTGCTGTAGGTGGAGTGCATGGCCAGTATGGATTTTCCACCTTTGGATCGCTGGGCGCCCATAACGGTTTCGGACTGGCCGCCTGTTCCGGAGAACTGCAGGTTGCCGACAGTTTCAGAAGCTGCCTGACCAGTCAGATCAATTTCAAGCGTTGCGTTGATAGATACGAACTTGTTGTTCAGACCGATGGTGTAAGGGTCATTGGTGTAGGTGCAGGACTTGAACAGCACACGTGGGTTGTTGTTTAAGAAGTCGTATAAGCGCTGGCTGCCCATCGTGAACGAGCAGACGGAATAGCCATTGTTCAGGCCTTTCTGGGTATTGTCGACAGCGCCGCATTCAATCAGGTCAACCATGGTTTCGGTAAACATTTCGGTGTGGATACCCAAGTGTTTTTTATGACGGAGTTCAACAGCGACCGCATTTGGAATGTTGCCGACGCCAAGCTGGATGGTGGAGCCATCTTCGATCAGATCGGCAATATATTTACCGATGCGGGCATCTGTTTCTGTGTATGGTTTGAGAGTGCTGCAGAAAATTGGTCGGTCGGATTCAACAACAGCAGCAACCTCAGAGATATGAACGAGCGTATCGCCATACGTTCTTGGGTAGTTTGGATTGACTTCGATAATTGCCAGGGCGCCGCGGTCAATCAGGTCACGTTCGTAAATCGCGGATACGGATAAGGACATGTAGCCATTGTCATCCATTGGCGAGCAGGTTGCCATGACAACCGGGCGGCGTCCTTCGACCGAGCAGCGATCGAGCATTTTGCCAAGAATGGATGTGGAAGACTGAGGAATGGCGCTGACCAGGCCTTCTTTCTGGGCTTTGCGCAGGTCTGCATTGAAGAACCAGGAGTTGTGGTTGAGAATGCCGCGCAGTTCTGGATCGTGGAAAGCAGGGTACGGCTTGATGGGCAGGCAGGTATTGATATAGCAGTCTTTGACACCTGTTTCTTTGAGAACCTGCAGCTCACTGAGGATGGCTTCTGGTTCGCCGGCTGCCTGGGCACTGAAGATGTAGTCGTGATCTTTGATCAGGGCGAGAGCTTCTCTGGCGCTCATTTTCTTTTCGTTGTAGATGTCCTGTACAGTTTTCATGGTGGTCTCCTTTTTCTTGTTGAATGTTTCAACGTGTGTGATTTGTTTTTATTGATGGTACTTTAGATGGTATTTCTGTTCGAACTTTTTATGGTTCTTTAGATGATGTTGTTGCTGGTGTTTTGAGAGGGAGCGAGGGTCCTTTTGTTTCTGTTTGCGTCTCATTGTTTGTACTTGATTGTTTATAGAAAGCAGGGGATCCAGTGGATACTGAATCCTCTGTTTATTTGCCTGTTTCTGGCAGCAGGAAGCCGCCGATAAAGAAAGTCAGCGAAACAACCAGAGTGAAGATCATGGCTGCCTGATAGCCAAATCCGTCAACGATAAAGCCAATGACGAAGTAGAGCAGAGTTTCAATGATGTAGCTGACTGCCCAGAACAGCCCCATGACGGCAGTCAGTTTGCCGGGAGTCATGCCTGGCAGTTCCTGAGGAATCAAAACCAGGGAAGTCATCGGCAGGAACATGAAGAAGCCGATCAAAAAGGCGGCAATTGCGGCTAACACACCATTCTGGGTGAACATCATCAGGGCTCCGCAGGCCGACATGATGGCCCCGCAAAGAATGATAACTGGACGACGTTTGTGGTAAACCCGCGCCAGCCAGATGGCTGCAAGGGAGCCAACGATACCGCCAACCGCAACTAACGTAGAAAGGCTGGAGGCGTTAATGGCCGCAAACCCCGAAATTGGGAAGATCGTTAATAAAACCAGGTAGAACGTTAACAGACCTGAGTAAGTTAAGGGCAGCAGCCAGTTGATTTTTTCTTTCATGGCCTGAGCAATGGTAAAGCTCTGGGCATTCGATCCTTTGGAAGCCAGCTGGAAGTTTTCCCCGAACATCAGCCAGAGAACAAACAATATGGCGGAAATGACCGCAAAGAAGGCCATGGAGTATTGCCAGTTTTTCAGCCAGGCAATGACTGGTGCAACAATGATCATGGCCAGAATGGAACCAATATTATAGGCAGCAGAGTTGAGCGTATTCACGACGGGCAGCACTTTTCCGCTGAAGTAATGCAGAACGACTGGGCTGAAGTAAACGACATATAAGGCACCGCCAAAGCCCATGACAAACCGGCCAAGGATGAACATCCAGTAAGCAGGAGCAAAAATGGCAATCACACAGCCAAGGACAATCAGCAGGCTGCCCAGTCCGATGGCTTTTTTCGGCATCAGTTTGACCAGAATGCCAGCAGCCAGGAAGTTGCCGATAATCTTGGCGAGCGTGATGGCATTGGAAATCAAAGTGGCAGAAGCGAACGATGTCAGACCGAAATGTTCCATGATCTGAGGTGTAAGAGTACTGCCGGCAATCCAGTTGACCGCGAAGAAGGCGTAGGTAAAGAACATGACGATTTCAATGATCCATGCTCTTGATGTTGTTTTCTCGTTCATGATATCTCCTTTATCTTAGAGAATTCTAAGCATTTTTTGGACCGGCCGGATCCTTATTTCTGTCTTTTGACACTTTTAGTTTACGAGTCTGAAAGCGCTTAAACCAGATTCGTTTCGTCATGCTGATATGAATAAAAGTCATAGAAGAAAAAACAATACTGGTCAGGAAATGAGACTGGAGCGGTGAATGATCAACGAAAGATGAAAGATCTGATCGATTGAAACCCAAATTCTAAGAGGTTGCTTCCTGGATGTAGATTTACCTGTCAGGTAAATAGGATCTTTGAATGGATCCTGTTCATCGAATACAATGAATTTACCTTTGAGGTAAATTTAAAAGTTACGGATTGTTATCGGACAGTCAGGAGGATTCTGATGAGAAGAAGTCGAACGTATGTGGCTACGCCGCCAGGCGAAACCATCAAAGAGCTGCTGGAGGACAGAGGGATGAGTCAGAAAGAATTTGCGGCCCGGATGGGATTATCCCAAAAACACGTAAGCAAGCTGATTCATGGCGATGTCCAGCTGACTCCACAGATGGCTGTGAATCTGGAGATGGTTCTTGGAGCATCGGCTCAGTTCTGGACAAATCTTGAAGTCATTTACCGAGAAAAGCTCATAAAAGTGAAAGCAGAAAATGAGATGGATGAAGATGAAGAGATCGCCAGACGAATTCCCTATAAGGCCATGACAGAACTTGGATGGGTTGTTCCCACGCGGAAAACCTCAGAAAAAGTTGTGGCTTTAAGAAAGTTCTTCGAAGTCGTCAGGCTCTCGCTTCTGGAAAATGAGCAGATCACCAGGATCGCCTGTCGAAAACTGACAACGACAGAGAAGAAAGATCTTGCATTGATGGCCTGGTGTCAGGAAGCCAAGCACATGGGACGTGATCTTTCTATTTCTCCATTTGACGAAAAGAAACTGACTGAATCTCTTCCACAAATCAGAAAGTTGACTTTAACGAAACTGGATGAGTCCTGGCCGCTTCTGGAAAAGTGCCTGGGGGAATGCGGGACAGCGCTGATCTTTTTGCCGCCTCTGCCTGGCATGAAAGAGCAAAGTGCCACACTGATGGATGGTAATAAAGCAGTCATCGTCTTTACTGATCGAGAAAGAAGCCCAGATCAGTTTTGGCATCTCCTGTTTCATGAACTGGCCCATATCTGTTCAGGTCATATCGGTTTGCCCGATGGGACTTTCGAAGAGGACGAAAGAGCTGCCGATTAATAGGCCCAAGCTATATTGGATTTTGAGGATCATTCCTAAGACTGTTCACAGACAAAGATAAACGCTGGTATACCGTTGAGGTTCAAAGGCATGCCAGCGTTTTTTCTTGTTTGAGGAGACTGATGGGTGTATCCCAATCTTTAATTACGATGCTGTTTCAATTTATTGTTGATAAATACAACTGGTTTGGAAATGGATTTTCATTTCCCATTTTGGCTGATGGGTGCTTTCAGGCGCAGGGCTTCTTCTTTGGCAATCTCGAAAAATTCTTTGGCGGCTGGGGAGAGAATGCTGTTGCGGTGGTAGCACATCGACAGTGTCCAGGGAAAGGATGGATTTTCCAGATGGAGAAAACGGACCTGATCATTTAAGAAAGGCCGGACGAGGGGATAAGGAAGGATCGTAATTCCCGATCCTTCCATCACCATGGAATAAATCCATTCCCAATGAGAATTTGTAAAGGCTACGTGCGGTTCGAAACCGGCTTCCCGGCATTTATCGCACACGATGTCATAGAACATGAAGTTATCTGAGATCAGAAAGAAGGATTCCTCTTTGAGTTCACAAAGATGAATGCTGGATCGATTGGCAAGTGGATGATCTTTAGAAACTACGGCTATGGCTTCGGACTGCACAACGGGGTATTTGACCAGATTGTTATTCAGGCACGGTTCAATGACGGCACCCAGATCCTGTTTCATGGCCATCAGCTGGCGGACTACAGACTTGGAGGCGCCTTCTTCAATGATCAGTTCGGTCTGCGGGTATTGTTCTTTAAACCGCTGGACAACGGTATGAAAGAATATGAATCCGGCGGTTGGTGGAATGCCGATGACCAGTTTTTCGTTGGAAAGCCCCATCTGATGCAGGGCCTGCTCACAACTTCGATCAAAATGCTGGATCATTTCAATCGCGTAGGGCATCAGTATTTCACCGCTGCGTGTCAAGGATAGTGTCTTACCGGAGCGGATAAACAGATCGGTTTTCAGTTCTGCTTCCAGGGTGCGGATGGATTTGGATAAAGAAGACTGGGACATATACAGCTGGTCGGCCGCTTTGGAAAAACTCATGTTCTGGACAATGGTCACGAAGTAGCGAAGCTGGGTCAGATTCATGGTGTGTACAGTTTTCAGGAGAAAAGGCGCCTGGATGGGTCGAGGATCTTGCAGGTCTTCGCCTGATCGTTGACAGATAGAATCTGAAAACTGCTCTCACCTCCTTCTGATCTCACTATACGACGATTTCGGGCTATGGGCTATAGACCATTTTGGTGTCTGAAGCTGTGAAATAAGTTCTCATCTGGATTCGATCAGAATCGAAAAGGGAGGAGCTTTTTTCAGGGCGGTAAGTCCGCTATACTATCGGCTATGGATCAGAATTCACTTTTAACATGGTATAACAAAGAAAAACGCGACCTTCCCTTTCGCAGAAACCGCGATCCTTATCAGATCTGGATCAGTGAGATTATGTCGCAGCAGACCCGCATTGAGGCGATGCTGGACCACTATGAACGCTTTATTGCCCGCTATCCAACTCTGACCGATCTGGCTGGAGCGGATGAGGATGAGCTGCTTAAGCTCTGGCAGGGACTTGGTTATTATTCCCGGGCTCGCAATCTGAAAAAGGCTGCGCAGGTTTGCGTTGAACAATATGAGGGGCATCTGCCCGCAACCAAGGCTGAACTCAAGAAACTCCCGGGCATTGGTGACTATACGGCCGGAGCGATTGCTTCGATTGCCTATGGGCAGCGGGTAACGGCCATTGATGGCAATGTCATCCGGGTCTGCTCCCGGTATTACTGGCTGGAAAATGATTTCAACCAGCCCAAAGAAAAGAAAAAACTCGAGGCTCTTCTGTTGGAGGTTCTGCCTGAATCTGAACAGATGCCAGACTTTACGCAGGCTTTGATGGAACTTGGAGCCAGAGTTTGTCAGCCTAAAACGGCGCACTGTGAAATCTGCCCGTTAAAGTCTACCTGCAAAGGGGCTGTGCATGATCACCCTGAGCAGCTTCCTGTAGCCCGTAAAGTTGTCGAGAAGAAAAGTGAAGAGAAGAATGTCATTCTCTGTATGGCAAGACACGAAGACCAGTGGATGATCCGGGTTCACAAACGACCTGCCAAGGGTCTTCTGGCAGGTCTTTATGAATTTGACGATCATCTGCCTGAAACGGTTCTGGAAACATTCTCCCTTGGTGAGTACAGCCATGTCTTTACCCATCGGATCTGGAACATGAAAGGCACACTTGTCATTACGGAGTATGATTCGTCGTTCATTCCCTTGATTCAGTGTGAAACGGAAGCAGCTGTGCCGTCTGCGTTCATGCCGTTTTACAGTAAAGCGCTGGAAATCATTCAGACTCTGGATGGGGACTGATCTTTACAGTTGTGGCGGTTCATTATATGCAGCCTATTATATATGGATCAGACAAAATGACTGGACACAGGCCAGATACACAAAAATACTGGGACATCGAATACAGGCCTGTAGAAATAACCACAGACCCATAGAAATAACAGGCATATAGAAATAGAGGAAAAGGAGAGAAAGAAATGGGTAGTTCAATCAAAATGGTTGTCTGCGATCTGGATGGGACATTGCTGAAACATCCAAAGAAAATATCGGAACGAAATAAGAAGGCCATCCGCGAGATGCGCAAGAAAGGGGTTCTGTTTGGCGTCTGCTCGGGCAGATCGGCTATTGCCCTGCAAAAGAAACTTAAAACCTGGGGAATCGACAAGGACGTGGATTTTGTGCTGGGCTTTAATGGTGCGATGTACTGGGACCCCGCAACAGATGAAGTGCAGGCAGCCTATGCGTTGAATGCCGAAGATATTCCCCCAATCTTAGATGCCTGCAAAGGATATCCTTTTTCCTTTTCACAATACGAAGGATTAAAGATGCTTTCGACCAGGAAGAATTTTCTGACCGCCGCAATGGCCGGACGTAATGAGCTGGAGTTTGTCACCGTCCCCATAGAAGAGCTGAAAAAGCGGACCTATAAATTCATGGCTGTCGGCATGCCCTGGACGCTTTCGAAATGGCTGAAAAGCGGGAAAAAAGAAGAACTGAAATCCGCCAGAGTTTTCCGTTCCGGGCCGTTTTTGCTGGAATTTGTCAATCCTCATTTAAGCAAGCTGGAAGGTGTGCGCATGGTGGCGAAGAAATATGGCATCAAACTGGATGAGATCGCTGCTTTTGGCAATGATAACAATGATCTGGAAATGATCGAAGGAACCGTTGGTGTCGCCATGCAGAATGCCCTGCCAGCCGTAAAGGAAAAAGCCAGCTATATTACGGATTCCAACTGGAAAGATGGCGTGGCCACATGGGTTGAAAAATATGTTCTGGCTGACAATCCGCCAAAAGCAGTCATGAAATATAAGGATAAATATCTGGCGGAAACAACTGCAGGCAGTGCTGCGGATGGCAAACCTTCTGCTGCGGGGACAGCTTCCAAAGCAGGGGAATAAGAACAGCATGAAGAACAGCACTCGAAGCGACGCCAGGAGCGATACGAATTGTTTTAGAGAATCAGAAACGATCGGATCAGATCAGATCAGATCAGATCGGCTGGAATTCGATTCAGTCTCAGATCCTTTTGAAAAATCAGAATGTAAACCATAAGGAGGACGCTATGGAAGTACAGGAAACAAAACCACAGGTTGAAATTGAAAGCTTTACCCTGGATCACGATGCAGTCATTGCACCCTATGTCCGTCTGATTGATACGACCAGCGGACCAAAAGGCGACATTATTTCCAATTTTGATGTCCGTCTGAGTCAGCCAAATGAAGAGTTTATCGATACCGCCAGCCTGCATACGCTTGAGCATCTGCTGGCCAAATATCTGCGCCCGCAGATTGAAGGCTATATCGACTGCTCTCCCTATGGATGCCGGACCGGATTCCATCTGCTGGTCTGGGGTGAACTGTCGAGTCTTGATGCGGCCAAAGCTTTGAAAAAAGCACTCGAACAGACCCTGGATACTTCATGGGAAGAAGTTCCAGGAACTGCCCGTAAGGAATGCGGCAACTACCGGGATCATTCGCTTGAAGGAGCAAAAAAGTGGGCAGCCAAAATTCTCGAACAGGGAATCAGTACGGATGCCTTCGTTCATACCCCTGTCTGATCAGGACCGGTTTTCCATCTGACCCGGTTCGGCTTTCTGACCGATTTGGATCGTATGCTTGCCTGATACCAGGCGGTTTTTTGTCTGGGTTGAGGCTGACTCTTATCCAATTCTTGTCAGCCCGCGGGTAAAGAGAAAATTTTTGAGATGGACTTGGTCAATGTGATCCAGCACAGAATTGGCTTTTTGAAAAGTGAAGTGATTGAAAATCAGGGAAGAGCCGTAGTTTTTCCCTGATTTTGTTTACTCTACGTGAAAATTGTTATATTATGGACAAGTTTACTAAGGTAAAACATCTTGTTCATATTATTTTTTTGCCTGAATGTCCATTTTTTTCAATCGATGGCAAGCGGACTGAAAAAAGTGGAGAATGTCCAGAAATGGTTAAAGTATGCGAAATTCGGGCATAAGAGTGGAGTATGAAGAAGAAGAGACCGCTTGCTTTGGGGACTTTGAAGCCCCTATGCTAAAATGTAATTTGCTAAAGTTTGACTTGAGAGGAGAAATAAATGGCTCTTTTTGGAGGACTGTTCTCGGAAGAAGCAAGAGAACTGAAGCGGCTGGAAAAAACAGCGGATCAGGTTCTTGCTCATGAAGATGAGATGAAAGCTTTAACTGACGAACAATTAAGAAACAAAACTGAAGAATACCGGGAACGCCTTAAAAAAGGCGAAACCCTGGATGATCTTTTGCCAGAAGCGTTTGCGACAGCAAGAGAAGCAGCCAGCCGGGTAATCGGTGAAAAACCATATAAAGTTCAGATCGAAGGTTCTGCTGCAATGCATCGTGGTGACATTGCGGAAATGAAGACCGGTGAAGGTAAAACCCTGACCGCGACAATGGCCGTATATCTGAACGCACTGATGGGAAAAGGCGTACACGTAATCACCGTCAACGAATACCTGGCTGGTCGAGATGCTGCATGGATGGGTGAAATCTATCGTTTCTTAGGCCTGACTGTCGGCGTAAACAAACGTGAACTGTCTGCAGCTGAAAAACGTGCGGTTTACGCTTGTGATGTTACCTACACCACCAACTCCGAACTCGGATTTGACTATCTGCGTGACAACATGGTTACGGATGTCAATGACCGCGTTTTACGTGGTTTATACATGGCCATTATCGATGAGGTCGACTCTGTCCTGATCGATGAATCCCGTACCCCGCTGATTATTTCCGGTGGTAAAAAAGACACGGCGAACCTGTATATTGCCGCAGACCGCTTTGTCAAAACTCTGGTAAAACCAGAATACGAATACGATAAACTGTCCAAGGAACAGAAAATTGTTTCCGGTGACTACGATATCGATGAAAAGACCAGACAGGTCATGCTGACAGATTCCGGTGTTGAAAAAGCAGAACGCTTCTTCAACCTGAAAAACCTGTATGATCTGGAAAATACCCAGCTGGTTCACCACCTCAACCAGGCATTAAAAGCCAACTTCATCATGATGAAGGACGTTGAATACGTGGTTTCTGACCAGAAAGAAATCGTCATTGTTGACCAGTTTACCGGTCGTACAATGCCTGGTCGTGCTTACTCTGATGGTCTGCATCAGGCGATCGAAGCCAAAGAATGTGTTCCAATCAAAGAAGAAACATCCACTCTGGCTACCATCACTTACCAGAACTTCTTCCGTCTGTATGAAAAACTGGCCGGTATGACTGGTACTGCAAAAACTGAAGAAGAAGAATTCCTCAACACTTACAACATGCGTGTTGTTGTCATTCCAACAAACCGTCCGATTGCCCGTCAGGATTTACCAGATGAAATCTACGGTAAAAAAGAAGACAAATACAAAGCTCTGGTTCGCAAAGTCAAAGAACTCTACGAAAAAGGCCAGCCAGTTCTGGTTGGTACCATTGCGGTAGAAGTTTCCGAGCTGCTCCACCAGATGCTTCTGAAAGAAGGCATTCCACACGAAGTGCTGAACGCCAAAAACCATGCACGAGAAGCTGAAATCGTTGCTAAAGCCGGCAGACCAAAAGCCGTTACGATTGCCACCAACATGGCTGGTCGTGGTACCGATATTAAGCTGACCAAAGAAAGCCGCGCATTAGGCGGTCTGGCTGTTCTTGGTTCTGAACGTCATGAATCCCGTCGAATCGACAACCAGCTGCGTGGTCGTTCCGGACGTCAGGGTGACCCGGGATTCTCTAAATTCTATGTTTCTCTGGAAGACTCTTTGATGGTTCGTTTCGGTACTGACAAGCTGAAATCCCTGTTTGCTTCCCTTGGCGATGAGCAGATCGAATCCAAACAGGTTACCCGTTCCATCACAATGGCTCAGAAGAAAGTCGAAGGCTTCAACTTCGACACTCGTAAAAACCTGCTGGACTACGATGATGTTCTGCGCCGTCAGCGTGAAATCATCTACGATCAGCGCAACAAAGTTCTCGAAAGCGAAGACGTCCATGATATGGTCCGTCTGATTTTCGAAAAAGTCATCGAACAGGCAATCCAGGCCAACCTTTCCGAAGGCCGTAAAGCAGAAGTTGATCTGCCAGGTCTGGTAAAATCCCTGGAAGTTCTCGGTGTGAGCGGCGATCGGGCCATCCACGTTGAAGAACTCGAAGGCAAATCCTACGACGAGCTTAAAGAATACATCTTTAACAAAGTCTGGGGTGCTTACGAACACGAAATCGAACTGGCTAAAGCACAGTTCTTACCATTCGAAAAAACAGTTGTTTTACGTAACATCGACCGCAACTGGGTTGAGCATATCGACCGCATGGACAAACTGAGAAATGGTATCTATCTGCGTTCCTACGCTCAGAATAACCCGCTGCAGCAGTACGTTCAGGAAGGCTTCGACATGTTTGAAGACATGAACCGCCGGATTGACCGTGAAATTGCTTCTTACCTGTTAAAAGTGCGCATCCGTCAGGAAAAACCACAGAATAAAGTGGAAGAAGCCAGAAGTGCTCATGAAGCGAGGATGAATAAAAATGGAACTGTTCGAGCTTAAACAGATTCTGTCTACTCACCTGGAGAAGTTGGACGCTCTGGGTGAGTCACTTTGACCTGCCTGAAAAAGAAAAGCAGATTCAGGCTTACGACCAGCAGATGCTGGAAGATGGATTCTGGAGCGATCAGAAGAAAGCCCAGAATACCATCCGCAAACAGAACTCCCTGAAAGAAATCGTCAGCGGCTACAAAGAGCTGCGCGAAATCTTTGATGGCTTAGCTGAAACAGCTGAAGTTCTGAAAAGCGATCCGGATGAAGAATTACTGGAAATGGCCTCCATGGAAGCTGAAGAAGCGACAGCGAAAATGGATGACTTCGAAGTGAAAGTTCTTCTGTCCGGCGAGTATGACAACTCCAATGCCATTCTCGAATTCCACCCAGGAGCAGGGGGAACCGAATCCTGCGACTGGACCAGCATGCTCTACCGCATGTATACCCGTTATGCTCAGAACAAGGGCTTTAAAGTCACCGTTCTTGACTTCCAGGAAGGTGAAGAAGCGGGCATTAAGTCGGCTACGATTCTCATTGAAGGCGAAAAGGCTTATGGCTATCTGAAAGGTGAAAAAGGAGTTCACCGTCTCGTGCGGATTTCTCCATTTGATGCCGGTGCCAGACGCCACACTTCCTTTGCCTCTGTTGAGGTCATGCCGCAGTTCAATGACGACATTGAAATTGAAATCAAACCGGAAGATCTGATTGTCGAAACCAAGCGTGCTTCCGGTGCTGGTGGTCAGCACATCAACAAGACAGACTCGGCGATTCGTATGGTCCACAAGCCAACCGGAATTGTGGCCACTTGTCAGTCTGGCCGCAGCCAGATTCAGAACCGCGAAGAAGCGCTCAACATTCTGAAATCCAGACTGTTGCAGCGTGAAATCGAGGAGCAGCAAAAGAAGATTGCCGCCCTCAAAGGCGAAACCAAAGCCAATGAATGGGGCAGCCAGATTCGAAGCTACGTTCTGCATCCGTATACCATGGTCAAAGATGCAAGAACCGGATATGAAACCAGTCAGGCTCAGGCCGTACTGGATGGAAATCTGGATGGATTTATCTTTGCCTGGTTAAAATCACAAATCGCATAAGCACATTAAAGGCGGCTGTCATTATGGGGGACAGCTGCCTTTTTGCGTGGCGAAATCTCATCTGAAATGAAACGTTTTCTATCTGATCTCGTTCAGAAATGAAATCAGGAAGGGGAAACGAGCGGTGGTTTCATAAGCAGGCGGGATAAAAATGATCATATTTTGAATAAAATGTAATAGATTTCTGTAAGAATGGTGCGCATGACTTTTCAATTGAGGCGAAGACGGCTATCTTCAGTCGCATAAGCGAGGACAAATTTATGCGTTTAAAAATTCTATGTTGTTCTTCCTGTGGCTGCCTTTAATTCCAAAGGCTGATGGACTTAAAATTCTGATTTCTGATTGTTTGTTTCGGTAAAGGACCAATCGATCGGGAAGCAATGGATCTATACTTGGTTATAAGATCCTTCTATTTATGGATAAACCGTCATAAGACAGGAAAATGAACCCAAAGGAGAAATAAAAAATGCCTATTCATTCCAGTATGCTCGATCTGGTAGGAAAAACCCCGCTGGTCGAAGTTCAAAACATTGAAAAGAAACATGATCTGCCTGCAGCCATCGCCGTCAAAATCGAAGGATTCAACCCGGCTGGCTCTGTTAAAGACCGCGTTGCTGCCAACATGATCAAAACCGCCGAAGCCGACGGCCGCCTTAAACCTGGCACAACCATCATTGAAGCCACTTCTGGCAATACCGGTATCGGTCTGGCTGCAATTGGTGCCTTAAAAGGCTATCCAGTCATCATCGTGATGCCAGATACCATGTCTGTTGAACGTCGTAATCTGCTCAAAGCCTATGGCGCTAAACTGGTGCTCACACCAGGTGCTGAAGGTATGAAAGGTGCAATTGCCAAATCTGAAGAAATTGCCAAAGAACTTGGTGATGCCTTTATTGCTGGTCAGTTCATAAACCAGGCCAACCCAGCTGCTCATTATGCCACAACCGGTCCTGAAATCTGGGAAGACACCGATGGTAAAGTCGATATCTTTGTTGCGGGCGTAGGAACCGGCGGAACGATTTCCGGTGTTGGCGAATACCTCAAATCCAAGAATCCAAACGTCAAAGTCGTTGCGGTTGAACCAGAAACCTCTGCTGTTCTGTCTGGTGAAAAAGCAGGAAAGCATGGCATTCAGGGCATCGGTGCCGGCTTCGTGCCAGACACACTGGATACTCATGTATACGATGAAATCATCAAGATTTCCGATCAGGAAGCCTATGATGCCGGTCGTGAACTGGCTCAAAGCGAAGGCATCCTGGCTGGAATCTCTTCTGGTGCGGCTTTAGCTGCTGCTGAACAGTTAGCGGCCAGACCAGAAAACAAAGGCAAACTGATCGTTGCCCTGCTTCCAGATACAGGGGATCGTTACCTTTCCACTCCAATGTTTGCGCAGGAGTAAACAGAAGAATAAATACAGCTCTGACTGACCTCTTTCCAATCGGATTCAGATTAAATCTTTGGTTCAGACCAAATCTCTGATTCAGATTAAACTGGATTGGAATCCGATCTTCTCAAAACTGTACGCAATTGTTTGAATTCAAATCTTGAATGAAACCGGGTTGTCTGCCTCATCAGGCATCCCGGTTTTTGTGCGTTTCAGGCCCAGAAGAATTCAGACCAGGTGAAGATAAATTCAGGCCAGACGAAATGGTCAGAATATAAAGAATACAAAAAGACCTGGCACAAACCAGGTCAATGACTCAGAGAATGAGGAGGGTGAGTCAGGAATTAATCAGAGAGAGAAGAGCATTGCCATATGACTTAGGCTCTGACAAAAGCCTGAACAGTCAGAACGACGGCTTCTGCAATCAGAGCATAACCAGTAAGACTCATGATCATGTTGATGACATTTCCCGGACGGATCATCAAAACGATGCCGACAAATAACATGATCAAAGCAATGACCATGCTGAACATCCAGGAAGAAATTCCGGCGCGTTTCATCACCAGAGATTTCTGGATCTGAGCGATGGAGTTAAAGGTTAACAGAACGCCGGCAAGGATTGGGAAAAAGTTGATCAGCATGTGCGGCCATACTGCAAGAATCAAACCAATGATCACACCCGGAATTCCGATGAACATTGGCGACATGTTCGTAGATTTTATCACGACAAAGTACTGATACAGGTTAAAGCCGCCATATACAACCAGAATAATACCGAGAATCCGGACGATGGTTGTCAGAATCGAGCCGGAAAAGAAGCAGAGCACAAGACCAAATAACAGATACATCAGCGCCAAGGATAACGTTTCGCTGCGCGATGGATTTAAACGATTCATAGAAGAACCTCCCTTTAAAAAGTATTCTTGTATTTCTATCTTCATTATCGGTGAAAACCAGAGTCCTTCCTTTGCCAAGGCCCAAAGTTTGCACTATAGAGGGCACAAAGGATGAAGAAGACAGAATTTTTTTCGATATGCCTATTCTATCCAAGCCAACCAAATAAAGAAGAAGAAAACTCTTATCAAATTCTGAAAAAATCACATAAAAACAATAAGGAATGAACAGATTCTGGTGAGTTTGAGATTTCTGGAAAATCAGGAAAGAAGGTTACCGGTATAAAGCGGATTTGAATGAGCAAAAAGACTCAAAAGACCAGAAAGATCAGAAAGATCAGAAACTCATCATTTGTCATGCAGGTCGTCTCCGAAGACCCCTTTCAGAAACAGATCTCTGAAGGTCAGGTATAAACAGTGCTGATTGGGCACAGTGGGTTAAAATATTAAAAGTACAGTACGTACGAAAGCGAGGTATTTAGTATGAAAAAAGCCGCAATTGTCATGGACAACGGTTTCGAAGAACTCGAAGCCATGGGTCCAATCGCCCTGTTACGCCGGGCTGGTATGCCTGTTGACTTAGTCAGCGCAGCCAATACTGATTCTGTAACCGGTCGTTTTGGTGTTACCTATTCGCCAGCAACTCCTCTGAAGGACTACGATTTCTCAGATGTAGATGTTCTGATCATTCCAGGCGGCGCCCACGCTCCAAAACTCGAAGCCAACGAAAAAGTCAAAGAAGTCATCACTGAGTTCTACAATGACCCAGAAAAATATGTAGCGGCCATCTGCGCCGCTCCAACGATCCTTGGACACATGGGTCTGCTCAAAGGCAAAGACTACACCTGCTTTACATCGATGAACGATGAATTCGGTGGAACCTATAAAGATCAGCCAACTGTAGTCGATGGAAAACTGATCACTGGACGTTCTGCTGCAGCCGCGATTGATTTTGCCTGGGCAATCATGGAAAACGTTTTAGGCAAAAAACACACGGATGAAGTGAAAGCATCCATCTTCACTCTGTGAAATCCATTGAAAAACAATGGCTTGATTATGTAGAAGACCATCTGCAGGAAAGCCGTAAAAGTGCATTCGATACCAGTCTGACCATTCAGAATTCACCGTTAGAATATGAAGTTCCCAATCAGAGCAGTGCGGTGCCAATTTATACCCGCACCCTGCATATCCCAAAGTTCTTTACTTTGCAGGATAAAGAAAATTTCGAAAAGCTCTGTCAGACTTTCTATTCGATTTTTGAAAAGACGATCGCCGCCTACCAGAAAGATCCAGAGATACGGGCTCTGTTTCACTTCCCACCAGAACTCGAAGAACTCATCGCTCTCGAGCCTGGTTATCAGGCAGCTATCCCGGTTTTGCGCATTGATGTTTTTTATGATGAAGCAACCGGCGATTTCAAGGTCTGTGAATTCAATACCGACGGAACTTCCGCCATGTATGAAAATGATTTGATGTTTAAATTTCTGGCCCACAACAATGTCTGGAACGCCCTTAAACCTGAAGTCAGCTATCTGCCGCTGATGAATCCATTGGCGGATGCGCTGCTTGTGGATATCGAACAGGCGACCGGAAAAAAGAATCCGGCGATTGCCATTTCAGACTTTCTGGAAAATGCGTATCTTCCAGAACTGTATGCGATCGAAAAACTGCTTCAGGATCGAAGGTATACGGCTGAAGTCGTCGATATCCGCGATCTGCAATACGATGGAACTTCCCTCTATAATCCCAGAACAGGGGTTCACTATGATGCCCTGTATCGAAGAGCCGTCACGCAGGATGTGCTGGACCATTTCGATGAAATCAAGCCGTTTTTACAGGCGGTAAAAGAAGGAAACATCGTTCTGGCTGGAGCATTTAAAACCCAGATCCCCCATTCCAAAAC
This sequence comes from uncultured Allobaculum sp., assembly GCA_910577085.1. Lineage (GTDB taxonomy): Bacteria > Bacillota_I > Bacilli_A > Erysipelotrichales > Erysipelotrichaceae > Allobaculum. The sequence continues at coordinate 9,141 of CAJTLE010000013.1, read as the reverse complement.
GATCAGTGAAGCTCTCTTTGAACCAGCTTTACAGAAATACTTCACCGATGAAGAAGTGATGTTTATCAAAGCGCATATGCCCGAAGCCTTTGATCTGACACCGGAAACGGCGGAGCGGATCAAGCAAGACCGCAGGCACTGGATTATCAAACCCAAAGAAGGTTATGGAGCCAAAGGTGTTTATGCGGGGGTGGATATTGCTGAAAAACACTGGCCAAAGCTGGTCGATGATCTGGTTGATCATGGCTATATCGTCGAAGAATACATTCCCCATTATCAGTCGATGAACATCGATCTGCTCGGCCCTGATGGATTTAAACCCTATTCCAATCTGACTGGTCTGTATGTTTTCAATGGCCAGTTTGCGGGTGTATATTCCCGGCTGTCCGATGCCGGAATTGTTTCGACGCAATATAACGAGCGTATGGTTCCTACGCTCTTTCTTAAAGAAGACCAGTGAATCAGAAAGACAGAAAACTGGGATATCAGCGAACTGGAAGAACAGACAACAGGGATAACCTGAAGACTGGACTACCAAAAACCTACAAAACCCGAAAACGCAATGAAGCCGGATCTGATCAGAGTTGAACAAGATCCGGCTTTTCTGGTGGTGAGAATTCTGAAATCAGAATCCCAGCAATTTTATTCCTCGTTAGCTTCTGCGACGGGCTGAAGGAATTCTTTGATCTTCTGCCCATCCTGGAATCCTTTGAGGTACAGGCGATGCAGGTTGTTTGGATTGCGGTCAAGCGTATCGACGCCGCACGTATCATCTGGAGCAACGACCAGAACCTTGCCTTCTTTTTCCAGTTCTTTGGCTCTGGCAACAACTTCATTATAGCGGTCGGCTCTGGATCGGAGTCCTTCAGCAGCTTTGGGGTAGGAACGCATAAAGGCGGCAACAGCCTGATCCTTATATGGCTTGCGCTCAATGTCACTTGGTTTGGTCAGAATGATGACGACTTTATCGGCGCCAAGTTCGAAGGCTTTATCCAGCGGAATTGGATCTGAAAGAGCGCCATCAAAGAACGGTACGCCAGCAATCATATAGGGATGGTTGACCACTGGAATCGAGCAGCTGGCCTTGAAAATATCGTACTGGTTTTCCTGAAGCCAGTGCCGGTCAAAGTAGGCAGGCTTGCCGGTAATCGCATTGGTTGCGACAACAACCATCTGAATATCGGAGGCATTGAAGGCATCAAAGTCCAGCGGATTTTCGCCATCCTTGTTGGACAGAGTGCTGTAGATGTAGTCCATGTTGATGAATGAACCTGTTTCAAAGTAATTGTGGAATGACATGTATTCCGGTCTTCCGGAATACTCTCGATAAAACATATAGTTCCGGCCGAGCTGATTGGCAATATAGCTGCAGACGTTGGCTGAACCAGCGGAAATTCCAATCGCAATATCGAATTTCACGTCATCATACATACAGGCATCCAGAACGCCTGCGGCATACATGCCGCGCATGCCTCCGCCAACATCAATGACTGCAGTTTTCATAAAAAGATTTCTCCTTTACTTATCCTTACTTACTCTTGTTCATTCTGCCTGCTTTCGATCGACTTTGCGGATGGGATCCTGCAAACTTCAAGGTTTCAATACGGTCCTGACTGCACAATCTTTCGGTGCAAAGCAGAATTCAGTTTCCATAAAATGGAAGTTTTGCATGATCATTGTAAGGAAAAATGGAATCAGAATGAACGAACAGAAACGAAAAAGTGTAGGTAAATTCGAGAAGAACCATGCAAATTCAAATTTCAACCGGCCTGAAAGCGGTTTTTCAAAGCAGGAGGATCATAGGAGAATGATTGGATCCGGATGAAATATCGCTCAAAATGGGCCGGTTTTTGGTGGGACTTGATTTTAAAAGGGGTGTGCAATAGAATAATTGTGCGCTGTGCCCGTAGCTCAATGGATAGAGTAACAGATTCCGATTCTGGTGGTTGGAGGTTCGAGTCCTCTCGGGTGCGCCATTTTTTTTTTGCTTATTTTCGATCAAAACGGCTAAGATAAAGAAGAGCCTTGATTTCAGAATTCGTCAATTCTGAAGATGAATCCGTTGATGCGCCTGAACAGGTCCACATAGCTCAGTCTGGATAGAGCACGCGCCTCCTAAGCGCGGGGTCGGAGGTTCGAACCCTCTTGTGGACGCCACTATACAGATAAAGCTGCCCATCAAAATGCATTGCAGCATCCGATGGGCAGCTTTTCATTTTCAACAGAAAAGCCGCTTGCGCGGCCTTGCCTGAAGGGTGAGATCGGCCGTTCAGGCTGCTTGATGTATACAAAAGATTTGGCGGAAATTTGCAGGGGATCAAGCAAGATCATTGTAGAAGGTAATGTGACAATATTTATGTCTATTTTAAAATTTCTTCAAAAAATTGATCATTATTTTCGACAAATCGCTACAGCCGAATTAAATGGAAATATGAGCTCAAAAAGAACACTCAAAATGAGTTTATGAAGACCAAATGGCCGGAAATGGATACAATAGAAAAAGAGGCGAAAGGAAGGGATTTCATGATAGATCGTTTTCCAGTAAGAATGGATCCGCTCAATCGCCTGGGATGGGTGGATGTCTACCTTCCAGATGATTATTTTTATTCCAATCGGCGCTATCCGGTGTTGTATATGTTTGACGGCCAGAACCTGTTTTTTGATCAACAGGCCACCTTTGGCCGGTCGTGGGGCCTCAAGGAGTTTCTCGATTCCTGCATGGACCCATGCATAGTGGTTGGGCTGGAATGTGATCCGAAAGACCAGAACCGGCTTCACGAATACACTCCATATCCATTGGCAGAAACGTTCTTTGGTGCAACAGTTGGCGCCGGAGCAGTTTTGATGGAATGGATTGTCCAGGTATTAAAACCGATGATTGATCATAAGCTGCGGACCTGGCCGCAAAGAGAAGCGACTGCCATTGCCGGCAGCTCGATGGGAGGCTTGATGGCCTTCTTTGCGGTTACCCGGCATAATTCTGTATTTTCCAAGGCGGCTTGTCTGTCGCCGTCCCTGTTTCTTTGTGAAGAAGAAATTTCCCAGGAACTGGAACATGGCGGACTGGATCCGGATACACGGATTTACTGGTCGTTTGGATCCAAAGAATTGTCGGCTCCCATGCGTGTTGAAGCAGAAATGCTTCTGGTGGAATACAAATGGGCTCTGGAGCGGCAGGGAGGACTTGGCAAAGTATCCATTGTCGAAGGTGGTTCTCATAATGAAGAGTGCTGGGGAAAACAGAATCCAGAATACTATCGCTTTTTCTGGAATGACCCCAAAGATCTTGACTGAGCTGCAGAGGTAGATATGACAAAAGACGAACTCGATATGGTCTCATTTGGCATCATTGCGGATGCCGGTGATGGTAAATCTTACGCGTTTGACGCACTCAATGCAGCCCGTAAAGGGGATTTCGGCAGCTGTGAAGCTTTGCTTGCCAAGGCTCGCACTGCCATTGAAAAAGGACGGCGTGCTCAGACGGACTTGTTGTTTGCGGAAATGAATGGCGAACACCACGATGTCAATGTTCTGCTGGTGCATTCCCAGGATCATCTGATGGATGCCATGCAGACGATGGATCTGGTCACGGAACTTGTCACACAGATTAAAGAACAGAAAAAATTAGAAAAACGAATCGAAGAGCTGGAAAGAAGGGTAGACAAGTGAAAATTGTACTGATCTGTACTGGTGGTCTTTCAACCAACTGGATCGTTAAACGGCTGGAAGAATTCGCAAAAGACCATAATGAAGTCGTTGACTTAAAAGCGTATGGACTGGCGGACTATTATCCAGCAGTTGAGCAGGCTGATGCGGTGCTTCTTGGACCGCAGATCAGCTACTATAAGGACGAAATTGAACAGAAGCTTGGCCATCCAATCGGCGTGATTTCCGCCAATGATTATGCAACGGCCAATGCAGAACATATTTTCGCTCAGGCATTCGAGCTGGCAGGCAGGTAGCCTGCTTTTTTCGTCTTTCCAGTATGAAATTCGAATCTCATTCGTTCAACATCTGTGAGATAAAATATCTCTTGTCTGAGAAAATTATTTATCTTAAGCCGACATCCCTGATGGGCATAAACAACCATGAAAAAGAACAGATTCAATCGATCATTTTCCTTTGGCGGAATGGTAGAAAAATTTCATAAATGATCAGAAACAGGATTATAAAAATGTGCGGAATGTCTGAAATTGTCGAATGAAAGTTTTCAGAATGCATAAAAGTTTTCTTTTTCTTTCAAATCAGTATGATGAAATAGTAGGCTTAAATGTTCGAGAAACGATACAAAACAACGAAAACGATTTCATTTTAGCTTTGAAACGCTAAAGAGTAATCAATTATTTGGAAATTCTTAACAAAATATCGTTGAAAGAAGTTTCTGAAACTGATAACATTGAGCCAAGCTCAAATTTTTCAAACGCTGAAAAATTTCTGAAAATATTTATAGGAGGAAAATGTATATGGCATCTGCAGTGAACGAGATTCAGTTAAATGACCTCGAAGGAGTTCAGGTTGTAGTCGATGAAGAAAAAGCTCTCTCTTCCAAAAAGCGTGATAACCGTTTTGCTGAACTTCTTGAGTATTTCTGGAATGAGGACGAAAAAGCTGAAGCTGTTCTGAACGAAGACTAGTTCTGGACAAACGGCCCGAGCCCCAACAGCTTCGGATTTATATTTTGATTGAATAGTTGATAAAAGATGAGGTGATCTTCACGGACAACAAGACTGCCTCTTTTTTTATGCCGTTTTTTAGTGGCGGTAGAACATTTCCTTTCGTTTTGTTCTAGGCAAAATTACTGATCGAATGGTAAAAAGAAAACTATCTTTGAGAAAAATTCGTTTTCATCATGGGGACCGTGGTTATTTCTTATATTCTCTGTATGCTGAATGTGAGGTTTGCAGATATACCTTGATGTAGATAAGGAAAAAAGACATTTGCTATAAGTATCAGCCCAATTTAACTAATGTGATTCGTTCTGTTTGCAAGTTTCTTAACCCGCTATGGAATTCTTAGTGGACTTGAAAGCGGATATCTATTGGTCGGATAAATAGTCTTGCTGAAGTGATCTATAGAGAGGAACTTCCGATCTGATAGGAATATTTTTCTTTGGAATATGTATCCAAACAAGAGAATCTTTTCAGTACAGATAGGCAGGTAACCTATCAGCAACGAAATGTCATTTCCTCAATCGCGAAAATAATATACGAATAGCGATATCGTTTAGCAGGACATTTTTTCGCCAGAGGAAGTTTTCTGAAGCATATGATGGGACATTTAAGTTTTGAATGAAGAAGGGAAGAAAATGGTAAAGATCAATCAGAAAGCAGCTGCTAAAAAGTTTAAAGCGCGCTGGAAAAATAAAGGCAATGAAAAAAGCGATACTCAACAATTTTGGATGGATCTGCTGGTGAGTGTGTTTGGGGTCGAGGATATCACGAATTTTATTGATTTCGAAAGTCCAGTGATTTTGCAGAACAAAAGTTTCATGGACGCTTATATTCCGTCATCAATGGTTTTGATTGAGCAGAAGTCATCCAATGTGAATCTGGATAAGAAATTGCCACAGTCCGACGGATCACTGATGACGCCTTTTGAGCAAGCAAAAAAATATGTAGTGGGATTGCCACGATCCAAGCACCCACGCTGGATCGTTGTCAGCAATTTCCGGGAAATTAGAATTCATGACATGGAAAAACCAAATGAAGCTCCTCAGGTAATCTGGCTTGATGATTTGGAAACAGATTATTATCGGCTCAGTTTTCTTCTAGATGAGAAACATATTCATACACAGAAGGAAAAGATTATTTCGATTAATGCCGGAGAGATTGTCGGAGTAATCTATAACGCTTTGGAGAAGCAATACAAGCATAAGGATCAGGAAGACCTGCGAAGCTTGAACATTCTTTGTGTTCGTCTGGTATTTCTGTTTTACGCTGAAGATGCTGAGGTTTTAGGACGGCGATTGATGTTTCATGATTATATGGAGCAATTCCCGCCAGCTTTATGGAGAGAAAAACTGATTCAGCTTTTTCAGGTTCTTGATACACCAGTAGATGAGCGGGATGAATACCTAGCAGATGATCTTCTGGCTTTTCCATATGTTAATGGTGGCCTGTTTGCAGAGCAGTCAATTATTATTCCAAATTTTAATGAAGAGATTGTTGACCTGGTTTTGAATAAAGCCAGCCTTAATTTTGACTGGAGCCAGATTTCACCAACAATATTTGGCGGTGTATTTGAAAGTACCTTGAATCCGGATACCAGAAGATCCGGGGGCATGCACTATACATCCATCGAAAACATTCATAAGGTTATTGATCCGTTATTCATGAATGGCTTGAAGGAAGAATTCAAGAAAATCAAAGAGTATAAACAGCCGGCAACGAAGATTAAAAAACTCGAGGAATATCAGAAGAAACTGTCAGAACTTGTTTTCCTTGATCCTGCCTGCGGAAGCGGAAATTTCTTAACAGAAACGTTTTTGGCTCTTCGGAGATTGGAAAATGAAATACTAAAAGAGAAGATTGCAGCTAGAAAAAATGTAGCTAATGGACAGATTATTGCGGATTTGGGCGGTGAATTTAATCCAATCCAGATTTCGATCAGTCAATTTTACGGAATTGAGATTAATGATTTTGCTGTAGCGGTTGCTAAAGCTGCTTTATGGATTGCAGAAAGCCAAATGATTAAGGAAACAGAAGATATCGTTTTGACGGAAATCAATTTTCTGCCTTTAAAAACAAATGCAAACATTGTTGAAGGAAATGCTTTGAGAATGAATTGGAATGAAGTGGTTCCAAAAGAGAAGCTTTCCTTTCTTATGGGTAATCCCCCATTCGTGGGCGGCATGTATATGAGTGAGAGCCAGAAATATGAGATCAGAACTTTATTTGATGGAGTAAAGAATGCCGGTGAATTCGATTATGTAGCTGGATGGTATTTAAAGGCAGCGCAATATATTTATGGGACCAAAATCATCAGCGCTTTTGTTTCGACCAACAGCATCTGTCAGGGAAGCTCGGTAATTACATTCTGGAAATATCTTTATGAGCGCTATAACATTCAAATTCTTTTTGCGCATCAGACATTTATCTGGAATAACGAATCCATTGAGCAGGCAAAGGTTCATTGTGTGATTATTGGCTTTGCTTCTTCTGCGATAACGAGTTTTAAAAAAGGAATTTATAGCTCGGAGGGAAGTTATACTCCTGTCAAAGAAATAAATTTTTATTTGAAAGATGCGTCAGACAAAAGACTCTTTTTTCTGACGGTAAATTCGGCGTCCGTCAGTGACGAACACCAATAAAAGCTAGATTGAACTCAGTATGTGAAATAGGGCTAAAATTCACATATAAGGCTTGAATCAGTTCGGATATAAGAAGATCCAATGCCTTTTTGGCATCTTCCTGTGCGTATTTCAGCACTCGTCTTACGTTTATTGCCGTAATGGCTAACACATATCCGAATTTTTTGCGCACTAACCCCCTGAACGGAAGAAAATCAATTTTTTGATTCCTTGCTTAGCTGGCTTGGAATGGCTTCAACACCGTTTCTGAATCGGAAATCGACAATGGCCTCTTCACTCTTCATGGTCCGCTGGAGGTTTGCGCGCTGAATCATCTTATGAGAGATGGTTCCTGATCTGACCTTCTTGTGGTTTTTCAGCGGACATTGGCCAGCAGCAGCGAATGGGCAGTCTTTACAGGTGGTTTCTTTATGGAATGAGGCATACCACGACTCGGTTTTCTCGTAGCAGGATACTCGATCTGCACTCTTTCCATTTGGACAGGTTATGGTTTTGGCTTCTTCATCGATTTCAAAATCAGCAGTCAGGTCAGGTGTCTCTTTGCCTGTCATGGCTGTACCTACGAGTTTAATTCCATGTTCAGCCGCTTCATTGATGGTATTCACGCTGATATATGCTCCATCGGCAACTAAAGTGGTTGTATCACCGGCTTGCGCCATCTTCTGGATTTCGTCTTTGGCAAACTGTGAATCGCTGTAGATATTGGGTTGAAAATCCATGGAATCGATGATTTTTCGATTGGTATCCAGGTCGACTGTTTCCACAAAGTTGCCGACGTATCCCTGGTGATTTTTACCAGCCTTCTTACGGAAGGTTGATTCCGGCTCGGCCGGATTGTTCAGAACGGTGGAGGTCAGCTCTTTTCCGTCCCGCACTGAGTTAAAAGAGCCATCGGAGTTTGTGATAACCTGTTCGGAGATAAAGCGCAGGAGCTGGTTTGCCTCTTCTGCGTCTTTGAATTCGGCAGGGATCAGATCACGAACTGCGCAGGCATCCTGACAGGCCGTCTCCAGTTTGTCCTTTGCGGGAACCTTGGAGTGATAAGTAACCTTATTCTCATCAAAGTCCTCAATATAGTGATGGAGTTTTTCGGGAATCTCGACGTCATTTTCATCAAGAACCAGGAGCATATTTTTGATAACCACGTGAGCCAGCTGCAGTCTTGAAAGCTTTCTGCAGCCGTTATCGATCATGACAGAGTCCATTCTCCGTTTGAGGTTGGTACCCAAATAGGCATTTTCAAGACTTTTGGCCAGTTTTTCGGCAAACTCACTGAGAAGATCGATTCCATTCTCCTCTGTATAGAGGGTATTGGCAGCGCGGAAACGGTTAAGAGTTCTCTGGTTTACCGGCTGATGCTCAAAAGATGTTGTTCCAAGGGCAAACTGATACTCAATAGAGAAAGTGACATTCTTCTCCAGCTCCTGGTCTGTCAGATTGAACAGATCTTTCAAAATCAACATAGCCAGAACAAGGTAAGTTGGAGTTGAAGGTCTGGAGTTGGGATTCGAGGAATATAGAGGCTCAAACATCGGTTCAAGCTTCACCAGCTCAGGAAGAATGACACGGTTGAAGTAACCCGACCAACCGTTTTCAAGCAATCTGAGTTTTCTAGCAGAAAGTGTGTAGATAGGATCGAACAGATTCATCTGAACAGGTTTAAACTTGGACTGGGACATAGAAAATACCTCCGAATTATACAATAATATTATACTACTATTATTAAATATTACAATAGTAGTTTAAAATAATTTTAATATTTTTTGTACATTCGGCCCAGTTCATGATCTTTGAACACACTTCAGTTAATTGATACTTTTGTCGGGTGCATC